>NZ_JBQKFH010000008.1:0-70638 GCF_052119425.1 Enterococcus cecorum
GATGAATGGTTTAATTGAATCGAAATAACAAAAAGAGCAGAGATAGCAAACAGCTGTCTATCTCTGCCCATTCCTTTTGTAAAACTCATCAGTCCAATTTGACAAAGAGCCTTTATAAATTGGATATTTATCCGTTAAATTCTTCACTTCTTGTTTAACTTGAGCAAGCACATCGGCATCATCTTTATTTGATAAAACTTTGACGATTAACTCAGCGACTTTAGCAGCATCTTCTTCTTTAAAGCCACGGCTCGTAATCGCAGGTGTACCAATACGGATACCACTTGTCTTGAATGGACTTAATGTTTCAAATGGGATAGAATTTTTGTTTACTGTGATATTTACTGAATCAAGTAAATGTTCAGCCTCTTTACCATTTAGACCAAAGCCAGTCACTTCCATTAGTAATAAATGATTGTCTGTATCACCAGAAACTAAGCGGGCTTTTGGCTCATTATTAAAGACATCCACCATCGCCTTGGCATTCTTGATGACTTGTTGGGCGTATTCTTTAAAACTTGGATCTAACGCTTCTTTAAATGCCACAGCTTTACCGGCAATCACGTGTTCTAATGGGCCACCTTGAATGCCAGGGAAAATAGCAGAATTCACTTTTTTCGCTAATTCTTCGTCATTCGTCAAAATCATGCCCCCACGAGGACCGCGTAAAGTTTTGTGCGTAGTTGTTGTTACGATATCAGCATATGGTACTGGATTTGGATGTAAACCAGCAGCAACCAGACCAGCAATATGCGCCATATCGACCATTAATTTTGCGCCTACTTCATCGGCAATTTCTCTAAATTTTGCAAAATCAATCGTTCTTGAGTAAGCAGAGGCACCAGCTACGATTAATTTTGGTTGGTGTTCGCGTGCTAAAATACGAACAACATCATAATCAATGACTTCAGTGGTAGGATCAACGCCATAACCAACAAAATGGTAAGTCTTGCCACTAAAGTTAACAGGTGAACCATGTGTTAAATGTCCGCCTGCTGAAAGGTCCATACCTAAAACAGTATCACCAGGTTCAATTAATGCTAAATAAGCAGCTGTATTTGCTTGTGAACCGGAGTGAGGTTGCACGTTTGCAAATTTTGCACCAAAAAGTTCTTTTGCACGTTCGATAGCTAAAGTTTCCACAACATCAACAAATTCGCAACCACCATAGTAACGTTTATTTGGATAACCTTCTGCATATTTATTTGTTAAAATACTGCCTTGCGCTGCTAAAACGCCTTTAGAAACAATATTTTCAGACGCAATTAATTCCAAATTGTTTTGTTGACGAACGCCTTCATTTTCAATTGCTTGCCATAATTCTGGGTCAAATGCCTTATAATCCAAGTAGGACACTCCTTTTTAAAAATATTATCAGTCGCTTGCTGACGAAAAAATGCTACTAAAAGAAAAAAATCTCAAGTAGTTGCTTAAATTCTAGCATAAAACCGAATAAAAATCAGCTACTTTGTACTAATCGTATGTAAAATAATCTTAACATTCCGATGTAAACCTTTTCTACAAAACGTGTTATAATTGGTTTGAGGTGATGTCCATGTCTGAAAAGCCAGAAAAATTAACAATCGAGGAATATAATCTATATCTGAAAGCCGCTATAAAAAATTTAGGCGGCGGGAATGCATTATATGAAAATCTTTCTTCTGAACTCAAGCGCTTAGCCAAACTTTATAGCATAGAAGAAGTCAAAAAGAAAGATTTCGGTTTTTGGAAATGATAAAACGGACGACACCAAACCGTCCTTTTTTCATCTATTCTTTTTTAGCATGCCAAATACAATGATAACAATCGCAACAGCCGTATAACAAGCAATTAACATCATTTTCGTCTTAAATTGGCTTGCGTTTCAAACAATAATTGCCAATCCCAATGGTCCTCCAATTTGATGCATGGTATTGGTCAAGGCACTGGATACCCATGATAATTCAGTTGGTGAAAAACGAAAAATCTCGCCAATTTGTAATGAGCTCGTAAAAATAATCGAGTTATCCATTAAAATAAAAAATATGAAAATAATGTAATAGGTAAAATCAACCCCTGCTTTTTGTGCATTTCATTCTCCTCACCACAATTGATGTTTATATTTCAACTTTCTCACCTTTCGACTAAAACGAATGGATAATTTTTGTTTACTCAATTATTCCTCTGTTGCTAACATTCTTTGCATAAACCATTCGACTTGTTGAGGTGCGTCATGATCAAAAAATGCTGATTCTCGTAAATCCAAGTTAGCAATCACTTCCATATCATCACTAGATAACTCAAAATCAAAAATATCAATGTTTTCTGCCATTCTTTCAGGTCGAACTGATTTTGCCAAAGCTACAATGCCTCTTTGCATCAACCATCGCAATACAACTTGTCCTACTGATTTATGATATTTTTGACCAATTTCAGTTAATATCGGATTCGTAAACAATTCATGACGACCTTCTGCAAATGGCGCCCAGGCTTCGATTTGTACACCATATTTTTCATGCCATTCTTGATCAACATTTCTTTGATACCATGGATTAACTTCAATTTGATTAATTTGCGGTTTTACTTCATTTAAACCAACAAATTCAATCATTTTCGCCGATTTAAAATTAGAAATACCAATCGCACGTAATTTTCCACTTTTTTGTAAAGCAACTAGGGCACGCCAAGCACCATAAATATCCCCATAAGGCTGATGAATTAAATATAAGTCTAAATAATCTAATCCCATCACTTTTAATGAATGTTCTACAGTTTCTTTTGCACGATTTTCAGGTGCTTGTAAGATAAATAATTTAGAAGTGACAAATAACTCTTCTCTTGTAACGATGCCTTCTTCAATCGCTCTCTTAATTCCTTCCCCTGTTTCTTTTTCATTTCCATATACCGCTGCAGTGTCAATCAAACGATATCCTGCCTTAATTGCTTGATATACAGCTTCTGCAGTTTGTTCTGCTGGAATTTGGTACACTCCGTAACCTAATTGTGGCATAACTACTCCATTATTTAATTCAATTGTGTTCATTTTTATGATTCTCCTTTTACTTGATATATTTTATTCTAAACTTTGGCATAAACTCCATGGCAAGTGATTTTAGAATTTTTTCTCCCAGAGTTTTTCAATTGTATTCTCATTCATCTTACCTTCTTGAAATTTTGCCAAAAGTTCATCATAAGTTTCTATTTTATAACTTAACAACGCTCTAACTTGTTCCATTTCTTGAATTTTTTCATTTAATTCAGCCAACTGTTCATGTAGAATTTGTTTCTGCGCCTCAGCTACATTGGTTTTCTCGCGCATTTGAGCCAGCTGTACGAATTCGATTAGCGATTCAATTGATAAACCTGCATGACGTAAATTTTTTGCTAGATAAATCCAATTTAGATCATTCACTGAATATTCGCGATAGCCACTTTCATTGCGCTTAACTGGTGGAATCACGCCAATTCGTTCATAGTATCTAAGCGTATCCACACTTAAACCAAATAATTCTGCTGCTTTTTTAATATTCATCATTTTCACCTCACAAATAAATAATAAACCCTAGAGCACGCTCCAGGGCAAGTAAAAATTATCTATTTTTTAACAAATGTTGCCTTATCAAAAATTCCTTTGCCACTTTTTGCGGACTTTTTTTCAATACATCGACTTGGTAATTCATCTGTTGCATTTGCTCTTCAGTAATTTTTCCAGCTAATTGATTTAATATTTTCTTTAATTCAGGATATTTTTTCAAGGTAGTCTCACGAATTAAAGGTGCTCCTTGATAAGGTGGAAAAAGCTGAAGATCGTCTTTAAGTAAAACTAGATTGTATCTCTTGATGCCACTATCAGTTGAATAGACATCAGCAATTTGAATACTTCCTTGCTCAAGTGCTTTATAGCGTAAAGCAGGTTCCATCGTCTTGACTTGTAAAGAAAGCTGATATTTTTCTTGTAAACCGAGGTTACCATCTTTTCGTTGGTTAAATTCTAAGGTAAAACCAGCAATGGCTTGATTTTCTACCTTTTTTAAGTCACTAATCTTCTTTAATTGATGTTGTTTAGCATAATTTTTTGGTACAGCTAATGCATAAGTATTCTGATAGGCCATAGGTTGCAAATAAACTAAATGATCTTGCCGATAAATGCCTTTTTTTGCCTGTTGATAAACTGTTTTAGGATCAGTCGAAGTTGTTGGTGTTTGCTTCAATAAAGTGCTCGTAATCGTTCCTGTAAATTCTGGATAAAGATCAATTGAGCCTTTTTTTAACGCTTGATATAAAAAACTTGTTTTTCCTAGATTTTCTTTTAATTCTACATGCAAGTCTGACTGGTCTTCAATTAATAGTTTGTACATATGTATTAAGATGTTGGGTTCAGCACCTAATTTACCAGCAATTACGATTGTATTATTGGTTTGTGTTTGTAAAAAGAACGGCACAAAAGTTAAACCTGTTATGGCAATCAAACTAACAAAGGTAATCCCAACTTGCTTAAGCTTCAATCGTTGAAGCCATTGTAATAAAAAACTAAATAATATTGCTAATCCTGCCGAAGCAAGCGCTCCAATTAAAATCAACTGATTATCTTGACGATCGATTCCCAATAAAATATACGTTCCTAGACCACCTGCTCCAATTAAAGCCGCAAGTGTAGCTGTCCCTATAATCATGATGGCAGAAGTCCGGATACCAGATAAAATCATCGGCATAGCCAATGGCAAAGATAATTTTTTTAATCGCTCCCATCGCGTCATTCCAAAGGCTCGCGCTGCCTCATCCAGACTTGGATCAACGTTAGCTAGACCAACTAGCGTATTTTGTAATATAGGAAAAATCCCATAAATGATAAGTGCAATTAAAGATGGTGTAAAGCCAATGCCCATAAACGGAATAAATAATCCTAATAAGGCTAATGAGGGAATGGTCTGCATAATTCCGGTAATTTGTAAAATAACTGCAACTACACGCTTAAAGGGTTGTAAAATTAAAGCTAAACCAATTGCTAAGAGGCTTGCTAATAACAATGCACTCATAGAAAGTTGTAAATGTTGAAAAATTGCTTGTAAAAGGCTAGGCATCATATTCACGTCCTTTCAAAACCTGTGCAACAAATGCATTTTGCGGATCGCTTTGAATATCTGAAGGACTAGCAAATTGGACTAGCTCACCGTTTTGTAATACTGCAATTCGATCAGCTAGCTTTAATGCTTCATCCATATCATGCGTAACAAAAAGAACAGTTAAATGTAATTCTTCATGCAATTGTTTGAGCAAGTCCTGTAACTGTTGACGACTTAACGGATCCAAAGCACTAAATGGTTCGTCCATCAATAATATCTTAGGTTGCGTAATTAATGCTCGCACAATACCGACACGCTGTTGTTGCCCACCAGATAACTCTTTGGGATAACGATGTAAGACTTCTTTTGGATTTAGACCAACCTTTTTGAGCCAAAAATTTGCCATTTCCGGCCATTTAGCTTTAGGAATTTTTTTTAATTCGGGAATTAAAGTAATATTTTCATAGACAGTCATATGTGGAAATAAGGAAATCTGCTGAATCACGTAACCAATTTGCAAGCGTAACTCTCTTAATTGCCACTGATTAATTGATTGATTATCTAATAAAATTTGACCATTATCAGGAGTGACTAGTCGATTAACCGTCTTTAATAAAGTCGTTTTCCCACTACCACTTGGTCCAACTAAGCAAATGAATTCGCCTGTATTTATTTGCATTGAAATATTTTTTAAAATAGCAGTCTTGCCATAATTTTTACTTATATGTTGAAATTTAATCATATCTACTCCTTCTTAGGTATTTGTAACTAATTTTATCATCTTTAACTTTCAGTATACGGATTATTTTATCATAAGCAAAATGATTGGCCTGCATTTTCTTTTCCAGATTGATTCCTGTTCATTCAAAGCTAATCACAATATTTCAAAATTTTTTATTTTAAACAAAGTATAAATTTCTAATTATCTTTTTATATTTTCTTAAATGCTCGTAAAGCCTTATTCTATGTGCTTTCGAGTATTTTTACTGTAGGAAGATACTTCACGTTTCTTTGCATATTTCCTCATGTCTTAGCTGTCAGAAGTGGTAAATAAGTAGTAAATTCATTTGTACTACTAAGCAACAAGACGCTCCTGTTGCTTCTCTTTATTCAAGCGTTTCATTTCTGCCATTGCAGAATCGAATGTTGCATGTGCGTAATAGTTCAGCGTCATGGCTATATTAGCATGTCCCATAATGTACTGTAATGCCTTTGGATTCATTCCTGCATTTGCATAGTTGGTACAGAATGTATGTCGCAAACTATGTGGAGTGATGTGTGGCAATTTATCCTCGTTATACTTATTGTATTTCTTAACAAGACCTTTCATCATGCCGTTGTAATCACTTGCCACTTTTGGATAGTTCTTTCTATTAAGAAAGAGGAAATCACTATATCCATCAATCTCAACACGCTTATCATTCTTTCGATTCGCTAACACTCGCTTAAATGCTTGATAGGCTTCTTCAACCATAGGAACTTGACGTTCGCCACTTTTGGTCTTTGGTGTTTCAATGTAGTACCCAATTTCAGTATCTCTCAATAGCTGATGGTCTATATTGACAAGACGATTCTCAAAATCTAAATCTGGAAGTGTCAAACCACCAAACTCTGAAATACGAAGACCTGTTTTTAAGAGTATCAGAATTTCATCATAATTTTTGCTGTAGGTTTTATCAGCTTTTGCAAAGGCTAACAGTTTTTCTTCCTGTTCTTCTGTTAGTACGGTCTTAGGGACAGTATCATCATTCGTTCTACTTTTTCGCTCTCTTTGATTATGAAATTGCATGCCTTTTAGTCCAGCTGATTTCACTTTTTGCATTCTACAAACTGCATAACTCATATGTAAATCGCTCCTTTTTAGGTGGCACAAATGTGAGGCATTTTCGCTCTTTCCGGCAACCACTTCCAAGTAAAGTATAACACACTATACTTTATATTCATAAAGTGTGTGCTCTGCGAGGCTGTCGGCAGTGCCGACCAAAACCATAAAACCTTTAAGACCTTTCTTTTTTTTACGAGAAAAAAGAAACAAAAAAACCTGCCCTCTGCCACCTCAGCAAAGGGGGGTTTTGCTCTCGTGCTCGTTTAAAAATCAGCAAGGGACAGGTAGTATTTTTTGAGAAGATCACTCAAAAAATCTCCACCTTTAAACCCTTGCCAATTTTTATTTTGTCCGTTTTGTCTAGCTTACCGAAAGCCAGACTCAGCAAGAATAAAATTTTTATTGTCTTTCGGTTTTCTAGTGTAACGGACAAAACCACTCAAAATAAAAAAGATACAAGAGAGGTCTCTCGTATCTTTTATTCAGCAATCGCGCCCTTTAATGGAACAAAAAGATTTGAATTCCTGTTATAAAAAAAGGATCAATTTTGAACTCTCTCCCAAAGTTGATCCCTTAACGATTTAGAAATCCCTTTGAGAATGTTTATATACATTCAAGGTAACCAGCCAACTAATGACAATGATTCCTGAAAAAAGTAATAACAAATTACTATACAGATAAGTTGACTGATCAACTTCCATAGGTAACAACCTTTGATCAAGTAAGGGTATGGATAATAAACCACCTACAATTGCAATACCTGTTCCCTCTGATAAAAAGCTGGTAAAGTTAAGCAAACTCATTCCAGCACCAGCTTCCTGCTGTTTCAAGCTACTTGAAACAATTGTTGATATAACTGTTTTGGTGAACGAAAGCCCACCTAAAACAAATACGATTATAATTGTCATGAACCATGATGTTGTTTCTAAAAGAAAGGAAGCAGTTAAAAAGCTAACAGAAAGAAATGTAACTCCGATGTTTAACACGTATAAAGGACCTCTTCTATCAACAAGTATCCCACCAATGTAGCCGAAAATAATGACACTCATTGTTCCAGGGAAAATAATTACACTTCCGATTTCGGCAGTACTTAGCTGGTGAACATCTTTCATCATATAAGGAACCATAGAGACAAACCCTGCTACTGTTCCAAATATAATTCCCCCACAAAGAACTCCAATCATAAAAGGTATATTTTTCCCTAATCCGGGATCAACAAAAGGATCTGTTACTTTCCTGATATGTTTTACAAATATCAGGAATGACAGCACGCTAACGATAAGAAAAGAAATGCTATATGATGTTGTAAACAACATAAAAAATACAATGCCTACAGACATTAGTATAATTCCTTTGATATCAAAATGACCTTTTATCCTTACTTCTTTCTTTAATAATTTCATAAGAAACGGAACAGTGATAATTGTTATCATAGGAATGAGTAGAAGATAGGACCAATGAATATAATGGGCTATCATTCCACCAATCGCTGGACCGACTCCTTCTCCCATGGCTACTATCGATCCAATAAGACCAAATGCTTTACCCCTATTTTCCTTTGGAATATAGCGCGCAACTACAACCATTACGAGTGCTGGAAATGCAGCTGCACCAGCCCCTTGAATAAAACGAGCCATAATAAGTAAGGAAAAGAAAGAATGGCCAACAAACCCAATTACCGACCCGAAACAATTTATTATAATTCCAAATAGGAGTAACCTTTTGATGCCTAATTGATCAGATAGCTTTCCATATACAGCTGTTCCAATGGAAAAGGTTAACATAAAGGCTGTGTTCACCCAGTTTGTACTCGCAGGTGGTTTATTAAAATCATTTGCAATATCAGGTAATGAGACGTTCAAAACCATTTCATTTAATACGCTAAAAAAAGATAAAATGCAAAGCCAAATTAAAATTTGGTTGTGTCGTAAATTCGATTGTGAAAATGATACGCTTCCCTCTTTTAATTGAACCCTGTTACATTCATTACACTTCATAATTAATTCCTCCTAAACTTGATTAAAACATATGATTATAGTAATTATGCTTTTCGTATAATTCACTATACAAGCGTTCACCACTTCTATACGCAGCCATTGCAATTAAACTTCTCTCCCCTCCATTTCTTTTAGCTATACTTAAAGATAAATGAAATATTGCCATGATAATCACCTCTCTTCCTTTTCTAATTACATGAGCGAAGCGAATTTTTTTAAACACGCTTGACGCTAAATTTAATGAAATTAAATTTTCTTGTCTGCATTTCGGACAATAGAGGGGGAATTTTTTTAATTCAGTATCTTCCCTTATCTTTAATCGTGTTTTATTTCCACATACAGGACACAATATCCACTTGTAGTTTATAATAACTATCTCCTCCTTTACACTTTAATTCAAATCTTTATTAAAAAATATTTCATCTTATTTAACAAGAAACCATATTTATATAACAACATAAAATACACTAAGTTATTTTATTGAACATATATCGTACTTTATCTATCCGACTATTTGGACGACGGGGCTGGCAAACAGGTTCACCGGTAGTAACATGGTACCCTTTTAACTCTGTTAAACAAACACTACGTCCATTTGTAAAGAAAGTTAAATCACTACGATATTCTTGAATACACCGAGCAGGGATTTCTCCACTAAGAATGACCTCATTATTTTTCAATTGAGTGTCTACGATGTTCGCACAATATTTAGGAGCATCGTTGTATGCTCGTGAAAGATATTCCTGTGGCGCATAAATTTTAAAACTAAGATATGGCTCTAACAATTCTGTTCCAGCTTTTTTTAAGACTTGTTCCAATACAATAGGAGCAAGCATCCGAAAATCTGCTGGGGTACTAACAGGGCTATAGTATAAGCCATACTTAAAACAGATTTTACAGTCCGTCACATTCCAACCATACAATCCTTGTTCACAACCATAGCGTATCCCTTCCATAACTGCATTTTGAAATGATTGATTTAAGTATCCAAGAGAAACCGAGCTCTCATACTGCATTCCACTTCCCAACGGAAGCGGTGATACAGATAAACCAATGGAAGCCCAGAAAGGATTTGGCGGCACTTCGATGTGAATGGTATATTCTGCATTTTTTAACGGTCTCTCCATATAAATGACTGTAGGCTCTTTTAGTTCTATCTCCACATGATACTTTTCTTGCAACAGTGCACTAATCACTTCCATTTGTACTTTCCCTAAGAAAGAAAGTATAATTTCATGTGTCGTAGAATCCACGTAATATCGTAGAAGCGGATCACTATCTGAGATTTCCAAAAGGGCATCAAGCAACATTTCTCTCTGTTCAGGTTTGCTCGGTTCAACAGTTGTTTGCAGCAGAGGGAGCGGATTTTCAATTCTCTCTCTCTGTGGCAATAGCTTTGTATCTCCAAGAACACTATTTAGCTTCAAAAACTCATTTTGCAAAATAACAATTTCCCCGGAATAAGCCTTATCAATTTTACATAATTCACCATTTATTGAAGTATACATTTCTGTAATTTTTATTTTTTCCTTTTCCGATATTCTAACCGAATCCCGCAAATGCAGGATTCCGCCATAAAGGCGTACATATGCAAGACGTTGTCTTTCTTCCGAATATTCAATTTTGAAGACATTTCCGCAAAGTTCAGACTTCTTTCTGTATGTTGATGAATAAAATTTATTCGTTATCACTTCTATAAGCTGCTCAATCCCTATGTTGCTTTTTGCGCTTCCATGATAAACAGGGTACAAGGAGCAATTCTGAAATCTTATGCTTTCCTCTTGTTCGAGTTCCAATGCTTCTAATGATTTACCGGACATATATTTCTCTAAAAGGTCATCGTTTCCCTCTATTACCGTATCCCATTGTTCAGATTCGGTAAAGTTCGTCACACACATATTAGGATACAGTTCTACCTTCTGTTTGATTACAATTTCGGCAGAAAGTTTCTCTTTAATATCCTGATAAACCGTTGATAAATCAATTCCATTTTGGTCAATCTTATTGATAAAAAAGATTGTGGGAATCCCCATTTTCCTAAGTGCATGAAATAATATACGAGTTTGTGCTTGTACGCCATCTTTTGCAGAAATCAGTAGAATTGCCCCATCTAAAACTGATAATGAACGATATACTTCTGCTAAGAAATCCATATGTCCTGGCGTGTCTATGATGTTCACCTTCGTATTTTCCCACTGAAAAGAGGTTATTCCTGTCTGAATTGTAATTCCTCTCTGACGTTCTAAAAGCGTATTATCCGTCCTCGTTGTACCTTTGTCCACGCTTCCTAATTCTGTAATCGCTCCACTGTTATATAATAAGCTTTCTGTTAAGGTAGTTTTTCCCGCATCAACATGAGCTAAAACTCCAATATTAATAATTTTCATGTGATTTTCCTCCATTCAAAAGCCCAAAAGGGCATAAAAATCCCAGTGATAAATACTCTTATCACTGGGATTTTTATGCATAACCATAGGCATACAAAGCATACAGATATTCTCCGGATACTTTAGAATCACATGATAAAGGTATTCTTAAACTGGGTACAAAAAACTAAGCCCTCCTAAAAAAGGACATCCAATTATTTGTTCCCACTATCAAATTGACAGTTTATTTAAGAATACCTTGCCGCATATTTATTAACTCCTTTTAAATAGATACTTAAATAATAGCACGTAAGAGCATATTTGTAAAGGAATCTCCAATTTTTTATCAAAGAGAGTACGTGATTACAAAATAGCTGTAATAATGTACCAATATTTGTTATTCTATAATCTTCCAATTACTCCCGTTCTTTTCAAGTACCAAATCAAATTGAGATACCTGCGTTGCTTTGGTCTGCTGGTCGATATACTCCACTGTCAGCGATACCGTGACTTGATTATCCTTACGATTGTGAATAGGATTTACCAGTTCTTGAAAGATGTACTCTTTTCCGATTGGTTTTAATATCCCGTCATTCACATAGTAGGAAAGTTCACTGGCTGTCGCTGTAGGATAGAGCTTGAAGAACGTCGTTAAAAACTCATTGATTTCATTGGTTGTAATGGAATCAACCGTCCCCTCACTTTCAATGGCTTTTGGTTTATAACTTGATTTCTTAGGTATGTTGGTAATGGTCGGATTCTTAACCAGTACCATATTTCCAGAACCATCTACATAGACACTCACTATATAAGCAGAGTGGACGGTCTTTGTATTTTCTCCCTCTGTAATGAGCTGGTCTACACTGTAGGTTACATTAAACTCATTGTCGCCAGTTGGCTCTACCGTCCATATCTGAAATCCTCTTACAGAAGACGATACAGGAATATCTTTGCGTACTGTATCAACATTGAGAGCTTGAAGTTCATCTGTCAGATAGCCTTTTAGACTTTCCATTCGATTATCAATGGACTTATCGGATTGCTCCCATGAATAGTAGACTTTCGCAAAGTTCTCTACAAAATTTTCTACATGATGAGTATCAACGTATTCCTTTTCTATGATAGTTGTTTCGTGAATAGTATGAGTATCTATAGCTGTAAAGTGCTTGAATATCGCAAAGCTGAAACTAAGCCCTAAAAGTACCCACAAGGCAATCACAACCTTTTTATGAGGATTGACCTTATAGACACGAGGTTTCTTTTCCTTTGGTATCTGTTTTTCTTTATTCTGATTTTTTCTAAATTTCATCATTAAATCTTCCTTTCTCATTGTTTGATTCGTCCTGCTCCCACTAAATGCTGTTGCCAGTAGGGGCTTGTTAAGTCGGCATAACCGATTGGGTCGCCTGCATGAAACATACGGTTATTGCCAAGGTATATCCCAACATGAGTAATATAAGAGCCAGCGTTATAGGTAGAATGAAAGAAAACCAAATCGCCAGCTTGTGCTTCCGATAGTGGGATATGCTGGGTCACATCATATTGCTGTTGTGCGGTTCGTGGTAAGTTAATTCCAGCTTTTCCATACGTCCATTGTGTCAGTCCGCTACAATCAAAAGAAGTAGTCGGGGAAGCTCCACCGTAAACGTATCGCCAGCCCTCATATTTCAGTGCTTCGTCCATGATGGCTTGTACCGTATCATCATCAAACTCTGTTGTGACAAGATACTGCGTTACCAGTTGCACATAAAACATATTGCCATAGTTGTATCGCCAGCCCCCATTGATAGGTATGGCTATGGGATTGGGGTAAGACACTTTTTCGCCACCTGAATACTCTTTTGAGAAACTTTGAGCCAGTTCAAAGGTATATTTATTTCCACGATTAGCCACATACCCTAAGAAACCACCACCATAATTGTAGGACTGGATAACCGATTCTAAATCTACACTGAGCCTTTCGCTACTGGCTAATAATTCACTGAAATACTTCACACCTTGCTTAATGGATTCTTCTGTACTCAATGAATTAGGTGGAAGACCGAGGGATTCCGAGGACTGCATAACATCTTCCGCAGTACCGCCCGATTCCACCTGTATAATCGCAAGAAGTATGTTGACATATTCTTCAACGCCATATTCTTTGGCATATTTTTCTACCATAGGCTTATGAGCCAGCACTTCTGCGGAAACATTCACACCTCCATAATGAATATTGGAAATTCCGCTGTCCTGTTCATCTGAAAATAAAATGGCAACAAACAGAAGCAGTGAGAAGACCATCAAGAATAATCCAGAACCACCAATCACTAAAGTTTTCAACTTCATGGTTTCTTACCGACTTTCTTAATGGTGGCGGTTTTGATTGGTGGTCTACTTCTTGTATTTTGTAGTGGTACTCTTTGAACAGTAGACGGACGTTCTTTTGTGATTGGACGTTGTGAAGTTCTATCTGCTGTAGTGGTTGAAGTTGCTGGCTTTTGAACGGTTTTTTCTTGAACGGTATTGCCTTGGCGTTCCACTTTTGGACTTGAAAAATCGGACTTAACTGCTGGACGCTCTTGTTTGGCTTGTTGAGATTCCTTATATGAAGTCTGAATATTAGACTGTTTTGAGGTCTGTTCATCATGATATTGTTCTTGTCTTGTAGTCGGTCTTTCATGAACAGAAGAAGCAGGCTGTTTTTTCTGTTTGACCTGTTCCATTTCAGAGCGACGCTTCGCAATGGTTTTTCGCCTTTGTTCCTGCTGTTCCTTGCGTCCACTGGCTCTGTCCGCTTTGGTTTGAGAAATACTACTGGTTAAATCACGGACATTCTCTTTTACTTTGGATTTTCCTTGATATACTGCATATCTTGCATTGGTCGGCAAATCTTTAACCTGTTCTTTCAAACCACTAGCAGTGTCTACCATTCTGTCTTTGGTATCAGCTACTGTACCGATGGTTTGACCGATACGTTTTCCAAGTGTTGATTTTTCCTTTCCGTCTGGTCGGGAGTGATCTGCTTGTGTCCTTGCAGAACTCCCCGAACCCGACTGTCCTTTTTTACCTGTAACAATGGCAGACCCAGCCCCTAGAGTAGTCATGGAACGTCCAAGTTTCCGCTGTAGACGGTGCATGTGAGCGTGCATAAGCATACGAGGTTTTCTCATCACACGACTTCCCACACTTTGAGAATCGTTACTCTGTAGAGAAAACATACTCATTAAATCGCCCAGCTTGAAGTAGATTCCTGCAAAGGTCACAATCTGTAGAAAAGCAATCAAAAAGAACGGATAACCAGCCGATAAGGTATAGAGCATGGTTGAAATACTAAATGCTGTCGTAATAATCAATGTGATTCCAGCTCGTGTCAAAATGGTATTAAAGAGCTTTGTTATGGCTCGTTTTGACATACCATCAAATGATGGAATCATGCTTAAAATAAAGCTCACAGGCAGAAACATAGCATAGATGATAAAAAGTACCTGCGAGAAAATCATGATTCCTGTTAATAGGAATACAAATATGGAAATCCCAATATTGAAGACAAATAGGAAGAAGACTGTACCTAAACGGTTAATGGTCTTTGTAATGGTTAGATTGGTATTGCTTCTGTCTTCAATTTCTTCCGCAACAATTTTTTCTCTGTCTTCGCCATTGTTGGAATCTGGGCTGGTGGAGAGCAGGCTTTCCACACGGTCAATACCGATACTTTCAATGTCTGAACTGTTGTATTGAAGCAGTAGCCACGGTTGCTGAACCTGTATGGAAAACAGGCTATCTCTGATTAAGTCCACGCTGTCCTTGCCTTGACTATCGGAATGGGGCATGACAATCTTCGTGCCAAGTGATAAACTGGCATTACTGATGTCTGATGAAAAGTCATTGATTTTTTTAATGTAGTCGGGAGCGTAGGCAATAAAGGAAGCCGATAGGATAAACACCAGCACAAAATTCATAATGGCATGAATTGCCTTTGTGGTTTCTCTCTTTATCAGTCCCGTATAGGCAACATAAACCCCAAGAACCAAAATCAAGAGTAAGAGGAATCCAACATAGAAACCCTCTGTTGAAAATCCGTTTGCACTCACACCAGCTAAGGTCTGCATATTCTTACAAATGGAATCTGCTGTAGCGGAAATGAAGTCTAAGGAATAGGCTTCCTGTACTAAGTAACCTGTCGCATTGGAAACATACAAACTGATTGTCCAAATAAAATTGGTAATGGCATATAGTCCATACATGACCTGTTTTCCAATCCCGTCCGACCAGTTCCACGGAAGCCAGCCCCAGCTATTATCCACATAAAAATCCAGTTGATAGTTTTCAAGTGGGTATCGGCTGTATTCATTTGCCACATTGACCGTATCATCTACCAAGCCCGCAGCTTGAACCACCGTTCCCAGCATGGCTAAAAGAAAAATGGCAATCACAAGTGTGAAAGCCACTGTCATTGCCACTTTACCTAGACGTTTCAGCGTCCAGTTTGATTTTATTCTGTTTACTATTGATGGTTTCACATTTACACCTCTTTTCGCACAGGTGGTCTGGTATCAAAGGCATGGAGCAGTTCTTCAAATACAGGGTGGAACTGTATCACACCGACACGACCATATAAATCACTGATAAGGCATTGCCCGTTTTCCAAATCACGCAATCGCTTCTGATTGTTTTCGTCCTCTGGGTCTACACCAAAAAAGGCTAAGGTCTTTTTAATCTCGTTAAGGTCAGTGGAACGAAATGCAAATTTTAAGCCGAGGTTATTTTTCAGTTTTTCATCTAAGAGGTCGTCTGTATTTTGGGTCACGAAATATACCCCAGCGTTCATAGCACGACCAGCCCGAACCAGCTTCATAGATAGTGTTTTTCCTTGTGCTACCTGTAAAAAGCTCCATGCTTCGTCTAAATCTACAATCTTGAAAATGCTTCGGTCTGTATGGATAAAGTCTAAAGCAAAGGTACTAATGACAATCAGCATAGCAACGGATAAAAGCTCCATAGTGGTATATTCCTCAAAGGAAGTTTCCTTGTCGGGAAGTACCAAGTCCGCAACCTGTATAATGTTCAGTTGTTTTTCTAAGCTGATAGACTGCTCCACATAACCATTACTGAATAATAAATGTGCAAAGTCATAGTCTGTAAAACTTTCGATATGGTCGGCTATACTGGTACTTAGTGGCGTATTCTCAACCCGTAATTCCTCAATCACTTTCATCAACCCTCGTACTTCACTATTGGTTACTGCACGAATGGCTTTTCTAAGGATTGGGAAGCGTTCCCCATCACGAGAGGAAATCCCCGTAAGGAATGTCAGAATATCAATAGCCAGTGATTCAGAATCTTTGGGATTTTTCATAATCACATAAGGGTCAAGTAAGCCTTTGTTTTTCTCATCAGAAGTCAGAGTGACGATATTGATTTCATGGGAAATCTCTGGCAAGGTTTCTTTCCATCTGCCACGTTCTGCTTTTGGGTCTACAATCACTGCTTGTGCCCCATAAAGCACCGCATAATAGACGATAAGGTTATTCGCAAAGGATTTACCACCACCCAGCGAACCAACAAAAGCCGACGCTAACGCATTGGTTACTGAACCCTTAACCCCTTGACTGGCAAGAGCAGGTTTCAGATAGACATTGCGTCCAGTATCTAAGCTGTAGCCAACATAAATCCCCTCATTTTCCCCCAGCATTTGAGTAGCACCAAAACCTAAACCAGCGAGGAAATCAGAGGTCACGTATTGAATATAATCATTCATATAACGCTTGCTGGCAGGTAAAAATTCTTCATGTAAGCCGAGCATATCCCCAAATGGTCGTACCAGTTTTACGCTTAAATCGTCATAAAAATCTTTCACTTCATTACAACGACGTTTGAGTTCGTCAAGATCATTTGCTGATACCCTTACCACATAAGACAGCTTGTACATAGATTCCTTGCTTTGGTCTAAATTGGTTTCCAGCTCATTCACACTTTCCAGAGCTTCCGCCACATTGGAGCTGGTTTCATTATCACTTTGCCAAGCGTGGTTATCCAAGTCTTTCAGTTCTTTCTTTTTATTGCGGACAGTAGATAGGGCTTTACGATTCGCTACAATTTCCACATTCATTGACGTATCAATCGGGAATGTAAATTGCTGTTGCTGGTAGTAGAAGATTTCAGAGGACGGGAAGTCCAGTTCTCCGACAATGCTGTTAATGGTAAAGTAAGCTACATAGACGGTTTCATCTTCCTGCTGGATTTTCAAATATCGCTGTTTTTCTTCCACCAAACAGCGAGTAGGCTTAATCAAGTCATAGTATTTAATCAGCGTTTCATTATCCAGCTTTTTCTTTGATAGATGGTACTCATACTCTTCATAGGCAGTGCCTGTCTGTCCGTAAAGGTGTTCAATCAGATAGCCGAAGTCGTCCTTATCTAACCTGCGGATTTTGAAACGACGAGAGATTTTATTTTCTAAGAGCTTTTCCATCTTCTGAAAACGCAGGATTTCATCATTACTCATACTAACAAAATCGCCCATCAGCTTATGGTTCACATCATAGACAAAATCAGACAAAGCATTTTTTGCTTCAACGGTAAGACTTTTCATAGAAAACTCCTGATCGTTGAGAAGCAACTTAAAGCCGATAAAGAAACGGTAGTTCACTTGATTTTCGCCAATCATGGATATTAAAGCGTCTGTCTGTTGGTCGATTTTGTCATAGGCAACCGCTTTGAGCTTGCCAGTGACTTCATTTTTGGAACGCTCTTGTGCAGAACGTATGCTGGATTCTGTACTGATTTGTAAAGCATGAATTTTGCCATCACGATTTTGTGCGATAAGCTGTCTGAAAGAATCATGCACTTGTATTTTCTGTTCTGGACTTAGAAATGAGTAATTGTAAGGAACAAGCTCATAGTAAGCATAACATTCCCCGTCTTTATTCCAGACGAGATTGTTTTCAATGTATTTAATTGGATATGCCATAAAATTCACTCCTAACTGCTGTAATGGCTTCTTGTGGCTGGTTTCTGCCAAGCGTTACTTTTTTTCCTGCATAGGTCAGCTTTGGTCGCAGTGCATAAGCAATGACAGACTTCAAAAATCCATAAGGCTTTTTACCATCAAAAGTTTTTGTAGACATAAACCATGTGAAAGCCACAGGAATCCCAAAGTATTTGAGAAATGCTCCCTCTATCATGGAAAGAGGGGGCAAGTTGCCAAGTATCATCACTGCAAAGAGTGACACGACAAACCATGTCATTTGCGTAAAGGTTATGGGAAACGGAAGTCTAAAATCATTGATAGAATACAGTACCTTTTCCACAGACCAGATACTGGTATAGCTTCGTATTTTCTTCATGTAATCAATCCTTTCATAAAAAATAGGGGTAGCTGATTGAGCCACCCCGTAAAATAGAAAATCTGCCAGTAGTAATGTACCGACAGATTTAATAGACGATTTCAAAAATCCCATGATTGGTTGAGATAAACGTTCCTGAAAGGTCTAAATCCCGACCATAGGCTTGATAATCAATATAGTTTTGAAGACTAGCTGGTACTTCGCCTAAAGCACCCGTTTCTTCAATGTAGTAGCGTGCCACGTCATACATATCATCACAATCGGAATGAATGATAATATCCTCTTGATGTTCGCTTAGTTCCTCAATGCTTGAAAAATGAGTGAGCAGAGCAGATAGCTCCGATTGTAATTCTTCGGGTAATTCCGATACCATTTCCCATAGTCGATTGAGTTCGCCAATGGAAGTGTATTCGTCAACCGTAAAGGGTAACTCGTAGTCATGAATGGCGTATTCCTCATATTCATCATTCAAGCCGATTTTCTCTTTGACTTCCTCAAAGTCAATGGGAAAGGTAAACCACGCACCGACCAATTCGCCCTCATTGTATTTGCCTAAATTCGCAATATAGACTTGCATATCGTCCATATATTCACGTCCTTTCTTTGTAGAGATTCAAAAATCCCTACCGCACTTCGTTTGGTGTACCATTCCTTTGCGGAACATAAGAAAACCACTTATATTCCACAAAAGAACGGTTTTATTTTAGCACCAATAATGCGATTGAATAGCTCTAGTAAAATGTCTTTTACTCCAGCAGCGTTGAAGACTAAGCCAACCGCAATAATCGCAATAATTAAAAAGCCAATCAGTTTGCTAAACTCACGCTTGAAGCCAAGATACAAGCCAATCACAACGATTGCTAAAAGCACCAGTGATTGAGCGTTTGATAGAAACCAGTTATAAAGGTTTTGTCCAAAATTCATAAAAATGTTCTCCTCTCTATATTCAATGAATTTGTATTTGAGTTATTTTTTTGTTGTTATCACGTCCTGTTCTTTTACTGACTGTTGCTTCAAAATCTGCTTGTGTCGGTCTGTCAGTTTCGCATGGTCGAGAATGTCTTTTACAACCTGCGTCTGGTTGATTTCATCAAGTTTAATCGCAACCTTTAAGGTCGGGGCAACTTGATGAGATAGCCAGTTCAGCGTCCTTTGGAAGGAGTAAGGCTCTGGTTTTGTGGTTAGTTTTAATCGTTCACGATTGTTCCCAATAAACCAAGCCCATTCTTCATTCAGTTTCCAATCAGAACGAGGTTTGGAATCGTCTTTATCTACAAAACGGATATACCGATTGATAATTTTAAAGGCGGTATGCTCTGGATTGTCATAGACGAGTAAATCACGGACTGCATAATAGGCACGCTCATTTTTCAATCGAATCTCAAAACGGTTTTTTACTTCTGCGTCTTCAATGGGAATATCATTTTTCTTGTACTGCTCGTAGTCCTTTTCATAGATACAGAAATAAACTTCACTTTGTAATGAACCGATATAGAGGGTGTTTCCCATACATTCCTTTTCCTCTTTGCGTACCAGTTCGCCACTGCGATAGCTTTTAAAACTGCGGAAGACGGAGATACATTCTTCCTGTTGGCACTTTTCAGTGAGTACAGGGATATTCAAAATCCCTGTCTTATCGTTAATGGCAAGGTCAAGGCGTTTCATCACACCGCCAGCCACCAAAACGTCCATAAAGAACTCATACCAGCTTCTTTGTTGTGCCAGAAGATAGCTTTCAAATTGTCTGCACCCACGACCTTTCAATTCCACCAGAACTCCTTTGTCCAGTTCATGGGAGCAAAGGACGAATATGTCGCCTAAAGCATAATGCTCTGAATAAGAATAGAAACCATAGTCCTCATGAAGAAAATAGGACAGTTTCAGTTGTAAGATGTTTTCGACCACCTGCTGTACGTCTGTTGTCGGAAAGCGAATCCTTACATAATCAAACAGCATTTCAAGGGGAGCGTCGGGATTGAAGCGTTCCAGAGCTTCCCAAAGGGACTGCTGTAAATCCTCTGATGGCTTGACTTTTCCTGTTTCAATATCGCTTAGATACTGCCTTGTAATACCAGTCGCAACAGCTAAACGGTTTTGAGATAGTCCATAAGCCAAGCGTTTTTCTTTTAAATGCTGTAACCAAGTTTGTTCATTCAGTAAAAATCCCTCCAATCAAAAAGGCGTATGTCAACTTTTAAAGCCCATTTGACATACGCTGAAATTTTGTAAATCCCTTGTAACCAAAGGATTTTCTAATGTTTTTTTGACTGTTTCCTGTCGATTTGTACCCCCCTGTTAGATACGGGGGGTTAAGTGCTGGCGTGGCTATTGCCACACCAGCCAGCAAGATCAGTCCACACCTGCGACTTCCGCTTCGCACGTCGCCTGCGTGGACTGTCTGCTGTTGGATAACTTTTTAATTTCCTCCAAGAAATCATATCCTTTTGGTACAAGGGGAGTATAAAACTCTGATATGACACTTGTTCCTACATCAACATAGCCACGACCTTTGATTCGCTTTAAGAAGAAATCCTTTTGTACGTCACTGCCAAACATCATGCCATAGCCCATTTCAGACATACGACCTAAAGCCACTCTGAAATTAAACTGATCACGGATTCCGTCGCCTAAATATTTTGCGTCTGGACGTTGACAAGCCAGTATTAGAAAGAAGCCAGCTTGACGACCTAACATGACAATCTGTTTCAGCTTATTCATAACTGCGGTGTTTTCTTTTGTTCCCAGCATTTCCATGAAAGCGACGTATTCATCAAAGATTAAGAAGTGTGCCGGGAGACCTAAGTAAGCATAATTTTTGCCAGTCTTATAGTTCTTCATCTGCTTCATTTCCTCACTACGTTTCATCATTTCTTCATAGAATGTTTCAATGCAAGAAAGCAAGTCTTCTTTTCTATAGTAGACATTTGCCATCACAGAACCTAAGTCCGCAAGGTCAGCATTTTTCGGGTCAAGAATATACAGTTTTGAATCTGTATGAAGCAAGGCTTCAATCAGTGTCAGTATAAAGTAAGTTTTACCGCCACCTGTACCACCAGCAATCAACATATGAGGGAGCTTATCATATTCCCACCATACGTTTTTCATTAAGCGAAGTTTACCATCTTTAGCTTCTACTTCATCAATAGAAATACGACTGGCTATGGTGTCATAGAGCAAAGTATATTCCACATAGGAATCCTTTAACTCTTTATCCGTCAGCTCACAGTACAAGCCACTCTCTAATTTCTTTTCCAAGTGTAAGAGTTGGTCTTGATATTTTCCCAGCGTGATTTCCACCCGTATCTGTATCAAGCCATTTTTAAGTCGATAATACATTTTAGGGAAGTAGGTTATCTTTTCCTTTGTACGACCAGCACTATCTTTAAAGAAACCCTCTGTTTTGACCTGTTCAGATTCATACCACTTGTTTTCAAGTATCATCTTTGCCAGTTTTTGACGGTGGTAAAGTTGTTTAACCGTATCATAGCGAACCCGTTTGAATACAAACGCTACCAGCAAGCAGATAAGAATTGCGACACTGAAACTGATAATTAAATAGGGAATGTCAATCTTATCTGCTTGTGATAGGTTAAAATCCTGCCAGTTGATCTGCTGGATTGTCTTCACATGAAACAGTCCGACAACCAGCAGGAAAACAGGCAGGAGTGACGCTATCGTAAAATGAAAGACTAAATCTTTACCAGATGGGCGAATCCTTTTACCACGCTGTTTCATGCGAAAAAGTCTCCTTTCTACCTAGCGACTATTTGTCTTGTGTCGGTTCTTTCTTTGCTTGTGGTTGAGCTTTGAATGAACTAGAATCCTTTGTCAGCACAATATCGTCTGCCTTGATATACCAGTCAACATCTGCTCCTTGATAGGTGGCAGTAGCAACGGTGTCCGCAATGGGATTGATAAGTTCCACCCGTGCGTTATAATCAAACTCTTTCAAAGGCACGCTGGCAGGAATACTTACTTGAATCATGCGTCCTTGTCCTTTGGATTTTAAGTCATAGGTACGTTCCTTGATTTCATCTGAAACCGACCCGTCTTCATTTTGGATTCTCACTTCACGACGTAGAGCAGAGAATTTCAATTCTCCAAAAGTCGTGTCTTTATCTAATACAATGCCATTTGCTAATCTCATCATTTTTCCTCTCTTTCTTTATTCTTTTATCATGTCGTCAGCATGTAAAAGGTAATTTGTAAAACCACGAGTGCCGATTTTGTAGCCCTCTGCGGTAATACGTGGATTGACTAACTTCACACGTTCCTCAAAGCCGAAATGTTTTTCGCCAGCTTCAGCAGGAAGCACCACCACAATATCATCTGCTCTTTGAACATCAGAATAGAGATTATAGCTTCTTGATAAGACAGTTAGCCGTCCGTTGATTCTTCGCTGAACGACTTTATCCTCGCCAGCAAATTCTAAATTGCCGAATGTTTTTTCCATGTTGGGAATCACAAATTTAAGTTCCATATTTTTACCTATCCTTTCTTTTTTATTGGCTGAATGAATGTTTGATGGTCTTAAAGAGTGGGGAACGACCTTTTGATTCTTGATTTTTTGTTTTCATAAGTTCACTTCCTTTCAAAATCGGGTAAAAAAATAGACACCTCATTTTTTGAAGTGTCTACCTATTAAATATTCAAATTTTATTGGAAGTATCTTTATATCTTCACTTTTCAAGGATAAATCGTCGTATCAAAGCTCATTCATAAGTAGTAAATTAGTAGTAAATTGAGTGGTTTTGACCTTGATAAAGTGTGATAAGTCCAGTTTTTATGCGGATAACTAGATTTTTATGCTATTTTTCAACTAAAAAAACATTGACTATCCATTATTGGTAGATAGACAATGTTTTAAAAACTATACTTATGATTTTATACTTCATATATTTTTTGTCCGGCGGCTTTTTTTAGTCGATTCATATAGGCCTGACCTAACCCAGTTTCCGCAGTCGTTGTGACTAAAATCAAATCCAAGTCCTGTTCATCTAATGCCCGTAAGCCTGCGAACAATCCTTTTGTCGCCGCTTCAACAGACTCATCTTCATAAGCTGAAACCAACTCAGCATTTAGGCCTACTAATTGCTTCGGACTAGCCAATAAGCCTAATTTCTTACCTTGAGTGTTAAAATCATCAACGGCTTGGGCTAGATTTTCTGGTTGAACCATCATTACTGGTGTATTTGGTGAATAATGTTTATATTTCATTCCAGGTGATTTTGGGGTTTCACTTTCTTTGACTAAATGTTTGTCCAAAAGAATCTCCATATCTAGAAAATCTGCTAACATTTCCCTCGTGATGGCACCTGGTCTTAAAATCATTGGTGCTGCTTCAGGATTACTCAAATCTAGGACTGTAGACTCTACCCCAACCTGACAATTGCCCCCATCCACAATGCCAGCAATTTTTCCTTGCAAATCATGATAGACATGGGCAGCGCAAGTAGGACTAGGCTTTCCTGAAGTATTGGCACTCGGTCCAACTAACGGCACCCCAGCTTGATGGATCAAATCTAAAGTCAATTTTGCATTTGGCATCCGAAAAGCGGCGGTCGTCAAGCCACCTGTTACTTCTTGTGGTAAAGAGCCCGGAATAATTTCAAAAATTAACGTTAAAGGTCCTGGCCAAAACTGTTGGACGATTTTTTCTGCCAAAGGATGTAGTGTTTGAATATATTTTTTTGCTTGTTCAAAACTTTCTACATGGACAATCAGCGGATTATCACTCGGGCGGCCTTTTACTGCAAAAACTTGTTTAACCGCTTCTTTATCCAAAGCATTCGCCCCTAAGCCATACACTGTCTCAGTAGGAAAAGCCACGACTTGACCTGATTTTAATAACTGTGCCGGTGTCGCTAAATCCTGTTTATATATGATTGTATCCACAACTTATCCACATCCTTTTTTCATACATTTCTTGATTTATACACATTTCTTACTTAATTATCCCCAACTTGTGGAAAAGATATCCACTTATCCACTATTCCACCACAATCATTCGGTCATTACCAAATAAATCTTTGTGAATCGACACTTGCTTTTTAGGAAAGGCTGCTTGAAAGATTTCCTTCACAGCAGGACCTTGCATAAAACCAATTTCTAAAAATATCTTACCATCCTTAGCTAACTTACTTTGTGCTTGTTGGGCGAGTTTTTGATAAATCGCAAGGCCATTATTTTCCGCAAATAAGGCCATTTTTGGTTCAAACTCGCGGACACTGACATCCATTAATTCATATTCATCTTGGCTTATATAAGGTGGGTTGGAAATTAAAACATCAATCGGACCTGCTACTTCATCTAAGCAATCACTTAAAATAAACTCAAGTACCACACCAATTTGTTGAGCATTTTCCTTCGCAACTTCTAATGCAGCCGAGGATAGATCCACCGCACTCACCTGCCAAGTGGGGCGTTTATCTTTTAAGCTAATCGCAATCGCACCTGTTCCCGTCCCCACATCAACGACTTTTAAAGCTTGATTCGCTTGTTTTTGCGTTAACTTTAAACACTTTTCTACTAATTCTTCAGTTTCAGGACGCGGAATCAAGGTATCCGGAGTCACTTTGAAGCGATAATCCAAAAATGCTTCACTACCAATTAAATATTGTGGAGGATAGTGGTCTAATAGCTTAGCCAGATCCTCATCGATTTGCTTTTGATCTTCTGGAGTTATTGGCTCATGCATATGCAATAAATAGTCCGTTTTATTCCAGTGTTTGCGTTGTAAGAAGACATATTCAATCATATGACCTTCTAATTGATTTTGCTCTAAAAACGAAGAAGCCCTAGCCAGGACTTCTCGATAACTATTTTTACCCATTTTGCAACTCTTCTAATTTTGAAGTTTGATCATAAACGATTAATGCATCAATGACTTCATCTAGTTTGCCAGATAAAATTTGGTCTAATTTTTGAATCGTTAAACCAATGCGATGATCTGTGACACGATTTTGTGGGAAGTTATAAGTACGAATGCGTTCAGAACGATCTCCCGTACCAACGGCTGATTTACGATTTGCATCATATTCACTACGAGCTTCTTGTTGCATTTGGTCATAGACACGTGCACGTAATACTTTCATCGCTTTTTCACGGTTTTTTAGCTGTGAACGTTCATCTTGCATGGCAACCACGATTCCAGTTGGGATGTGAGTCAAACGTACCGCAGAGGCAGTCTTGTTGACGTGCTGACCACCGGCACCTGATGCATGATAAATGTCCGTACGAATATCTTTGTCTTCAATTTCAACTTCGACTTCTTCAGCTTCTGGCATCACGACAACCGTTGCAGTAGAAGTGTGAATACGACCTTGAGATTCTGTAGATGGCACGCGTTGGACACGGTGAGCGCCTGATTCGTATTTCAATTTAGAGAAGACATTATCACCAGTAATCATCATAATCACTTCTTTATATCCACCGATACCTGTGATATTCGCATCCATCACTTCGACTTTCCAACCTTGAGATTCAGCATAGCGTTGGTACATATTAAATAAGTCGCCGGCAAATAAAGCTGCTTCATCTCCACCAGCAGCACCACGGATTTCCATAATAATGTTTTTATCATCGTTTGGATCTTTTGGTAATAATAAGATTTTGATTTTTGCTTCTAGTTCTTCTTTTTCTTTCTTCAAATCAGCTAATTCTTCTTTAGCTAATTCCGTCATTTCAGGATCTAAGTTTTCTGCTAGCATTTCTTCCGCATCACTTATTCCTTGCACGACTTGTTTATAACGGCGATAAGTTTCCACAGTTTCGCGCGTATTTGCTTCTTCTTTTGACAAAGCCATAAAACGCTTCGTATCCGCAATCACTTCAGGGTCACTTAATAATTCGCCTAATTCTTCATAACGGTCTTCAATTGCTTGTAATTGATCGTACATTGTATTCTCCTTTATTCATTTTTATTTTTCGTCGTTCGTTTTTTTCATTCATTTCAGGATGGAAGTAATGATGGCGACAAACTGGATAATACGCTTCATTGCCTCCAATTTGTACTTGGTCCCCTTCATAGACTGGCTTTCCATCAATATAGTGTAAATTCATCGTTGCTTTTTTATGACAGAACCAACAAATCGTCTTCATTTCTTCTATCTTATCGGCATAAAGCAATAAATACTGTGAACCTTCGAATAATTCATTGCGAAAATCATTTTTCAAACCAAAGGCCATCACAGGAATATTTAACTCATCGACCACGCGCGTAAAAGCTAATACATGATGTTTTTTCAAGAATTGCGCTTCATCAATCAATACACAATAAGGCTTTTGTTCTAAATTGGCAATCGTTTCATATACATCCGTCTCATCAAAAATTGGAATGGCTGTACGCTCTAAACCAATCCGACTAGCAACATTACCAACACCAGAACGCGTATCTAGACCACTAGTCATGAGTACGACTGGCTTATTTTGCTCTTCATAGTTATGCGCGACTTTTAAAATTTCGATGGATTTTCCACTATTCATCGCACCATATTTAAAAAATAATTGGGCCATTTTTTCACTCCTCAAACATTCCTTTAGTATTATACTTGATACACTAGCTTTCGTGCAAGCCAATCTATTTAGGAATATTGAAAACTTCAAGCTTGCTTACAATTCTCTCAACCAAACGATAACAAAAAAAGGATATCCTCACTAACAGTCCAATACCATTAGCTTTAAATATCCTTTCAAGCATACTTAATCTTTAAACATTTTAATCCTATCAAATGGGAAATACCGTAATACAACTTCACCACGCATCAATTTTTTAGTAATAAAGCCAAACTCACGACTATCCAATGACACCAAGCGATTATCCCCCATCACGAAATATTTTCCCTCAGGTACCTTTATTGAAAAATCTTGCGTGAAATTGCTGACTGTAGCGGCAGTATTGCGATAATCCAATGAATAACTGTACTCTTCTTGCAAACGATTTTTGGCAAATTTCGCTTTAAAATCTTTAAGGTAAGGTTCATTATAAGCTTTGCCGTTAATCAATAATTGATCATTTTTATATTCAATCGTATCTCCCGGCAACCCAATCAAACGCTTAACAGCTACTTTACTTTGATCATTGGGCTCGACTGTCGTAATGATATCAAATCGTTCTGGTTGAAATACTTTACTTACAATTAACTTTTGACCATCTGCTAAAGTCGGATCCATCGAATGGCCTTTTACAGTTACAGGCTCAAAGACAAAGATTCGCACAAGTAAAATCAACAAAATAATTAAAATAAGCGAACCCCATTCACGTAAAAATTTTAACAAAAGCTATCCACCTCATTTTTATCTACATAACTATAAGTATTGTAGCGAAAATAAGGGAAAGAATAAAGGAAAAAGTCAGAAAATGGGAAAAATTTAAAAGAATGTTGTGTGGCTAGACAAATAAGGAAAAAACTTTTACCATAAATAATATGAAAAAAATGGAAGTGATTTTATGTTTGAGTTGTTAATCTTAATGATGGAACGTGTGGGTTTAATCATTTTAATGGCTTTTTTACTAGTAAATATTCCTTACTTTAAACAAGTTCTCTTGAATCGTCAAAAATTGCAAGCCAAAATTATTTTAACGATTATTTTTGGGATATTCGTTATCATTGCCAATCTAACCGGGATAGAAATCACCAAAAATACAATTCTACCGGCTAACTTTTTGCCAACAATTTCGACCCAAGCAGCCATCGCCAATACTAGAACTTTAGTCATTACGGTATCTGGTCTAGTAGGTGGTCCAGTTGTTGGGACTGCAGTTGGGTTCATTGCAGGGATCCATCGACTATGGCAAGGGACAATGAATGATTTTTTCTATGTGCCTTCCTCGATACTGATTGGGTTTATCGCAGGCTGGCTCGGACAACGTAAAATGCATCGCCACGCCTTTATTTCGACGATGGAGGCGACCTTGATTGCTGCTTTAATGGAATGTGTCCAAATGGGATTTATCTTATTTTTTAGTCCTAGCTTTACAAGTGGCTTAAATTTGATTCGTTTTATTGGTTTTCCGATGATTTTACTCAATAGCGTGGGGACCTTTATCTTCATGTCGATTTTAACCATTACCTTCAATCAAGAAGAGCAAGCCAAGGCCGTCCAAACCCATGAAGTACTCGATCTTGCTGCCCAAACTTTACCATATTTTCGTGAAGGACTACATAAGGATTCAGCGCGCAAAGTTGCTAGTATTATCCAGCATTATACGAAGGTTAGTGCCATTAGTATTACCGATACCCATCAAATATTGGCTCATGTCGGCAAAGGGGATGACCACCATATTCCCGAACTAGAAGTCATTACCGAGCTATCTAAACGAGTCTTAAAAACCGGCGAAATGACGATTGCTAGAAGTAAGGCTGAAGTTGGGTGCTCGCATCCTGATTGTCCCTTACAAGCGGCCATAGTCATTCCTTTATTTTCAAAAAATCAAATTGTTGGCACGCTGAAAATGTATTTTGATAATCCTGATGACTTGACCCATGTGGAAGAGCAATTAGCAGAAGGACTAGCCTTGATTTTCTCCAGTCAAATCGAACTGGGGGAAGCAGAAGTGCAGTCGAAACTCTTAAAAGAAGCCGAAATCAAATCCTTACAAGCTCAAGTCAATCCTCACTTTTTCTTTAATGCCATCAATACCATTTCTGCCTTGATGCGTATCGATAGCACCAAAGCCCGCGAACTATTGCTACAACTCAGCAAGTATTTTCGTGGTAATTTACAAGGGGCCATTGCGACAACGATTCAAGTCCAACAAGAATTAGATCAAGTCAAAGCGTATCTGGCCTTAGAGCAAGCACGATTCCCTGAGCGCTATCATATTGTCTTTGATGTCGAAGAAGATTGTTTAGAATGTTTCATCCCACCTTATGCCATTCAAGTGTTAGTCGAAAATACGATTAAACATGGCTTTAAAAACCGCAAAGAAAATAATCAAGTCTATGTCCAAATCCAAAAAGATGACCAAGCCTTGCACATTGATGTCTTTGATAATGGCGAAGGAATTCCAGAAAAACGTCTCGCCTTATTAGGCAAACAAACGGTAGAATCAGAAAAAGGAACGGGTACTGCACTGGAAAATCTCGCCCGACGTATCCAAACCCTTTATGATAATCAGGGAAATTTCTTCATTGAAAATAATCCTGAAGGTGGTAGCCATGTCGCACTGACCATCCCTCAGCTCAATCAATCATTGAAAGGATAGATTTTATGCACGTATTAATCGTTGATGATGAACCATTTGCTAGAGAAGAACTTGCTTATCTTGTTAAGCAACACCCACAAGTGACCTCCATCGCACAGGCAGATAGTGTCGAGCAAGCCATCGCCCAACTAATCGACCAAAAAACGGACTTGCTCTTTTTAGATATTCATTTAACCGGAGAAAGTGGCTTTGACTTAGCGGAAAAATTGATCAAAGTCCAAAATCCACCCTACCTTGTCTTTGCCACCGCTTATGATCAATATGCGCTCAAAGCTTTTCAAGTTAATGCCAAAGACTATATCTTAAAACCTTTTGATGCCGAGCAAATCCAGCAGGTCATCCATAAAGCCAGTCAAGCAAATCCAGCATCTCAATCTACAAGTCAACCAGTCTTGGCAAATGAAAAAGAAGATTTTGATGCCATTGCGATTCAAGGAGAAGACCGGATTTACATGGTAGCGCCGAAAGATATTTACTGCGTCTTGGTGGAAGAAAAAACCTTAAGTATCAATACCAAAGACCAAACGTATCAAATGCCCGGTAGCCTGAATCAAATGGAACAAAAACTACCAAAAAGCATATTTATTAAAACCCATCGCAGCTATTTAATTAATCGTAAAAAAGTCCAAGAAATCCAACCTTGGTTCAACCACACCTTGCAAGTCATCTTGACTAATGGCCAAAAAGTACCCGTTAGTCGCTCATATCTGAAAGAATTTAAAGAAATATTTGGCATTTAAAGCATTGTCTTTTAGGCATCTCAAGTGTAATTGGGCATTTGAGGTGTCTTATTTTGCATTTCGCGCCAAATTTGATTCATTTAATGGTAAAAACGCTTTATTTATTTTAGAAAGCGCTATACTTTAATCAAGAAAACGTTAAGGAAGTGCTTAAACATGAAAAAATCTGAATACTCATTTTGTCAACAAGCGGTCATTTTTGCTATCATTATTTTAATTTCGAAATTTGTGGCCAATCTACTTCCTATCCCCGTTCCTTCATCGGTGGTGGGCATGATTTTATTATTTATCGCCTTATGTACCGGTGTGGTCAAACTCGAACAAGTAGAAGGTTTAAGTAATAGTTTATCTAAAGTCATTACCTTTTTATTCGTCCCATCTGGCATCTCACTTGTGAATTCCTTAGATTTAATGGCAAGCTATGGATTACAAATTGTATTCGTGATTCTCGTAGCTACCTTAGCTTTATTATTCGTTACTGGTTGGTCTGGTGCATTACTCTTAAAATTACGCCAAGCCAAAAAATTCCAACTATCCGACCTTATCCCATTCAAACAAACCCAAGCTAACAAAGGAGATGTTAGATTATGAACGCTTATATCGGAATCATTATTTCATTAGTTGTATTTGAAATTGGGGTCTTTTTATTCAAGAAAAGTAAAAACTTCTTCTTATTTACGCCTTTATTTGTCGCAATGGTTTTGGGTGTGATTGTCTTAAAAGTAACAGGTATTAGTTATGAACAATACAACGAAGGCGGCAAATACATTAGCTTTTTCCTAGAACCAGCCACCGTTGCTTTTGCGATTCCTTTATATAAAAAACGCGATGTCTTAAAAAAATATTGGTTTGAAATCGTCTTAGCCTTAACGATTGGTTCGATTGGTTCCTTATTCAGTGTAATTGTAGTAGGCAAACTCATCCATATGCATCCAGCTATCATTGCCTCTATTTTGCCACAAGCCGCAACAACAGCCATCGCGGTACCTATTAGTGAATCTATTGGCGGTGTGGCTTCCATTACAGCCTTTACGGTTATCTTTAATGGTGTGTTGACCTATGCTTTAGGTAAAATGGCGCTACGATATTTTAGAATCAAAGACGAAATCGCTCAAGGTCTATCATTAGGCGCAGCTGGTCATGCACTCGGAGTGGCTGTAAGTATGGAATTAGGCGAAACCGAAACGGCCATGGCAAGTATCGCCGTAGTTATCGTTGGCTTAGTTACGGTGGTTGTCGTACCTATCTTTGCCCCTTTTATCGGAATTTAATGAGGTATTCCCTCTCCTTTGTCTTATTTGATTTGTTGATGTACAAGTCAGTAAGGCAAAGTTTTTTTATTTTTTATAAAATCTTGCTTACTCCTTCATGCGCATTATCTTTTTGGGACATTCTATGGTATGATAGTTCTGTTAATTGAACAATTGGAGGAAGATTTATGAGTATCAAGAGTCTTTTGGCCACAGCTGTCGGTAAAAGCTCTTTATGGTTTTTAAAGACATTTATGAAAGGTGGTTCAAGCTTACCAGGAAAGTTAGCCTTAAAGATTGACCCACAAATATTAGATCACTTAGCTAAAGATTATCAAGTCGTTGTCGTTACTGGTACCAATGGCAAAACGTTAACAACGGCTTTAACTGTAAATATATTAAAACAAGAATTTGACCATGTTCTAACCAATCCAACAGGCGCAAATATGGTCCAAGGAATCGTCTCTACTTTTTTATCTGCTAAAGTGAAAAAAGGTGAGAAAAAATTTGCCGTTCTAGAAATTGACGAAGCTTCTTTAAGTAAAGTTACTGAATATATTAAGCCTGAACTCTTTGTCTTTACGAATATTTTTCGAGATCAAATGGACCGTTACGGCGAAATCTATACTACTTATCGTTTAATTGTCGAAGGTGCCGCAAAATCTCCACAAGCGACCATTTTAGCCAATGGAGATTCGCCTATCTTTAACTCGATTGACACGGTAAATCCTAGAATCTATTATGGGTTTAATCATCAAGCAGATCAGGAACAGATGGCCCATTACAATACGGATGGCGTGCTTTGTCCACATTGTCATCATATTTTGCACTACAAGCTGAATACCTATGCCAATCTTGGAAAATATTACTGTCCAAACTGTGATTTCAAACGTCCAGCATTAACCTATCAATTAACCGATTTGAAAGAAATGAGTAATACGCATGCCAAATTTGTGATTGACGGGGAAGAATACGGCATTGAAGTGGGGGGAATGTATAATATTTATAATGCTTTAGCGGCTTGTTCGGTGGCTGAATATTATCATGTCAGTCCTGAAAAAATCCGCAAAGGCCTAGCTTACGATGAAAAAGTCTTTGGTCGTCAAGAAGTCATCCAAATTAAAGATAAAAAATGCACCCTAGTATTAGTAAAAAATCCAGTAGGAATAAACCAAGTCATTGATATGATTGGCCTTGCTCCTCGTCCTTTCTCTTTAGTTTGTCTATTAAATGCGAACTATGCCGATGGGATTGACGTCAGCTGGATTTGGGATGGCAATCATGAAGCCTTTGCCGACATGGCGATTCCTCAAGTGATTGCTGGTGGCGAACGACATAAAGATATGGCCCTACGCTTAAAGGTTGCCGGAATTGAAGAAGATAAATTGACTGAAGTCCGCGAACTAGATGAAGTTATTGAACAAATTGCAACTTTACCAACAGAAAATGTCTATATCTTAGCAACTTATACCGCTGTGTTACAATTACGCAAAAAATTAGCTGAAAAAGGCTACATTAAAGGAGGGATGGATCGTGGCTAATTATGAATTACACCTTTGCCATTTATACGGAAACCTCCTCAATACGTATGGCGATAACGGAAATTTATTAATGCTTCAATATGTCGCCAAAAAAATGGGCATTACCTTAACAACAGAAATTGTCAGTATCCATCAAGAATTTAAGGCGGATGATTTTGATTTAATTTTCTTTGGGGGTGGGCAAGATTTTGAGCAAGTCATCGTGGCTGAAGACTTACCTACAAAAAAGGAAGAACTCACTCGCTATATTGAAAATGATGGGGTCATGTTAGCCATTTGTGGTGGGTATCAATTACTTGGACATTACTATATCGGTGCTCATGGCGAACAAATTAAAGGTATTGGTGCACTCGATCACTATACATTAAGCCAGGAAAATAATCGTTTCATTGGCGATACCGAGATTTATAATGAGGAATTTGATGAAACTTATTATGGCTTTGAAAATCACAATGGGATGACCTTCTTAGGAAAAGGCGAAAAACCTCTGGGCAAAGTCATCCAAGGAAAAGGCAATAATGGGCAAGACCAAACAGAAGGTGTGATTTACAAAAACGTCTTTGGGAGCTACTTCCACGGTCCTATCCTAGCTAGAAATGAAATCCTAGCCAAACGCTTAATTTTAACCGCACTAAAGAAAAAATATCCGAATGAACAATTTGACTAACAAAAAACTCGTACGCCCAGTCAGACTGGTTGTACGAGTTTTTTTACAATGCTAATAAACGTTGAATATCCACCTGTTGATAGTCGGTCACTATCTTATCGGCGGCTGATAAATCTTGTTTAGGGTATTCGGGATTTGCAAAACCAATCGTATACATCCCGGCATTTTTAGCTGCGCGACTGCCATTTTTCGTATCTTCAAAAACAATACACTCACTAGGATTGCGCGCAATACGTTTAGCCGCTTCTAAAAAGACATCCGGAGCAGGCTTACCATGTTCGACTTCATCAGCGCTCACATAGGCACTAAAACAATCGATAATCCCTAGTTCAGTGAGATATTGTTTAATCTCATTTCTCGGTGATGCTGAAGCCACAGCCAACTTAAACCCTGCCTGATGCAACGCCTTGACTAATGCCACTGCTCCTTTGATTGGTTTGACCCCAGTTTCTTGAAAAATAGCTTTGCGGCGTTGATTCATCTCTTGAATATATTCATCCACTGATTTTGGTAGGTCAAATTCTTTTTTCATTTCTTCCCACATAAAAGTAAAAGTCGTGCCCATAAACTGGTAATGATAACTCGTTTCTACCGGATGACCCGCCTCAGCTAACATATCAGACTTACTCTTAAAAAAAGTATATTCAGAGTCTACTAATACTCCATCCATATCAAAAATCACTGTTTGCATATTCTCGCTTCCTTCCTCCACTCATCTACATACTTAGTCTATCACAAACAACTTTTGCAAAACAATCAAACTTGAAAACGCAACCGATTCCCAAACAATTAATTACCAATTTAAGCATTGTCAATCCTTGATATTTACCCCAAAAATATTTTTTTCATTTTTTTGCATTTTCAACTTGACTTGCGCAACCGTTTGCGTTTAAAATATAAGTGACTTAATAAACGGAGGAGTATATCATGAAACAAATTAAACGATTATTTGAAATTGATCCCTGGAAAATTCGCACAACAAAATTAGATAAAGAAAATCGCCGACTACAAGAATCGCTAACTAGTATCGGTAATGGCTACATGGGGATGCGCGGAAACTTTGAAGAAACTTATAGCGCAGACCACCATCAAGGTACTTATATTGCTGGGGTTTGGTTTCCGGATAAAACGCGTGTAGGTTGGTGGAAAAATGGTTATCCTGAATATTTCGGGAAAGTCATTAATGCAGTGAACTTCTTAAGTCTTGAAATCTTAGTTAATGGTCAAGTATTAGATTTAGCTCAACTTGATCCGCAAGACTTCAAAATGGAATTAGACATGCAAAACGGTCTATTATCTCGCTCATTCGTCGTAGCTTTTGACGATTGTAAAGTTCGTTTTGAATTTGAGCGTTTCTTAAGTATCGTGAAAAAAGAATTAGCTTTTATCCGTCTAACAGCAACTGTACTTGAAGGAGAAGCAACCATTCAAATTAATTCTAGCTTGGACAATAATGTAACCAATGAAGACAGTAACTATGATGAACATTTCTGGGAAGAAGTTGCACAAGGAGAAACAGATGGCTTTAGTTATGTCACTGCCCGCACTATCGCTAATCCATTTGGTGTCCCACAATTCACTGTCACTTCTGCAATGAAACACAACTTTGAAAGTGAAGCAAGCTTAGAAGCACCTTTAATGATCAGCAATCAATTTGTCTTTAACAAAAAACAAGGAGAAAGCTTTACTTTTGAAAAAGAAGTAGTCATCGTAACCAGTCGTGATGTTGAAGAAGACGAACAAGTAGCTAAAGTTGCTGAATTATATGCTGCTTTTGGTAATGACTATGAAGCCTTAAAAGCCGAACAAGCTCAAGCATGGCAAAAACGTTGGGAATTAGCCGATGTCGTGATTAATGGCGATGATGCTGCTCAACAAGGTATTCGCTTTAACTTATTCCAATTATTCTCTACCTACTACGGTGAAGATGAACGCTTAAACATCGGTCCTAAAGGATTTACTGGTGAAAAATATGGTGGTGCAACTTACTGGGATACAGAAGCTTATGCCGTACCATTATACTTATCTTTAGCTGATCCAAGCGTGACTCGTAGCTTATTGAAATATCGTCATAATCAATTACCACAAGCTTATCACAACGCCCGTCAACAAGGTCTAGCTGGTGCGCTTTATCCAATGGTTACCTTCACAGGGGTAGAATGTCATAATGAGTGGGAAATCACTTTTGAAGAAATCCACCGTAATGGCGCAATTGCTTATGCGATTTACAATTATACGAACTATACTGGCGACACAACTTATCTTGCTAAAGAAGGTTTAGAAGTATTAACAGGAATTGCACGCTTCTGGGCTGACCGTGTGCACTATTCTAAACGCAATGATAAGTACATGATTCACGGTGTTACTGGTCCAAACGAATACGAAAACAATATTAACAACAACTGGTATACCAACTACATCGCACGTTGGGTTCTAAAATATACCTTAGAAAGCTATCGTCGTTTCCAAGACCAAGCAACCTTAGAAATCTCTGAAGACGAACAAGCAAAATGGGAAGATATTATTGAAAAAATGTATTTCCCTTACGATGAAGAATTAGATGTCTTTGTCCAACATGATACTTTCTTAGATAAAGATTTACGTCCAGTTTCTAGCTTAGACAAATCAGACTTACCATTGAACCAAAATTGGTCATGGGATAAGATTTTACGTTCTTGCTTCATTAAACAAGCCGACGTTTTACAAGGAATTTACTTCTTTGAGGATCAATTTACTTTAGAACAAAAACGCAACAACTTTAACTTCTATGAACCAATGACTGTCCATGAATCTTCTCTTTCAGCATGTATTCACGCAATCTTAGCTGCTGAACTAGGCATGGAAGAAAAAGCAGTTGAAATGTATGAACGTACAGCTCGTCTCGATTTGGATAACTACAACAATGATACTGAAGATGGCTTACACATTACTTCTATGACTGGTAGCTGGTTAGGTATTGTACAAGGATTTGCCCAAATGAAGACAGCCAACGAAACATTAAGCTTTGCCCCATTTGTGCCACAATCATGGAGCGACTATGCCTTCCACATTAACTACCGTGGACGTTTATTAGCGATTAATGTTAATAAAGAAGCCGTTACTGTTGAAAAATTAAGTGGCGATGCTTTAAGTCTAAAACTTTATGATAAAGATTATGAATTAACCGATAAAATTACTGTTGCGTTAAACTAAAATCAATTGCAACCAGACACTAAGACGGATGCACCTTCTCTGGGGCACCGTCTTTTCTTCTTATTATGCAAATGTTGCGTACAAATGTATTCTTTCACTAGCAAAAGAGAATATTTTCTGATACTATGGTTACGGTTACTTTTAATTGGGAGGAAAATAATGAGTATTACAGTAAAAGATGTGGCGAAAAGAGCGGGTGTGGCAACTTCGACCGTTTCTCGTGTGATTAATGATCACCCCAGTATCTCTGAAGAAACAAAAAAAAGAGTCCGCGCCATTATGGATGATATGGGATATATTCCAAATTTAACCGCGCGCAATCTTGGTAAACAAGTCTCCAATGCTATTGGAATCATCTTGCCTCCACTAGACTCCAAGGAACGCTTAGGCAACCCTTTTTATTTAGAAACAATTGAAACAATCAATGAAGAAGCTCGTCAATCTGGTATGACTGTGGCAATTGCAACGGCCTTAAATTTTGATTCTTTATTAGAAAATGTCAAACAAATGCATCGCCAAAAACAAGTCGATGGTTTTATTTTGACTTATTCAGATAATCACGATCCGATTATTCGCTATTTAATGGAAGAGGATGTGCCATTTACTCTAATCGGTCAACCTTATAATCAAGAGCAAAAAATTACCTATGTCGACAATGATAACCAGCTATTAGGCAAACAAGCAACTGAATACCTGATTAATCATCATCATCAAAAAATTCTTTTCATAACCAATACCACGCAGGAAAATGTTTATTTCGAGCGTTACTTTGGTTATCAAAAAGCGATGATGTTAGCCAATCTTGAAGTCAAACCGGCTGTAACTTTTCAACATCCAGAAGACTATGTCAATTTTGAAGAACTTTTAAAAATCGAAAAACCAACAGCCTTAGTGGTCATTGATGATTTATTTGCGATGCGTATTATCCAATTATTAAATCTCTATCAATATCAAGTACCTGATGACTTATCCATTATCAGTTTTAACAACTCAATTTTTGCGACCCTCGTGCACCCTTATTTGACGAGTATCGACGTAGATGTGGCTGAATTGGGTAAGATGGCGACCCAGAGTTTGATCCATAAGCTCAATGATAATCAACAAACAAGCGGTCGAATGGTGGTTCCTCATCAATTGATCAAACGCGAAACCGTCATTGATCTTAATCAACAGTAAAAAAATTCCCCAGATAAAAGCTGAGTGCGCTATCTGGGGGATTTTTATTATCCTTCATTTTTTAGTGATTCTTCAATATACAAACGGCGGACTTTCATCGTAGCTGTTCGTGGAATATCATCAAAATCGCGAATAATTGGCGCATTAAGATGAGGTAGATCTTCTACTTGTTTCCACCAAGCCTCCCAGTCCATTTCGCAATCTGGCGCTAAGGCAATCACTGGTTGGGCATGTCCTTGTTTATCGCGCACCATCACGACTTCTGATAAGAAATCTAAATGGTCTAATAAGAAGTCTTCTAAAGCTAGGTTGCTATCAATATTTTCAATTAAATCTACTTGGCGATCTTTAAGGTATAAATGACCTTGTTCATCCATGCAACCATAGTCACCAGAATCCCACCAAGCACCATAAACATTATCTTTAAAGCGTTGGTCTTCTTTATAATAAGTCAAAGCACGACCTTTTGATAAGAAATGAATATGACCATCTTGATTCGCTGGTAGCACATTGCCTTTTTCATCTGCAATGCGCGCTTTGGTTAACTCACCTAAACCTATCCCCATATCACGGGCATTATCCGTTGGTAAGGTTGCAAGTGTATGCGCTTTTAGAATCATTGGTCCACATTCACTTTGACCATAGACTTGTAAGAAGATTGGATCTTGCTTTTCACTCGCTTTTAAGAAAGTATGCATGGTCTTCTTGTTAATAGCATCAAAAGTCGAATGATAATAACGAATACTATCAAAACTTTCTGGTTGTTTCGCAGCGGTAAAACTCCATTGCACAAAATTATTTGGATGAGTTTCTAGAGCGATTGGTTGATGTTTGGCTATCAGACCAGCTACTTTTTCACCATCTGAAGTAGCTAAAGGCATCATCGGAAAAGCCATTGCCATCAACGAAGACACACCAATATTAAAACGTGAATGGACTGGAGAAATATGGAAAGCGACCAATTTTTTCTCCGCAATCTTTGTAAAGACCGTTCTTTGCCAAACCGTACGCCAACCCATCGAATGATAAGAATGACAAATTAATTTTGGAATCCCAGTCGTTCCTGAAGTATGCGTCATATAAGCAATTTCATCAGGGTCTAAGCTGACTTGTTCCACAGGCGTAATCTCGCTAGCTAAAAGACGGCTCACTTCGATTTTACGTTCATCATCTAAATTATTAATGGCAAGTACGCGTTCTTTCGTTTCATCATCATAAATAATAAATGGCTTTTCTAAACGGTCCACGAATACTTCCATGGTTTCAGTTGGAAAATGATAAGAAATCATCACCGGAACCGCACCTAGATAAGACGCAGCCACCGCTAATAAATAAGTATCGAATTTAGGGCTCTTGTACATAATGACCTTATCACGTGCCTTAATCCCTAAAGTGGCTAATTGACAAGCACGTTTCACAATGATTTCGTGACTAATTTGATAATTACTTTCTAAGCCTAATTCCGGAAAAGCCGGTAATACTTCATCCAGCAAAATAGGCGTTGTTGGATAATTTTGTGCTGCTTGTTGATAATTGGTATACAAATTAAGTGGTTGATACGCTGTTGCATCCATTATGTTCACCTCAACTAAAAATTTGAATTTTAAAGTGGTAAACCCTACTCGCTTCAAAATCCGTTGTGACAGTGTAACATTTACTTACACTTTTATATAATAACACTCGCAATGAAAACTATCTAGATTTTTTGTGAAAATTTATTTAAAGTGAATTTTGTTAGTGCCTGTTGGTCTAGTGATACGCCGATTCCTCTCCCTCTAGGCACGCGAATCTCACCATTTTCTACTACAAATGTTTGGGAAATAATGTCTTGTTCAAAATAATGCGCGGTGGCACTTAAATCGGCTGAAAAATCAAGCCCTTTGATACTTGCGACATGTAGATGAAACGCTCGGGCAATCCCTGCTTCATACATTCCACCGATCCAAGCTTTTACTTGATGTGCTTTGGAGTATTCTAGCATTTCTAAAGCTGGAATCAATCCACCGACACGTGGCAATTTTAAATTAATCACTTGGCCACTATGAAGGGCAGTCATCGTCTTTAAATCGTCCATTTGACAGATATTTTCATCCAAACAGATAGGCGTTGAAATCTGTTGTTGCAATTTGGCATGTTCAACAAAATCACTAACACGCAAAGGTTGTTCAATCATCGCCAAATCTAGTTCATCTAGTCGTTTGATAGTAGCAGTTTGTGCCAAAGTATAACTTGCATTTGCATCGGCCATTAAGCATAGATTGGGATATTTTTGCCGAATAGGCGCTAAATAATCATAATCTTTATTTGGAGCAATCTTAACTTTTACTCGCTGATAGCCTTGAAATACTGCTTGATCGACCTTAGCTAATAAGGCTTGGGGCGAGGACTGGATACCAAGGCTAATACCTACCGGGGCCGTGCTTAAAGTTGGTGGCAAAAAGTACGAAAGCGATTTCTCTTGTAACTTTGCATATAGATCCCATAAGGCCATCTCAATCGCCGCTTTTGCCATCTGATGACCACGAATCTTTGCGGCTTTTTGCATAAACGATTGCGGTGTGAGGTCTTGATTGGCTAATAATGGCAATAAATAGCGTTTTAAAACCAATAATTCGCCTGCTAAAAACTCCTGGACATAATCCGGATGTGGCAAGGCAGTTAATTCTCCCAAACCCTCTAATCCTTGGTCAGATTGTAAAGTAAGCACGACACATTCTTTATGCGTTAATTGGCCATAACTTGTCTGAATTGCTTGTTTAAAAGGAATTTGAATATGATATAACGTAATATTTGAAATTTTCATCTTGATTTACCATTTTCCACAAACTTTTTGATATTGTCCACCGCGGCTTTGGGATTTTCCAGATGGATACAATGACCCGCACCGCTAATGACTTCCAACTGTGCTTGATTTTGCCATAAGTGCACCATTTCTTGACCAATCTGACAAAATTTTCCATCCAATTCACCCGCTAAATATAATAGCGGCATATCCATTTTCGCCAACTGTGACCAATAATTTTGCTGTGCACCAGTCCCCATATGCGCTAAACTATTGGCTAACCCCCAACGATTTTGACTCATACGCTCTTGATAGACACGCAGCTGTACCGCTTGTGGCAAAGCTTTTTGAGAGGCAAATAACGGGACTTCTTGCCACTGTTGCACAAAAGCTTTAAGCCCCTCTTCTCTTAACAAGTGAATCCATTTTTGGTCTTGTTTTCGCCGGTTTGCTCGCAACACTGCCTCTTTTATACCTGCTGTACTACTTTCTAAAATCAAGCCTAAAACCATTTCGGGAAAAGTTGTCGCAAAAGCCAAAGCCACACGTCCACCCATCGAATAGCCAAAAAGGAAGCACTCAGTTAAGCCTAATTTTTCCAAAAAAGCACGTACATCTTTTACGACCTGACTCATCGTGTAATGCACAGTAGGGACATGCACACTCGTTTGACCATGACCAATTAAATCTAGTGCTAAAATATTCACGCCAGGTAATTGGTCAGCCAAAAAATCAAAGGTGTGTAGAGTCCCTGTAAAGCCATGCAGACAGACTAACGTAGGCGCCCCTTCTTGAAAGGAACCGATATATTCATAATGAAAGCGAACTTGATTGGCCCTTACAACTGGCATCCTTTCATCCTCTTTTCCTTGAAGTTACTTAATACTGCTTGCCAAAAATCAACGGGCACTTGGGCTTGACTGGTTAACTCAATCATATTTGCACCAGTTAGCTTGCGTGAAGTAACCATTGCTTGTTCAAAATCCGCTTCACTTTCAACTTTTTGATAGGCTAATTCATAGGTATTGGCTACTTGGGCGAAATCTAAATCAAGTGGGGTCGCAAACAATGGATCAAAGTCATCTGCTGTTAAACTACGCTGACTCAAAAAAGAGAAAATCCCGCCAGCATTATTATTTAACAGGATAATCGTCACTGGGAGTTGGTAAGCTTTCAATAATTGGAGTCCATTCATATCATGGAAAAGTGTCAAATCACCAACCAATAAATACGTGCGCGCTTTCGTTTGCATCGCTAGCCCTGCGACCGTAGAAAGAATCCCATCAATACCGTTAACGCCGCGGTTCCCAAAGACTGAAAAGGCCACCTTACTAATACCGGATAAGCGGTCCACCAAACGAATCGCATTACTATTAGCAACAAAAAGCTGTTCGCCAAACGCTAAGGTTTTCATCAATACCATCGCCAATTGACTCTCATGAAAGGCAAACTGCTCACTCGTTTCATCAATGGCTTGACTCGCTAGTTTTTGCAGATTTTGCCAAGCTTGCAGATAAGCCTGGTCCCTTTTTGGTGTACTTTGAAGAATTTGTTTGGCCACTTTTGTTAGTGATTCAGCGACGAGATACTGACTGCGATACAGATAATCAGGCAATTGTTGCGTCTCATCGACCAAGATTTGCACCGCCTGACTATCACGCAAGTAAAACATCACATTTTTGGTCACCGGTACCTTACCAAAACGTAAAATCACCTCAACTTCAGGTAAATCACGCGTCTCTTCAAAAATTACATCGGCTTGTTTAACATAATTTTGCGTCTCTCCATCGCAACTAGCTAATTGACTTAACGGATCACCCACAATCGGCCAACCTAGATGATTCGCTAAAGTTAAAGCAAGGCGTGCTTCTGCTAGGCTGCGTTCACCACCTAATACAATCATCCCTTTTTTCTGAAACCAACCTTGGGCAATCAAGTTTTGTGTAGTCGTTTGCATAAGGAACAAGTCAATCGGTGTATTTTGCGTTAAATCAGGTAATAACGGCTCCCTTAAAGGAATATTGGCATGCACAACCCCTTTAACCCCACTCATCGCCCTCGTTGCTAATTGGAATCCTTGCCAAAAACTATAACGCAACATGAGCGGCGTGCTTTCAGGTAAGGCCATCTCCACAAAAAATTTCACATGATCGGCATATAACTGATTTTGCGACATCGTTTGTGGGGCACCAACATTTCGTAATTCAGGTGGCCGGTCGCTAGTTAAGACAACTAAAGGGACATTGCTAGCTTCAGCCTCACAAATCGCTGGATAAAAGTTTGCCGCAGCAGTCCCTGAAGTGCAAAGTAAGGCGACTGGCTGCTGACTACTTTTGGCTAATCCTAGCGCTAAAAAACCAGCCGAACGCTCATCAACCGCTACAAAATATTGCAAATCTTTCTCGCGTTTGACCAATAAAGCTAACGGTGTCGAGCGTGAACCCGGACTAATCACAACTTGACGCACACCGCCTTGTTTTAACCCAGCAATCAAATAGCGCAAATAACTAGTCATTTCTTGTTGCTTATTCAAGACCTAATAACCCCCGTTTCATTGGTTCAAATTTTAATTTGGTTTCTTCAAATTCTTCATCGGCATTCGAATCTTGGACAATCCCACAGCCAGCAAAACATTCGCCATAGATTGCCTCCTCTTGTCCATAAACTCCCGAGCGTATACCTACCACAAATTCGCCACTATCTTCAAATAAGCGATAATAGCCAATCGGTGCCCCATACAAGCCACGGTCTAAGTTCTCATTTTCCTGTAAGTAACTAAGGGCCGCTTCTTTTGGATTACCACCTAAAGCTGGGGTTGGATGAAGGTTTTCAATCACCTCTAAAAAGCGACTTTGCTCTTGTCGTTGACCAGCTAATGTTAAGAAGATATGTTGGACTTGCTCATTTTTTAATATTTGTCTTGGGCCTAATGCGACTTGGCCATTGACAAAAGGCGCTAATTGTCCTTGAATCGCTTCAACAACGATTTGGTGTTCTTTGGTATTTTTCGCATCATGCAATAAAAGATTGGCTAATTCCACATCCTCTGCAGGTGTTTGGCCGCGGCGAATCGTCCCAGCAACACTGGCAGTCAGATATTCACTGGTCGTTGCTTTTAATAAGCGTTCCGGTGTCGCACCAAAAAAGTGACGCGTCGGCCCATCTAAATAAAAACGATACGTATTTTTTTGCAAGGCGACTAAATTTGCCATCAACTGACCTGGCACTAACTCTGTCGCATGAAAAGCCATTTTACGTGCCAAAACGACTTTATTCAACACTTGGCTAGACTTTAACATTTGAATCGTTTGTTGAGCTAAATGTGTCCATGCTTCTTTGGCTAAATAGTTAAATTCCGCATTGGCAGATAAAGCAGAGTGTACGTGCCAGTCTTGATTTGCTGCTAAAAATGCTTGAACTTGTTGCTTTAACTGTTGATACTTCGCTTTTGCCTGTGCTTTGGATTCAGCAAGGACCAAAATGCTTAACAACTGCTCCGTCAAAATGATTTCAGGCAAGATAAAATATCCTTGGGCCAACTCTTGCCAGATACTTTCGCCCTTATGCTGAGAATCAAACGCAAAAGCCCCGAATAAAGCCAATGGTTGACGATCAATCACGTTCACTTCTTCCACACTGGCTTGAAGTCTATCTTTTAACGTTTGGACTTGTGCAAAATCTAAGCCAAACCACTCAGCCACTTTCCCTAGGCCTAAACGCACTTCATCTTCTGGAGTTTGCCAAAATTGTGCCTGTAAACCACTATTTTTCGCCGCCGCAAATACCGACAAGGCAGAAAATTTCGGGATTGCTTCTTGCCAGACATAAATTTTTTGCTGCATCGTATTATTGAAAGTTTGCATCGAATACTTTCACTCTTTCTATTTGAGATAATTGATACTTTTGGATTTTACCACTTGCAGTTTTTGGGAAATCTGCCAACACATAATAGGTGTACGGGTGTTTATACTTAGCTAATGTTTTTAATAATATTTGTAACTGGGCTAAATCAAAATCATCAGAAGCTATTTTAAGATAAGCAACCGGGACGTGCCCCCATTTTTCATTTGCTTCTCCTACGACCGCGACTTCTTGGATTTGCGGATGTTTTGATAGGCAGTCCTCGATTTCTTTGGGATAAATATTTTCGCCACCAGAAATGATTAACTCTCCTAAGCGACTCTTCACAAACAAAAAGCCATCTTCATCCAGATAGCCTAAATCGCCCGTATGAAAATAACCATCTTTATCAAACCGCTCTTTCGCCAATCCGTGCAAATATCCCGGTGTGATACTTGGTCCTTTCACTAAAATTTCGCCAATTGCTTCTTTTTCGTTCAGCGGCTCAATTTTACACTGCACATCCTGTAAAGGCAGTCCTGCTGAGCCAAGTTTTGTTAAAGAATAATCAAAAGGCAAGGCAAAGATTTGTGAACAGGTCTCCGTCATCCCATAAGATTGCATCACTGGTAATTGATAAGCAAGACATTTTTCCAAAACTTCTGCACGCACCGGTCCACCACCCAGTAAGATACCTTTCAAACTAGCGGGATAACTTTCTTTCGTCAGATTTAATAAATCTTGTAACATCTTCGTCACAACAGAAACCACGCTCACTTGCCCCGTCTTCAACCAATGATGGACTTGCTCGGCAGCATACTTAGGCAACAAACGGACACTCAAGCCAATCACTAAACTACGCAAAAAAATCGACAGCCCACTAATATGATAAAGTGGCATAACATTTAGCCAACAATCATCCGCTGTCAACGATAAGCTTTTCTTCGTAGCGATGGCACTGGCTTGGTGGTTACCAAATGTTTGGCGCACACCCTTAGCTTTGCCGGTCGTCCCAGAAGTATACATAATGCTTGCGACCTGATTGGTTTGATAGCCTAAGTCGAACCAGTCTGATTTTTTAACAGGCTGAAGTTCTTGAGTCTTTGGTGCCTGAATCAACACACAAGGAGCAAATGTAACAGCCAATTTCTGGTCAGTGACAATCAGCGCCTGAGCTTGACTATCTAATAACTGTACACGACATTCACTCTCAGTCAGACGCATATTTAAAAACTGGACCGTCACCCCAAGCTCCCACAAAGCCAAAACCGTATAGATAAACGCTGGGGAGCTCTTGCCATATACCGCCACAATCGTACTATCTTTAGGTAATTTTTGCTGATAATCGTGCGCATAGCTTTGGACAATTTGCTGTAACTCAGAGAAAGTGTGGACTTGCTTTTCATAGAAAAAAGCTGGCCGCTCAGGATGAAGCACGGCTTGTTGAGTCAACCAGCTAGCATATTTTTTATGGGAATTTTGGAAATTGGTCAAAGTTTGGTTCTCGTTTTTCTTTAAAGGCATCACGACCTTCTTTGGCTTCATCCATCGTGTAGTATAGTAATGTCGCATCGCCTGCTAATTGTTGAATGCCCGCTAAGCCATCTGTGTCCGCATTCATCGCTGCTTTGATCATACGTAAAGCGAGTGGACTCTTCTTCAACATTTCTTGCGCCCAACTTACCGCTTCGTCTTCTACTTGATCAACGGGCACAACTTTATTGATCCAATTCATCTCTAATGCTTCTTGAGCCGTGTATTGACGCGTCATAAACCAAACTTCTTTGGCTTTTTTATGACCAATCACGCGTGCTAAATAACCAGAACCATAGCCCCCATCAAAACTACCGACATTCGGACCTGTTTGACCAAATTTAGCATTTTCACCGGCAATGGTTAAATCACAAACAAGTTGCAATACATTTCCGCCGCCAATCGACCAGCCTTTGACCATCGCAATCACTGGTTTTGGAATAATACGAATCAAACGTTGTAAATCTAAAACATTCAAACGTGGAATTTGATCTTCCCCAACGTAGCCACCATGGCCGCGAACTTTTTGGTCTCCACCAGAACAAAAAGCTAAATCCCCTGCTCCTGTTAATAAAATGACACCGATATCACTACGATCACGACAAATACTAAAAGCTTCAATCATTTCAGCCACTGTTTTTGGCGTAAAAGCATTATGAACATGTGGACGATTAATCGTAATTTTGGCTATTTTTTCAAACTGTTCAAATAAAATCTCATCATACTCTTTAATTGTTTTCCACTCGCGCATATAGACACTTCCTTTAAATCTTTCTTAATCATCGTGCTTTGCGAAACTTTTGCAAAACACCTCTTTTAAAGTATACACAAAATTAGTAAAATACGCTTGAGATAACCCTTAGAAATTGATTTGATAAAAGACAATAATAAATAAACGCAATTGAACTCTTGATATATCTAAGCTTTTACAATTTCAAAATAAATAAGCAAAACCACCACTCTAGCTTGTTGGTCTAGGGCGATGGTATGAGTAAAATATTTTTTTGTTAAAAACTATTGCATTCGTTTACCGTATACATTATGATAAACTCATAAGGTTAGTAAAGTTAAAGACGGTTAGCAATTCTCATTTCTGGGGGTGGTGCTTATGAGTGTAACAACTCTGCAACGCATTCTAAAGAAAGGAATTTGCAAAATGTCTGTTTATGAAGCGCTAAGCCTAATGATTGCTTTTGCGACATTAATCGTGCTAGTGAATAATAATAAAGACAATAAAAAATAGCCGTCTAAACTTTTAGCGAGGTTTTCGGCTATTTTTCAACTAGTATAAAATCAAGCTACCGTCTTCAAACGGTGCTAACCTTTTTCTATTTACACTATATCATGTTTAGAAAAGAGGTGCAAGCGATGCAATCGGAAAATAAACAAACCATCGCTAACCGTAAGTATAGAGAAAAGAACAGAGAAAAAACCAACCAACAAGCTTATAAACGATCTGGTAAATTATTCATTTTGAATTATGCAACTGAAGAAGATTTACAATTGTTTGAGAGTTACATACAAGAAAGAAGAAAAACACTAAAAGGCTAACACATTATAAACTAGCCTTTTTTATATCCCAAAATCTTTCATCCATTGAAAATTGTATAACTGCAATTTTCAATTCACTACGTACAAGAAAATACAAAATTATCCTAAGAATGTGTGAATAAGCAATTTCTCAAATCAAATCCACCCTCGTACTTCCATTTTTTTGCTATAATGAGAAAAAAAGCGGAGGAATACCCATGAATTTATTAGAACATCTCGATATTCAAATCAAGCAAACTACCCCAGAACAAGTCGAACTTTCGCTTATCGTCCGTGAAATCCATAAACAACCCTTTGGCATCATGCACGGAGGGATGAACGGTGTCTTAATCGAAACCGCCTGTAGTCTCGGCGCCAATCAAAATGTAAAATCCAATGAATATTGCGTAGGTGTAGACTTACAAGTAAATCACTTGCGAGCAGTCACTTCAGGAGAATTAACTATCCGCGCAATTCCTGATAAAGTTGGCCGCACGATTCAAGTCTGGCAAGCCACCGTTTATCAAAAAGAGCAAAAAATCGCAGTTGGCCGTTGCACCCTCATGACACAAAGAGCACAAACAAAAGACTAGGACGGAAAATTCCTGTGCCTAGTCTTGTTTTGTTGCTATTCGTTTTCTTCTACATATTAAGCGGTACATGCCCAACTTAAGAGATGGGTTTGCTTTATTTTTGTCTTCTCACCCATTTTTGAAAAACATGAGGATAAATATTTTCTTCGTCTAACACGCCAGGAATTTCTTCGACTAGCTCAAAATCACTAAAGTCAATCTCGCCAATATACGCATCGCCTGTAAATTCCGCATCAATCAATGTACGATAAATCACATCGGTATACGGCAAGAATAAGCGAAAAATATCGCCACCGCCCCCAACGTGCAAGTCTTCTACAGCTAAGACTTCTTCTGGTGAGTGAATAATTTCAGCATTTTCATATAGTGGCAACTCATTTTGACGGGTGCAAACATAAATCTTCTTATAAGCTTTGGATCTTTTCCCTAGCCCTTCATACGTTTTTCGCCCCATCACTAAGGTCCCGTTCATCGTTTTGCTCTTAAAAAAATTCAAATCATTCGGTAATTTCCATGGTAATAACCCATCTTTACCAATTAAACCATTTTTATCTTGCGCCCAAATTGCTGTTATCATTTGCTCGGCTCCTTTTGTTCGTTTTTTTCATTATAACGAATCTCAAAGAAGAAAGAAATACCGAATCTAACTTCCATATGGTAAAATCAAATTAGGATGTGTTGAGGAGTGATTTAGCATGGCCTATTTTTCTTTAAGTTTATTATTTGAAGCATTTGATGCAAAAACAAAAATTTCTAGAAAAGCTTATGAACATCGGATTGTTTTAGTACAATTTCCAGTAAAACCTGATAAAGCGACACTGATTGATTATTGTAAGCAACATTTTACTGAAGAACCTTATCAAACAGCTGATGGTACGCTTGATTTTTGGCAAGTAAGCAAAATAATCGACTGTTTTGAATTAGTTGAAGAAGTTTCCGGAAATATCCATACGCCGCTTGAAGTATACAGTAGATATTTTGCAGATGACTTTGATAGTACTCGCGAAGAAATTCTTGAAAAATATTTTTCCGATTACGTGTATGAAGATCAGGAAAATGATTAAATAACCCAAATTAAAAAAGCAAATCTATCTGTTGGGGCAGACGGATTTGCTTTTTTAAAGTAAACAATTACAAAAACTTGATAAGAGCTAAATTAATGGGTTGGACGAGTAGTATTGTCCATGTGGGTTTTCACTACGAATACATCCACTTTTGAATTTTGAACGATAAAATCAGTTGTAGAACCGATGAATAGACGGGTAAATGAGTTCGTACCACTTGCCCCCATCATGATTAAATCGGCATTTTGATCTTTGGCAGTTTCAAGAATGGCATTTTTTGCACTACCTACTTCTAGAATCGTTTTACAATTAATATTATCTTTGGCTGCATCTTCAGCATAATCTTCTAGAAATTCTTTTGCGGTATTCATTAATGGATCAATTTCGAATCCACCGCCGTAATCATGCATTGCGATTCCAGATGTATCGACAACAGATAATACGATTAAGTGTGCATTCGTTTGTTGGGCATAACGTTTTGCTTTTTGATAAGCTAAATCCGCTAAAATGGAACCATCGATTGGTACCAAGATTCTACGATAATTTGCCATACGACATTCCTTCTTTCCTATACCTTTATTTTACCGTGTTTTTTCGTGAATTCAACAACAAATTGCCTTGACGAATTACTTTTTTTCTGCTTCGTTCGGATTGACAATTTCTAATAAAATAAATTTTTCGTCTTCATAAGCAAATTTATAAATCGTACAATTACCCATGCCTCTTTGTGGACTAACCTTGGCATAATCTTCCCAAACACGTAAAAAATTCCGACACGCCCCACCATGAGAGACAACCAAAGTAGGCAAATCATTATTCACTTCTTGCATAATTGCCTGCATGGTGTCGTTCATTCGCTGCATCAATTGTTCTTGACTTTCTCCGCCATAATGCACAAAAAAGTCGCCATAAGGTAAAGGTGGGTTTAAAAATTCGGGTTCTCCTTCAAAGCGTCCAAAATTCCATTCTTTCAAGCCTTTTTTACGTTGGTAAGGCAAGTCACAAACAATTTCTAAAGTATCACAAGCCCGCTCTTGAGTCGATGCATAGGCCTGACCAAACTGGATACCTTGTGATTGAAAATATTGTCTTGCTTGCCGGGCTTGTTCTTTGCCTAATTCAGTTAAGGGCGAGTCACACCAGCCTTGCACTTTTTTCAATTCGTTAAAAAGTGTCTGTCCATGCCGCATTAAATATACGATTTTTACCATTGTCATTCCCTACTTTCAAAAAGAGCCGCTCCTCAAGAACAGCTCTAATCATTATTTATTATTCTTCGCTGTATCAGAGGCAATAATTCTGACATCGCCTTTGATTTGCCATTCCTTCACTTGATTTGGCAAAATACAGCTTGTCCCCATATTTAACTCATATTCTTTGCCATCCACGACTAGATAACCAAAACCTTCAATCACCGTCATCAAAGTATACGGCGCAAAAGCTTTGAAAGAACATTCTCCCTTCACAAGCCATTCATAGACATTGAAAAATTCAGTTTGAAGATAAGTGGTAATCGCACTGTTGCCTTTACGTACTTCTTTAATCGCTAATTCTGGTGCATGGTCAGGGACATTGGTCACATCAATGGACTGTTGGATGTGTAATTCACGTGTATTTCCTTGCGCATCTTTGCGATCATAATCATACACCCGATAAGTCGTATCTGAGCTTTGTTGGGTTTCTAAAATCATGATTCCTTTACCAATCGCATGCATCGTCCCACTCGGAACAAAGAAGAAATCCCCTTTTCTCACTGGCACATGTTTTAATAAATCATCCCAACGTCCCTCTTGAATCATTTCGGCCAATTCTTCTTTGGTTTGCGCATGATGACCATAAATGATTTCAGCTCCTGGCGCGGCATCAATAATATACCAGCACTCGGTCTTTCCTAGCTCACCAGCATGATGTTTGCCATATTCATCATCAGGATGGACTTGGACAGATAAATCATCTTCCGCATCCAAAATCTTCACTAATAATGGAAAAACTTCTTCTGATTGATGACCGAATAACTCTTGATGGTCTTGCCAAAGTTGATCTAAAGTTTGACCTTTGAAAGGACCATTTTCAATCACACTTTTGCCATGGGGATGCGCACTGATTGCCCAGTCTTCTCCTATCTTGTCACTAGGAAGTTCAAAACCAAAGACAGTATTTAATCTTGAGCCACCCCAAATTTTTTCTTGAAATACGGGTTTCATAAATAAAGGTTCTACCAAATGAATCACTCTTTCTTGTATAGGTTTACAAACAAGTCCATTATATCACAAATGTCTAGACTTTTTACTTTTAATTTTTTTCTTCCAAATAAATCGCGATTAATTCATCTCGTTTTGCCAAATATTCTTGTCTAAAATCATAAGGATGCACGCGGTTAGATAGGAAAATAAAGGCCTGTTGCAACTTAGGATCAATGCATAAAAACGTCCCAGTATAGCCTGTATGGAATAAAAAGCCATAACGCAAATCCCAACCTAATGAACGCTTTCCCTCTTTACTTGGCGTTTGGTCTTGATAAAGCTGAGCAATCGTTTCTCTTTGCAAAAAGGCCCGTCCATCAGGTAATTGCCCCTCATTTAGATACATTTGGGTAAATTTTAATAAGTCGGCTAAATTCGTAAATAGTCCCGCATTGCCCGCATGCTCGGCTAAGACTCGGGCTTTAGGATCATGAGTTTGCCCACACAAAGTATCTTCCGTTGCAGCAATCGAATAGTACGTATCAAGCGGTGGAAATTGACTATTGGTCATCTTTAGTGGTTCAAAAATTTCTTCTTTAAAAATAGTAGTGACCGGCTTTTGAAAGATCGCTTCTAGCATGAACCCTAATAAAATCGTCCCCGCATCGGTATATTTGACGACTTTTCCTAGATTATCACCCGCTCTTAAAGTCAAATAAGCCTGCATTAATTCCTGTTGGTTGAGCTGATCACGATTCGGAATATAAGTCACAATATCGGCTGTATGGGTTAATAAATGTCGTAACGTAATGCTTTCATCGCCAAAAGCTGGCAGATACTTCTTCAAAGGTTGGTCAATCTCGATGACTCCTTGTTCCATCAATTTTAAAATCATCGTCGTGGTACAAACAACCTTGGTCAAAGAAGCCACATCAAATAATGTCTCTTCCGTCATCACCCGTTTTTTGGGGATGACAGACGCATAACCAAAATGCTTGTGAATCATCTTTTCTTGGTCAATAATTGCGTAACAAACCCCTGGAAAGACCTTTTCATTTAGATATTCTTGAATTTTTGCTTGTGTTTTTGGATAAAAATTTTCTTGCATGTTTTTCCTCTATCCCTTTCATTAAAAAAACGCCTGATTGGTTGGACGATACATCCGGTAACCAATCAGACGTCTTTGTATGATGCAATTAACGTAAGAACCACCATTCTACACCGACTGGATCATACACCGTTAAAATCTTTTGTTTGCTATCAAGGTAATGCTTCATTTGACTTTCTTGAACATGTTTTAATAATTGTTCAAACTGTTCATCTTGTAATTTGAATTTCAAAAAGTCTAAGCCTAAAATTTGATGACTTGGGATTTTTACGTTTTCGGTATCATGCTTGACAATTGAAATTCCAAATTCGCCATCTGCCAAGGTTTGAAAAGCAATATTATTTTCATCAAACTCAAAGCCTAGTAAATCAGCTAAAAACTGGCATTCTTCTTGGACATCTTGTGCGTGAAGACCAAGTGCCGCAATCCGTGCTTTACTTGATAATTTTTTATTTGGATCAGCTGAAGTTAAAAGTGAAGTTTCGTCAATGCTCACTGTTTCAGGTGTGCGAATCGCCAACTGATTGCCTTCAGGATCCACGATAGTAAACTGACATAAATCAGGTGTAAACTCGGCTTGAATGACCGGATATTTAGCATGCACCAAACGTGAATAAACGGCCGCAAACTCAGATAAAGTCGGCACCTCCACTTTATAGTAGTTCAGACGTTTCACTTCACCAAAATGCTCTGTTGCACGTGGGCTTTCCTCTAACCAAATGCGCTCATGGCTACCATCTTCGGCTACTAAAATCGCTAATTCATTTTCTTCGGTTTTTAACTTAAATCCTAACATCTCACAGTAGAAATTAATCATTTGGTCGCGATTTTTGACACGCAAAGCCACAATACTTAATTGACTACTGGGATCAAAACTAAATACTGACATTGAAACGAGTCCTCCTAAATTCCAATTGGCAAAAAAATTACCACTACTCATCTAAATTCTATTATTTTCATACATATCAAACTGTATAGATAATACTTTGATTCTCTTTCCTCATTCATTGTACTTAGAAATCTTATTTATCGCAAGGAATATGGTTAAAAATTTAAACAAGGCTTGCTAATTATCATTTTTACCCACGACATTTCACCAATATTTTCAAAGTAAATACTAACCAAATAACCTAAAATATGTTAAAGTAAAAGTACAACACAACGTTTATTTATTGGAGGAAAAACTGATGGAAGATTGCATTTTTTGTAAAATCATTGATGGAGAAATTCCTAGCTATAAAATTTATGAAGATGAGGTCGTTTATGCCTTTTTAGATATTACCCAAGTGACACCTGGCCATACTTTAGTGGTACCTAAAAAACATGCCAAAGATATTTTTGAGTACGATGAAGAATTAGCTTCTCAAGTCTTTGCTCGTATCCCTAAAATTGCGCGTGCCTTGGAAAAAGCATACCCAGACATGCAAGGATTAAATATTATTAATAACAACCGTGAAGTGGCCTATCAATCTGTTTTCCACTCACATATTCATTTGATTCCTAGATTTAGTCCACATGACGACTTCTCTATGCACTTTGGCAACCACCAAGACCAGTACAACCCAACACTAATGGAAGCCATTGCCAAAAGAATCAGAGAAAGCTTTGAATAAAGTATAAGGTTGTGAGGTAGCTTGGGCAGACATGAGAAAATTCGTGCTTACCTCCCGATGTGAAAATCAGATGGTTTTAAAGATTTTCACAATCGGGAGGGCGAATTTTCAAAATGTCTAGCTACCGAACACCGTGAATAAAAGGTTGTAAATCGACTTGGTCAGCTACGAGCGGATAAGGTTTGTCCAACACGTCGGGAAAGTCCAAGAAGTAAAGACTTTCCCAGACGGGGTGGCTTATACGCCGAAGTAGCTAGTCGATTTACACCGTCAAATAAGGTTGTGAGAAGGGTCGATCAGCTACAAGCAGCTAAGTTTGTCCGGAATGACAGGAAAATCCACTATGTTTTTAGATTTTCCTAGGCAGGCCGGCTTAGATGCGATGTAGCTACCCTTCGAACACCGTCAAATAAGGTTGTGAGGTAGCTTGGGCAGACATGAGAAAATTCGTGTTTACCTACCACTGCAAAAATCGGATGAAAGGAGATTTTCGCAAGCGGGAGGGCGAATTTCACAATGTCTAGCTGCTGAACACCGTGAATAAAAGGTTGTAAATCGACTTGGTCAGCTACGAGCGGATAAGTTTGTCCAACACGTCGGGAAAGTCCAAGAAGTAAAGACTTTCCCAGACGGGGTGGCTTATACGCCGAAGTAGCTAGTCGATTTACACCGTCAAATAAGGTTGTAAATCGACTTGGTCAGCTAGCATTAATTATCTAGGAAAGGATGAGTGCAGTGAAAGGATTTTTAAAGGGATTACTTTTTGGTTCAGCAGTCGGCGGTATCGTGACCTTACTAACAACGGAAAAAAGTGGTAAGGAAAATCGAGAGGCGATCAAAGAAACCGTGGATGAATCCATGTCTAAAATCAATGACGTAACCAAGAGTTATCAACGAGTGCAAGAAAACCAAATCATTTTACAAGAAACCATGGACCAAACCATCCCAGCTTTCAAAGAAGGGATTGAAAAAGATTTAGCTGCCTTTGAATTCCAAGTTCAGCCTCGTCTTGCTAGAATCAAAGAACAGCTAGAAACATTACAATCGCACCTCGAAGTAAAAGAATAAACTATAAAAATACGCCCACTAACTATTCAATGACTAATAGCTAGTGGGCGTTCCTGTTTCATTTTATTTTTTGCCGTAAAGACGGACAATTTCAATTAATGTTTGGGCGGCTTTTTCCATCGCTTGTAAGCTAATAAACTCATACTGTCCATGGAAATTCTCGCCACCAGTAAAGATATTCGGCGTTGGAATTCCTAAATAAGAAATCTTAGAGCCATCCGTACCGCCACGGAAAGGTTCGATAATTGGTTCTATCTCTAAATTTTTCATCGCCTCTATCGCCAAATCAATCGACGCAGGACACTTTTCCACAATCGGACGCATATTATAATATTGGTCTGTCAGCTGATAACTGATTGGATCATACGAATAGCGGGCGTTAATCTTTTCTATCACTTCCACCAAGTAGGATTTCTTATCGGCAAAAGCTTGTTGGTCATGGTCGCGTATAATATAATTTGCCGTCGCATGTGCAATCGTGCCATTTAAATCATGTAAGAGATAAAAGCCTTCATAGCCGCGTGTCTTTTCAGGGACAGCTTCTTGAGGTAAGGCCGCATCAATTTCTAGCGCTAGTTTTAAGGCATTGACCATTTGTTGATAGGCAGTCCCTGGATGAACACTGATTCCTTTAATCTCTAGGTCTAATTTGGCGGCATTAAAAGTCTCATATTCGAAATGTCCAACTCGGCCACTATCAATGGTATAAGCAAAGTCTACTGGAAATTGATCGACTGGGAAACGATCTGCCCCACGACCAATTTCTTCATCAGGACCAAAAGCAACCCAAATATCCGGACGAGAAACTTCAGGATGTGCCACATAAAAACGCAGCATAGCAAAAATTTCTGCAATTCCCGCTTTATCATCCGCCCCTAAAAGTGTCAAACCATCTGTCGTAATCAAAGTTTCTCCTAGATAATCTTTTAAATTAGGGGAATCTGCTACCCGCAAATAAATTTGGTGTTCGGCATTTAATAGCAAATCACTGCCATCATAATTTTCAAATACTTGTGGCTGGATATTTTCTGCATTGTAATCCGCCGTATCCACATGCGCAATAAAACCAATCGCCTTATTGGCTACATTTCCCTTTAAACAACCAATCGTAAAGGCACAATCATCTAAAAATTGTACCTGACTTAACCTTAAATCCTCCAATTTCCGCTTTAACAACAGGGCTAATTCTTTTTGTCCCGGTGTTGTTGGAATGGTTTGTGATTTTTCGTCTGAGCGTGTATTAATCTTAACAAACGATAAAAAATCGGATAATAATTCTTGCAAACTGTTCACCTACTTCGTGACATAAGCTTCACGTAAATTATAGTAATCTCCATAGGTATGGAAAACGATATGCTTCACCTTAGGATTAATTAAATAGTTAGCTGCGGTTTGGACTAATGGCACTTGAGCCGCATCTTGCGTTAAGAGAATTTCTTCGGCCGCTTTATAATCTTGATAAAAAGCTGCTTCATCATTGGCATCGGTCGTACTTGCTTTTTCTAATAATTCATCATATTTTGCATTATTATAGCTACCAAAGTTATACGCAGAAGTGCTTTGGAACAAGTTAAAGTAAGAATTCAAATCATTACTTCCAGCAATCCAACCAGATAAAGTCATTTCATAATTCTTATCACGACGAGCTTGGTTCACATTATTTGCTGGTTGTGGCGTTACTTCAATCTTCAAGCCTTTTAAATGCGTTTCTAATTGATTTTGCACAAATTCCGCGATTTTCTTACTATTTTCTGTATCAGCGACTAATAAAGTAATCTTGATCTCATCGCCTAAGTCTTTCTTCGCTTTTTCAAAATGTTCTTTGGCTACTTTGACATCGTACGTATTATAATTGCCACTGTATTTTCTGAAATCTTCACCTTTTTTGTTTTGGTAAAGGTTCGCTGGTACAAGACCACTTAATGCTTTTGAACCATCATTTAAGACTTTTTTCGCTAAACTTTCTCGATCCACTGCTTGAGCAATCGCCTTACGTAATTCGACATTGGCTAGTGGCGTATTGGCTTTTTTATTTAAGTCTAAGTAATAATTCACCACTTCAAGTTCAGAATATTTTGCTTTATCGTTTTTATATTGTTGAACGAACTGACCAGAAATCTTGGTTAAATCTAAATCACCTGTTTGGTAAAGGTTAATCCCTGTATTATCTTCTTTAATCGTTGAGCCATCTACTTGGGTTAATTTCACTTTTTTCTTATCATAGTAATAAGGATTTGGTGCTAACTCCCAAGTATCTGAAGTTTGTTTCCAATTTTTTAAGACGAATGGACCAGAATAAATCGCATCTTCACTGGTTGCCGCATATTTATCGCCTTTTTCTGTGACATATTTTTCATTTTGAGGCGCTAACCAACCAATTGAAATCACAGAAAGGAAGGATGGTTGTGGATTAATCAATTGTACTTCAAAGGTTTGATCATCCACTGCTTTTAAGCCAATTGTATCAATATCTTTCTTGCCATTACGGATTTCTTTACTGTTGATGACATTATCTAACCAATAAGCGTTTGGCCCTTGAGTTGCTGGATTGACCAAACGTTTCCAAGCAAACAAGAAATCACCGGCTGTAATTGGTGTGCCATCGCTCCATTTGGCATCATCACGAAGATGGAAAGTATAGGTTTTGCCATCTTCACTAATATCGACACTTTTTGCCAGGCCAGGAACAACCTTAGAATCATCATCTAAACGATAAAGACCTTCAAAAATATGTTGTACAACGGTAAATGTGACTTTATCTGTTGTTTGTGTCGTATCTATTGTTGACAGTTGTGCTGGTAAACTAACAGCTATTTTTTGTTCGATTTTTGGTGTATCTGCCTTTTTACTTGATTCATTTGTTTTTTCTTGTCCACATCCTGCTAATAACGTCCCCACTGCTAGAAATGCAATACTATATTTTAACCACTTTTTCATTGAAACACCTCTTTTGTTGAATTTGTGCCTAAATTATAAACAATAGTCCCTATCTATATCAAGCCATTAGAATATACTAAAAAACTATAACTCATCATAAGAATTTCATATAGCTTGCACCCGATACAATTCTTTTATCACAAAAAAACTCACCTTGTGTTTTATTCATTACACAAGATGAGTGAAAATATTATATTTCATAGATTGTTTCTCTTTTACCAGATTTGATTACAAGTACAATCGCTTGACTATCTCTAATATCACAAATAAGACGATATTTTCCAATTCTATAACGCCATAAGCCAGATTTGTCTGCGGTTAATGCTTTGCCTGTCCATCTAGGATTTTCACAACCTTCAATATTTTTGTTCAACCACAGTAAAATCTGCTTACGAATTGGTGTATCCAGTTTTAAAAATTCTTTATAAGCTTTCTTTTCGAACTCAACATGATATTTCATAATCCTTCATCTCTCATCATATCTTGAAGAGAAATCGATTCTCCAGTTATATTTTGAAGAGCTTCAATACCAGCCTGTAAATCTAAGAAATCTTCAATCTTTTCTGTTAAAGCTTGCTTCATAAGAGTTGATAAAGGTAATCCAGTTAATTCCGCATAGCTTTGAAACATTTTTTCTTCTTGCTCGTTTAATCGAATCGTCGTTACACTCATAATATGGCCCTCCTTAAAGTTCTCTACAACAATTGTATTACATTGTAATGCAAATTTCAATTCTTTTATCACAAAAAAAAGCCACCTAATGCCAATCACACAGTACTAGGTAGCCTTTATTCATCGATTATTTAGATTCTGAAGTTGAAGTAGAAGATTCTTTTGTTTCTTCTTTACTTGAACTTGATGATTCTTTTGTTTCTGATTTTGAAGATTTAGTCTTTGATGATGAACTTGTCTTCGTTGCATCAATGTAAGTAGATAATACATCCGCGAAAGTCTTATCTTTAATCTTCACATTGGCTTTCTTCAATTCTTCACCAATTGTTTTTGTCACAAAGGTAGAATCATTTAATTTATTATCAGTAGCAATCTTCTTCAAAGTCTTTTTGTATTTATCCATGTCGTTGCCTTTTGCTTGGTTTTTCACCATTTTAACGACATAGTAAGAAGTTTGATAAGTAGATGCATCAGTTACCGCGATTGGTTCAGCTGAAATTTCGCCATCTTTTAACGCAAAGGCAGCTGATTTCACTTCTGTAGGTACATCTGAACTTGTAGAATCAAATTTCACATCTTTACCTTTATTGCTTGTTGCGATTGATTTTTCTTTCGCAATTTTTGCAAAGTCTGCGCCCTCTTTCTTCGCTTCTTCAATCACTTGTTTCGCTTCATCTTCACTTGAAACTTGGATGAATTGTGCAGTGACTTCTGGATGGAATGAATCCCAAGCAGTCTTATAATCTGCATCGGTTAATTTTACATGTGCTTTCAAACCAGCGTCTAAAGCTAATTGTTGACGAATAGTTTTCTTGAAGCTTTCTTTTGTATAGCCAGCAGCTTTTAATTGAGATTCAAAGCTATCACCGTATTGTTTTGCTTGTTCTTTGTATTTTGCATCGACTTGTTTATCGGTTACTTTATCGCCATATGCTTTGTCAAACACATCGTAAATAATCATGCTACGAACCACGCTTTGGCTAGTAGAATTTGATTTAATTTCATTATAGAAATCTTGAACAGTAATGGTTTGTCCTTTCATTGAGGCGATAGTTTGATCAGAGTCTTTGGAACAAGCTGCTAAACCTAAAACAGAAACAGCCGCCAAAGTAGCTAATAATGCTTTTTTCTTCATAACTAAATTAACACTCCTAAATTCTTTTTCGAGTTCACAAGTCTTACTATACCACAAATCCACCAAAATAATAGACTTTTAAAAACATATTTCATAAAAATTTCAAAAATAAGCTTTTCTTAATGATTAGTTTAAGTTTGGTACATAAAAACTACGATTATCCATGCCAAAAATACGGTCCGTGTATTCACCTGGTGTCGTTTGGTGAATCGAAGTCAGCATCATTTGCATCGAAGCATCGATATTATCAATTTGATGTAAAATTTCGGCCTCCATAATTCTTGGACGCACTGGAGAACCATATTCTAATAACCCGTGATGACTTAAAACCATATGACGTAAAAGGACAATCTCTTCTTTATTTGGATCTAGTTTTAATTCCATACATGCTTGGGTGATTTCTTCATCGATTAAGACTAAATGCCCAATCAAATTACCAGCCACCGTATATTCTGTCGTCATCGCTCCACTTAATTCCAATACTTTACCTAAATCATGCAAAATAATTCCGGCATAGAGCAGTGAAGCATTTAACTCAGGATAAATATCAACAAGTGAATGCCCAATTTTTAGCATCGTTACGGTATGATAAGCGAGCCCTCCTGAAAAGGCATGATGATTTTTCTTCGCAGCCGGAAATTCAAAGAAAGCTTTCTTATACTTACTTAAAAGATGGCGGACAATTCGATTCCAACTTGGATTTAAAATTTCAAAAATCGTTTTGCCGACGTAATCTTCCATTGCCTCCCTTTTCATCGGAGCGCGTTCCATATAAAGATTAGGATCACTAGGCTCTTCTAACTTAGCCAAACGTAAATGTAAAATTTTTACCTGAGGATTGCCATTATAGATTTCGCGCTTGCCGTTTAAAAAGACCACTCTGCCTGCTTCAAAACGGGCAATTTCTTCTTCAGAGGCATCCCAAAACTTGCCATCAATCGTGCCAGATGTATCTTGGAACGTAAAAGCAATAAATTTCTTACCATTTTTCGCCATCCGCACATCGGCATTTTTAATCAAAGCAAAGAGTTGCATTTCTTCATCGACTTGATATTCTTTGATTTTTTTCATCTGCACATTCCTTCTTTCTTAAGATAATGGTTTGACTACTTGATGAAGTTCTTGATAATAGCTTACCATTTCTCGGTCCGAAGATAAACAAATCACTTGATAATCTTTCGCAAATTCTGCTAAAAGTTGCGCCAAAGACCGTTTGCGCTGACTATCATAATGTAGCCACCCGTCGTCAATCACCACTGGACTAATATTTTTTTGTTGCATCGCTAAATAAGCAAATCGCAAGGCCATAATCAATTGGTCTTTAGTCCCGGTAGAAAGCTGATAGATAGACTGTTGGTTGACAAATAACTCATTTTCTTTCATCTGAATTTTATCATAATGTTGATTGGTTAAGATTTGCATAAAATGCCCTGCCTGTTCGAACAAATAAGGAAGCTGTGATTCAGAAAGTTGATCAGCCAGGAATTGAAGTTGCTTTTCAATGACAAAGTGCACACTCCATTCATAGATGAGTTCTTGAATTTCCGCCTTTATTTGTTCTTCTTTTTGATAAAGTTCTGGCAAGGTTAAGTCGTTCATCTGTTGGGCAAGACTGACTTCAATTTGTTTGATTTGCGTCAAATTTTGATCTTTTTGCACTTGTAGCTGTGTTTCTTGACTTAAAATTTGTTGCTCTTGACTTGCTAACTGCGCTTTTGTCATAGCATCTGGATACAAGTCTTTTAACATTTGCGCTAATTCTGTTTTGCGTTTTACTTGGCTTGCTCGTTCTTGCATTTGTCGAAACCATAACGGTAGATCAGATACCTGTTGGATTTGATATTTAGCCAATAAAGTCTGATTTTGTTTTAACAAATCTTGCTGCGCTTGCCTTTTTTGACTGATTTGTTCCATGATTTGAGTCACTGGATGAGACGCACGTGCTATTTTTTCCTGCTGCATTTCTTCTTTAAATTGGCGAATTTTCCCTAACTGCTCGGCTATTGATAAATTTGCAATCGGCAACCATTCATACAAAAAGTCCGCTGTTTGCCGAAATTGGGCCATATTTTGATTCAGTTGCGCCAATTTAGCACGTAAATCTTGTCGCTGTTGCTGCGCGTTTTTGCTTATCTGAGCTGCTTGATCCCGCTTAGCTAACTCTTGAATGAAAGAAACATGATCCAAATGCTGTAAATCGAGCGGTAATTGACTGCGTAGCGCTTGGAACTTCTCTTGCATTGTCCCTTGTTCTTCCAAAAGATTTTGATAAACTTGATTTTTCTCATCTAAATCTTGTAAATAAAGGCGCCACTGCTGCTTGATTGGTTCACTATCTGAAGCACGATAAACCCGTAAATAAAGAAGTCCCACCAATAAAATCGCCAATACAAAGACTAAACCACCAAATAAAGGCGAGAATTTCATAAGCAATAAACTAAGCAATACACCAACAAATCCCGTAATAAGCAGTGGTTTAGGACTGGTTGTCGCTTTTGTTTGGCCAAATAGTTCAGGGTGTTGTTGCTCAAACTGATTTAATTTTTCTTCAGCGACTTGTTGGGTGTGTTGCGCATGCGTAAGTTGGCTCGTCAAGGTTGTTAGCTGCGTCTGGATTTGCGTATACTGAGCAACAAATTCTTGCGAGACTGTTTCCTGATCTTGGGTGTTATCAGGAAGTTGCGCTAATTGCTGCGTGATTTGTTTATGCGCCTGACTATCTTGATAAAGCGTCCCTTCACTTTGCAATAATTGACTGATTTGTTCTTCATGATCTAAATAAAATAAATAGCGTTTAGATAATTGCTTTTGTTCGAGTTGTGACAATCGACTTTCCAAGACTTGAATATCTTGACTCAACTGTTGACTTTGCTGCATAAATTGCTGTAACACTTGGACATCTGCAGCATCAGCTAACTGTAAATCCTTTTGCTGCAAAGATTGGTATTCTTCAAACAAGGAAAAATGTGTTTGCTGTTGCTTGATTTGTTGCGCTTGTTTTTGCAAAGATAGCCATTGTTTTTGTAAATCTTTCTGTGCATTTTTCAACGTCTGTAGCTGCTGAGACTGGGCGGCTAACTCTTTTTGTTTCTCGGCTAAAGTATATATGTTTGCCTGCAACGCTTGATACTCAGCCAGTTTTTGGTTCAATGGCAAGACCCGTCCTCTTGAAGTAAAGATTTTATTCCGCTCTTTTTCTTCTTGCTCGGCCTGTAGAAATAATTGCTGACTACCAGTAATGCCCAATGATAACAAAGCAGACTGCAAATATTTTTCATCTAATTGGGTGATTTGCTGTAACTGTTCTTGATCAAACGTAAAGACTTGTTCAAATAATTGACTATCTAAAGGGGCTAAACGCTTTTGTAGATAACTTTCGGGAAAAATTTCATCCCCAATAATCACCGTTGCTTTGCCTTTATTAAGGTGTTTCATCCGCTCAATCCGCAAAACTTCGCCATCGATTTCAATTTCCAACGCTCCCCCATAATAGGCGTGATCGGTCTCATAATCACGCTTTCTTTTTTGCTTTTTAGGAAAGCCAAATAACATCGCCTTGATGAAATGATAAAGAGTAGATTTTCCAGCTTCATTTGCGCCAAAAATTAACTGATTCCCCGCTGTAAAGTCAAAGCTAAACTGACGATATTTACCAAATTCCGTAATTTCTGCTTTTAATAGTTTCATCTGTTATTCCTTTTCTTCTGCTCCATAACCTAAATTTTCTTGTGCCTGTCTCATCACTTCTGGAATCAATTCTTCTAAAGAAACAAAACCAATAAGCCCGTTTTTCGCTAATTCCTCCGTTAACTGTTTCGCCAAGACTTCTGAGGCAAATGCTTGACTTGAAAGCATAGAAGGCAAAATAGCAGGACTCGTCTTTTGTTTTTCATGGTCGATTACTATTTCATAAACAAAGACATCTTTTTGGGCACGCTGTAATTGCGCATTTAAATAATCTAGTATTTCCAAGCGAGTGGCAGCTGAATATTCTAGTAACTGTTGCTCTGATAAATGCTGCCAATGAAGTTGATAAAAGCCTGGTGATACTGCTGAAAGTTTTGCCATTAAATCAGCCAACACTTGGGTACGTTGACTTTGAACGGGCATAGGATAATCCACTTGACCAAAACGAAGACTCGCAACATGAGCGGGCGTGAAATGACAACTTTGAGGCGTTAATTCGACTAACATCACACCTGTAGCTACTTCTTTTTTCGTATGTCCTTGTGGCGTACCTGAATACACAATGGCCGGCTGTTCATTTAAAATCGTCGGTACATGAATATGCCCCAATGCCCAATAATCATAGCCTTTACTTACTAGTTCCGAAATTTGAAAAGGTGCATATTTGCCTGCCTGTTGCCCATGATAAAGGCCTATATGATAATCACAATCCACTGCTTTATACGGAAACTCGACATCCTTTCTTGCTTCAATCCACGGCTGACAATAACTAAATCCGCTAAAAGCCACACGTTCATTTGACTTGGTTGTTAACATCAGTGTCGAGACTGCTTCTTCGGTAAATAAATGAACATTTTCCGGGAAGTCAAACCAATAACGCTGTGGGGTGTAATAATCATGATTGCCAAAACACATCACGACCTCGATTTCTTCTTTTTCAAGTCGTTGCAACGCCTGACAAAAAATATTTTGAATATATAAACTTGGCTGATTCTGATGGAACGTATCTCCTGCTAAAAGGACAAAATCCACTTGCTTTTCAATCGCTAAATCAACTATTCTTTGCCATACTTCTTGATTCACTGTAAGTAACGATTGCTGCCATTTACTCAATTGTGGCATTCCTTCAAAGCTACGATCCAAATGCAAATCCGCACAATGTAAAAAACGAACCATTCTTCTTTTTCCTTCAATTTTTTCTTTCATTGTACCATTAATAATAGCAAAAGTCACATTTTAAACGAAAATTTGTTCGCTATTTTAGATACAAAAAAACTACTCTAAATCACAATAATTTAAAGTAGCTATAACATTTAACTGAAAATATCTTGACTGAGTTTGTAAAAATGATTAATTACATACTCATATTTAAAGCAAGAAATCTCATAAAATTTTATCTGAAAGCAATGTCTTCTATCCGCTGAAAAAAATATGCATTAGATGATAGAAATAAATGTTGTATTCTGATATGATTGAAGAACGTCAATTACCTCATTTCTATAATTAATGATAAAAGTATGTTAGATAAATGGAAAAAATGTGTTTTGTAAAAAATTACGTTAGGAGAAAAAACTTTTGATTTTAATAAGTCAAATTATAAAGCAAATTAAGCTTGCAAGAATGTATAAGATTACTATTATTTCGGGAATTGTAACTCAAACATTTTTTGCAATTTTTAAAAATTATGTCTTAATTGCATTTGTTGGTAGCAATGTACAGTCCTCGCCAATGAACGAATTTCAAACAACAACGTATATTTGGTTAACGCAAATATTATTTGGGATTGTACCTTGGACGGTTAATAGAGCAGATTTTGATAGTATCAGAAAAGGAACTATCGCGCTAGACCTTATAAAGCCAACAAGTATTTTTAATCTTATTTTTTCAAAAACACTATCTTGGAAATTGGTAGGAATGCTCTCACGTGGAATACCGATTTTTTTGCTATCCTTGATACTATCCCTTCTTTTTCCAAATATGGGCCTAGAGCTAAATTTACCTAATACAATGCATTTTTTACTTTTTATTGTCGCTATTTTCCTTGCTATTCAACTAAGTACACTTATAACAACTTCTATGTATTGTTTAGCTTTTTATTTTACTTCTATTACAAATTTTGTAAGTACAATAGGTTCTGTCGCATATATACTTTCTGGAATGGTTATTCCCTTAAGCTTCTTTCCAAAATGGATTTTAGGTGGTTTGAACCTTCAGCCATTTAAATACATTGTTGACCTACCTGCACAAATTTTTAATGGAGTATACGATATGAATACAGCAATTGTTGAAATCTTTATACAGATAATGTGGATAATTATTTTTTACACAATTAATTACATAATTTATAAAGATATTGAAGGAAAAATCGAGCTAAATGGAGGGTAATTATAAATTATGAAATATTTTACAATTGTTAAATTAATATTTAAGGCCTATTTACAGTATAAAGTAGATTTTATTGTTGGTATTTTAAATCAAATTCTCGTTATGTTTTTTGAACTATTAGGGATGATTGCTCTATTTCATACTTTTGGTTCATTGAATAAATGGTCAGTATCAGAAACTTTTTTAATATATGGAATTGTTAATTTTTCATTTTCTTTTGCAGAAGTTTTTTTCAGAGGATTTGAGACAAATATGGAAAGTCTTATTCGAGGAGGAGAATATGATAGATATTTATTACGTCCCTATTCGACTATTTTACAAATTTCAGCCTTTAATTTCCAGCCTATCAGGTTTGGCCGATTAGCAATTGCATTAATCGTTCTTATTTTTGGAATAGTCACCAATATTTCTCCTGATAACTGGTACTTATTGGTTTTTTATATACCTTTTGTTACTGTGTGTGGATGTTTTTTGTATGGTGGAATATATGTGTTAGTTGCCTCCTTAACTTTTATATTTAATCAATTTATGGAGTTTACAAGTATTTTTGTTCAAGGAAGTGTTTCAATGATGCAGTACCCTAAGGATTCATTTCCAAAAGCGATTCAAAACTTCTTTACCTATATTTTACCTGTATCATTGATTTCTTATTATCCAGTAATTTTCACGTTAAAGAAATCAGAAGGCGCGCCCTTAATACTTGCCATCAGTCCTATTGTAGGAATATTATTTTATGTTATATCGATAATATTATTCAAGCATCTAGAACGTAAATACTCATCTTCAGGAAATTAGAAAGGTAAATGAATTATGGGACATATCTATGTAAATAATCTAAATAAAACATTTATTAGAAAAAATAGGGGGAAAGTTGATAAAGTACAAGCACTTAAAAATATTTCTTTTGAATTGGAAAAAGGTGAAATAGTAGGGTATTTAGGATTAAATGGTGCCGGAAAAAGTACAACTATTAAAATTCTATCAGGGATTTTAAAACCAGATAATGGAATCGTCAAAGTCGACGGGGTTGAACCATACAAAAACAGAAAACATTATGTCAAAAATATTGGGGTCATGTTTGGACAAAGATCACAATTGGAGTGGGATCTTCCTGCAATGGATACTTATTTTATGTTAAAACAGATTTATAACATACCCAAAGAACAATTTTGGGATACATTTAATCAGTTATCTGAATTATTAAATATGAATGGTATCGAAAAAATACCTGTTAGGCATCTTAGTCTAGGTCAAAAAACAAAGTGTGAACTACTAGCAACTTTTCTTCATAGACCGTCTTTAGTTTTTTTAGATGAACCAACTATTGGTTTAGATATAAAAGCAAAAGAAAATATACATAAAGTTATAAAATCTATTAATAAAGAATTTGGAACTACAATTTTTATTACTTCACATGATTTATCGGATATAGAAAAACTGGTTGATAGAGTGTTGATTATCAATAAAGGTGAACTATTCTATGATGGTTCTTTAAAAAATTTAATTAATGATTCTGGACAAACTCAAGAGGTTACCATTGAAATATGTGAAGAAACTCAGATAGTTATATCGAAACATTATTCGGTAGATAGACTAAATAATAATAAATATAAAGTAAGATTAACAAAAGAAGATAACTTAGTAGATTTAATAGATGAATTAATGAAAAATAATGAAGTGCTCAGCTTACAAATAGATGAACCAACTTTGGAGACAGTATTAATTCATTTATATGATAGGATTGAAGCGAATAAACAATTTTAACTATGAAGGTTATTTTTGTTTATTTCCTATTATTTACTCTCAAATTTGTACAAAAAAACATATCTCTACTGCATCTTTAAACAGCAAAGATATGTTTTTACTTTTGTTAAATTAAATGGAAAGTAAGCGCAACACCAAAGCCAAGAAAAACAATGCCCATCAAACCACCACTGTATAAACCAAGTGGTAGGAAAGCTGAGGTACTTTTATTTCCATACTTTTTCGTGTAAACAAATACATTTCGTGTTGCATATAGTTGATAACAGCCTAATAACAATAATACAATCCCTGCAATCGTTTCAAACATTTTTCATACCTTCTTTCAATATTAGAACCATTTTGTATCCACCGCTCTTTGCAAAGTGAACGGACCAAACGTTGCTTCAATCGTTACATCCTTATCGCTAAGAGCGGTTTTTGCTTTAAATTCTTTTTCAAAAACAACCGGATCAGCAATGGATAATTCATTTGATTTTAAAATGAGTACATAATGTCTAGGTAAAGGATTTAACCAAGTACCAAATTCACTCAACTCAGCCAATGCTAATTCTGGAACACTTTCCGCCAAAATAATTTTGTATTGTCGAATATGTAAAACATCATTCATCCTAACAACATCTCCAATTTGAATATTTTTCTTATACTAATTTATAATAACCTAAAAGATTCCATATATATTTTAGGTCATATCCTGCTCGCTAATGACTTTGTAACTTTTCGCAAACTGTTTTTGGGATAGTATTTTCCGATTAGTTATATCAATGACATCCCCAGAAAAACCCAACGTATACATCGAATAACCTAAGAATCCACCACCGCCAAATGAACCAGTTGCCCCGTCTTTGATATTTTGACTAACGGAAGGTGAGATACCTGCCAATAAAATTCGCAGATGGTTGTCTATCCAAACCAAATAGTTTTTCGCAAACGCATCTTTCACCCAAGTTGGTTGAGGCCCTTTGCGACTAATTTGCCAGATTTCAACTATTTTTCCTGTTTTATCCCTTGCTCGCATAAATAATCCTCTCACCTTCGTTTTCTAAACAAGTGATGTAATATAGTTAGTAAACCCTCTGACAATTTAGCTTTATCACTTATTAAGAAATTCACTTACTGGTATAATCATAACATTTACAAGCGTTTTCTTCATGGGGCTAAGGTTGTATTTTCGTAATAAGTTTTATACAAATACAATTCATTAAATGTGTATTATAGCGACCTAATATCCATAACGAATTTGTGATAAACGACTTAATTCTTTTATTTTTTCTGATTGACTAGCTGTTAATTCAATCCCATTATCAACCAACACTTTCGAAACTTCAATATTCATCCTGCTTAAAATAAACGGAATGGATGAAGGCTCTTTTATTAATTCTTCTCGGTAAGATAATAGCACTTTTTGAACAGGCAATTTTTTAGATTCGCTATCAAGATCTTTTATTAATGATTCAAGAATCATAATCGCCTCATTTTTACGTTCTTTTCCACCTGAAAACCATTTAACACTCATAATATCCCTCTCTTAATACCTTTAATTTTGAAACTAGTATGATTCCTAACTGTTATATCTTTCTTTTCAAAAATAAAATGCTAGTAATCATGTGCGTTAATTAAATTTCATAGAGATTATATATATTTCTTCAAACTAATTAAATACCATTTACCTAATTTGTCATTTTTTTACTCAGTCGGTATATTTAATCGCTTACTTACATCAAATCATAATACAATCATATTTACTTAAATCAAATGAAAAATCAACGATAGTCCAAATCCAACTAAAGTAAATCCAAAAACACTACCACTATACAATCCAAATGGTAAAAATGGTGAAATATTTTTATCCCCATGTTTCTTTGTATATTTAACTACATTATAAACAGCATAAAATTCATACATTCCAAGTACGATAAGCATAATACCCACAATCGTTTCTAACATCCACATCTACCCACTTTCAAATTTTCATTAGAAATAGTATATAAATTCATATATGCATACCTCTTTACCGCTTATCTATTTAGCCTACATCATCATTATAAATCGCTTTCTTTTGTGTTGTTCTATTTTTTCCTAAGAGGCATTCTTTTTTACCTAACTTGTACAAAGGGTCTAAGATATTTAGTGTTGTTACTCAAACGGAGGATAACACTAAATATCTTTTTTTATACTCATAATAATAGAAAAAGACATCTGTTTCCTCTATAATTAAGTCGACCAAAACCATTAAGGAGTGAAACAAGATGTCTTTACTAAATAATATCAAAAAAACCTGTCCAAGTACAACTGAGGTGACCCCAAAAAGTTAGACTTTTTTACGAGACGACTCCGGTCGTCTCGTTTTCATTATGCAGCTAAAAGATGGAGCCTATATTGAACAGGACTCATCCATCCTAACTTTTCTTTTATTC
>NZ_JBQKFH010000009.1:0-70444 GCF_052119425.1 Enterococcus cecorum
CTCATTTTCTTTCGGTGTAGCAAGCTACGGTGAAAGAAAATGCGTTCGACTTGCATGTATTAGGCACGCCGCCAGCGTTCGTCCTGAGCCAGGATCAAACTCTCATAAAAAAGTATTGATAAGTCAAAAAATGACTTTAAGCTCAAAATTGATTTTGCTAGCTATTGCTTGCATGTATTTTTCTCTAGTTTGCAATAAACTAAAGACCCTACACATTGGTTGTTTGCATTTATTTGTTCAGTTTTCAAAGGTCTACTTTATGTCAAATTCTGAGTATCTGAGTAGGATATAGTAATATATCTAAATCATCTTATATCTCAGCGACTTTTAAATAATATCAAATTATCACTAACCTGTCAACGACTTTTTCAAAAAAAGTAAAAATTTGGCAAGCCTAAAATAAATTTACAGATACACTAGTTAAAAAATTGGCATACCTTGTAATTCAAATTCTGAAATCATCTGCATAAAATATTTGGCTTCTTTCCATGAATATTGAGCAGGCAAGCGAATATCAATATCCTCTTCTTTTACCTCAAAAACAAAAATTGGCATACGCTTATCCGCGATTTTTGCATTTGTTAGTTCAACAAGTCGCAACTGAAAAACATCCAAATGTACATTTTCTTTTATATTCTGTAAGACATTCGCTAATCCAGTATGCATGGTATCATTTTCTACCAATAATAATGATTGTCCCTGTGCTTGATTTTCAGTTAAAAATCTTTTACTACCATCATTTCTGTGAAGAATAACTGTCGCAGCAATTTGTTTATTTTCCAAACTATACACCTCAATTGACAAACAAATCATAAATGCACGAATTACTGTATCTTATACAGCAAAACTAAAACATTAATATTTTAACACACATTTCAGAAAATTTACATTATATTTTTGCATTTTCAATAATTTGAATAATGAAACCACTCTAATTTGAAGTATCAGTTGTCGGGTGTTCAAGCTCTCTTAAGGCTTCTTCTATCCAAATGGGTAATTCTTGATTAATCTTTTTAAAACCAATTTTACGATTTTTATTTGTAAAATAGCGTTTTTTTCGATAGCTGTGTTGTACGTATTGCTTTTCTAGCGTCCTTCTAGACAAACTTATTTTTTGAGAATATTCATCAATATCAATAATTTGTACTTTTAATTGTTGACCAATATGTAATATATCATGAATATTTTTCGTATATCCTGACTGAATTTCTGAAACATGTATCAACCCTTGTGTCTGTTCATCTAAAGCTGCAAAAGCCCCATAAGGTTGGATCCCGGTAATCACACCATCTAGTATTTGTCCAATTTTATACTTCATAAAATCCTCCTTCTACATTTTTTAATATTATAGCATATTTTGGCATGAAAAAGGGAAAGGCTACACCGGCACTTTCCCTTCTCGTTCTATTCACTAATTTCAATTGTTTCCATGACCACATCATATACTGGTCGATCCTGTGGACCGCGCTGAACATTGGCGATTTCATCAACAACATCCATACCTTCTAATACATGTCCGAAAACAGTATGACGAAAATCTAACCATGGAGTACCACCATCTTTATATTTTTCAATCGCTGCTTCAGGATAACCCGCTGCTTGCATTTGTTGAACCATTTGTGCTGGAACATTTTGATTATTAACGATGAAGAACTGACTGCCATTTGTATTTGGACCAGCATTTGCCATAGAAAGTGCACCGCGGAAGTTAAATACTTGTGGACTAAATTCATCTTCAAATTTTTCGCCATAGATACTTTCGCCACCCATACCTGTACCGGTTGGATCGCCTCCTTGAATCATAAAATCAGGAATCACGCGGTGGAAAATCACACCATCGTAATAGCCCTTTTTTGCTAATTCAACAAAGTTCTTTACTGTTTTAGGAGCTACCTCAGGAAATAATTGCACCAAAATATCCCCACGATTTGTTTTGATTAATGCTTTAGGCCCTTTTTGTTCGGCTAAAGCTAATTGTAATAATTCAGCCATGAAAATCTCCTTTAAATTTATTTATCAGTTAAATTCTATGCATTATCCTAGCAACTGTCAATTTATTTTGTTTTCAAATATACTTTGCGAATAATAATTTTATCAAAAATACTTGTTTGGTTATCTGATTCACCGACTACTTCCGCAACAATATTTTTTTCACCGGTGCGTTTTCGCAAATGATAGATTATTTTCCCAGTTTCTTTTAATTCGTTTAGCATTTCTACAACTCCACCAAAGCCTGTCTTTTTCGTAATAAAGCCAAACGCTACCATACGCTCATCTAAGTTCTTAGCAGAAATACTTGAACCAGTGACTAAAGCATCGCGAATATTTTCAGCAAAATTTTCCAAACCATCAATATCTGAAGAAACAATCATTTGCGCTTGGTTTACATTTAATTGATTACGTAACTCATGCAATTCCGTCAACAACTCTTCATATTGTTGCTGAGTAAGCATCACTCCTGCAATTTTTTCACGATTAAAAATATAGACACCTGTTTTTGCATCACGCGCCTGTTGAAAAACATCCATTGGTGATTTTTTCACTTCAGTTATGGATGAAGTTGGTACTTCTAATTTTTTTAATTCCATACTCTCCCCCCACTTAACATTATTGATGCTCTTTACAGTGACATTGTCCAGGAATACAATTACATTCAATTGTATCAACGGTCTCTTTTTGCGCTAGAGCTTCTTGAATTAATTGATAATCAGCAGGTGTTAATTCACAAGAGGTAATCATCTCAGCAATCGTTTGACCAATTTTTTTAGCACAAATATGTGAAAAAAGCGTCTCAGTAGCACTAACAATGACCTCTTCTTCCGTCACAGTCGGTGTATAGATGAACTTATTTCTGACACGCGTCGTATTTAATGCACCTTTTTTTACTAAACGAGCAAGCAAAGTCTTTACTGTTGACTTTTGCCAATCTTTAGAATCTCCTAAGACCTCGCTTACCAAATGGGCATCGCAATCTGGATTGGTCCAAACAACACGCAAAACTTCCCATTCGCTGTCACTTATTTTAATCATCTCTTCACCTCATTTGCCTGCTTGTTTCTTTTATTATAGCACTATTTTTAGATAAAAGAAAAGCCTTGATGTTATCAAACAATCAAGACTTAAATAGCTATAATTTTTTACGGTTTTGTTCTTTTTCGTTTTTTTTTCTTTCATAGCGATTTAATAAATACTCATGTCGATACTCACTATTACCAAAAAATTTCAAAGTTTTTAACAAAGGCTGGCGATTTTCACCAACTAGACCAATGAGCTCGATAAAAAGTTCGATTCCAACAGTTGTACAAATAATCATCAAGATAATCGCTGGTGTACTTGCATAAGTCATCAATAATGCAATAAATGAGAAAGTTAAAGCTAAACCATATATCGTAAGGACTGCTCCACGATGTGAAAAACCTAAAGAAAGTAAGCGATGATGTAAATGCATTTTATCCGCTGACGAAATAGGTTGCTTATTAAATTTCCGGCGAATAATTGCAAACACAGTATCTGTAATTGGCACACCTAAGATAAACATTGGTGTCACAACGGAAATAAAAGTAACGTTTTTCAAATTATGCAACGATACTACGGAAATCATAAAACCTAAGAATAAAGCGCCCGTATCTCCTAAAAAAATCGTCGCAGGATGAAAATTATAAGGGAAAAAGCCTAATATCGCAGCCACTAATAAGAAAATAAGCATCGTCAAATACGTTCCAATATTATCAGGCAAGTAAAAATAACTTACAATACCTATCGTGGATAAAGCTATCATCGAAACTCCTGAAGCTAATCCATCTAAACCATCAATCAAATTGACTGCATTAGTAATCGCAAAAATCCAAATAATCGTCACCGGAAAACTCAACCAACCTAAATGAAACATCCCAAAAAACGGAATACTAATCGTATCCATCTTTAAACCCGCTACAAAATAAATTTCTAGAGCGGCAATAAATAAGCCGATTGATTTTTGTAAAGGTGATAATTCTTTGCGATCATCGATAAAACCTGTAATCACGACAATGAGTGCACCTAACAAAATAGCCCACACTTTTTTCATAAAAAGATACTCATGAAACTGCCAAATAGATCCAATCGCAAAGGCAATAAAAATGGCTAATCCACCAATTGTCGGCATCACCTTTTGATTAATCCGACGTTTTCCCGGATAATCCACCGCACCAACTTGAAAAGCTAACAACTTTACAAGAGGGGTTAAAATGACCGATAACATCATTGTCGCCAAAAAGTGTAAAATAAATTCTAAAGTAAAATCCATTCCTATGACTCGCTTTCGTTCTCATTTGAATGTAATAATTGTGCTTTCATTCGTTTAGTTAATACTTCTAGCGGATCTTTGCGTTGACTTAAATCTCCACCAGTTCGATATTCAGCAAGCGCAGTATTGAAAACACCACAAAATACCACAATCATTGCTGCAAATTTCAGCCAAATCATCAATAACATAAAAGTCCCAATAATTTTATATCCATTAAACCCCGTCGCAAAATATTTCATATATATTCCAAATACTTGCGTCAATCCTAACCAACCAATTGTCGCCAAAACAGCTCCTGGAAAAGCCGAACGAATCCCAATTTTGGCATTAGGAATAATCCAATACACCAAAGTTAAGATTGCCAATAGTACAATGATTGTCGCTGGCCACTTCACGGTTTGGAATGTCGTAATGATAGAATCAGGTATTTTCAAATGTGGCTGAATCCAATCTAGCGCTACTTTACCAAACCCAATGACGATAACAACGCCGACAATAGCCGCAAAAAAAAGAATAAGCATAAGCATCGACACCAGACGCATGACTAGATAATTTGTTGTCCCAGTCACCCCATAGGCCTTATTCATCGCAATTTGCAAAGCATTAATACTCTTACTCGCAGACCATAACGTCGCCACAGCTGAAATCGAAAGCAACTCCTTAGAACCACTTGTCAATAAAGCCTTGATTGAAGGTGCAAATAATAAGTAAATTTCTTGTGGCATCATTGTCTTTAACATGGTTAAAACTTGATTTTGATTAAAATGAAATAACGGCAGAATATTTCCAACCGCAATCAATAACGGAAAAAAAGACAATAACAGATAATAGGCGACAACTGAAGAAGTGACGCCTATCTCTGAATTTTGCATTCTTACTGACATTAAATCAATAAATGTTTTTATCTTTGGGGTTTTCTTTTTTTCCTTAGAGCCTTTTTTCTTCATTCTGACCCTTCCTTTTAGTAAGTACCTTCTACCCCTTGTGATGTTAAAATACGTGGACCATCTTTTGTAATGGCAAGACTGTGTTCATATTGACAACTTAAACCACCATCTTGGGTATACGCAGTCCAACCATTTTTATCCATTTTCATCTTCCAAGTCCCCGTATTTACCATGGGTTCAATCGTAATAACCATTCCTTCTTTTAGGCGTAATCCTTTCCCTTTTTCGCCATAATGAGGAACAGACGGTGCTTCATGAATAGTAGGTCCAATACCATGACCGATAAAATCACGGACGACCCCATATCCTTCACCTTCTACATATGTTTGAATCACATGGCCGATATCACCAATCCGATTGCCAACTTGAGCTTGTTCAATTCCTAAATATAAAGCTTTTTTGGTTACTTCCATCAAACGTTTTACTTCAGGACTTGCCTCGCCAACAACATAAGACCAGCATGAATCAGAAATCGCACCTTTTAAATCTACGCACATGTCAACTTTGATTAAATCACCATTTTTAAGCACTTTTTTACGTGGAAAACCATGACAAATTTCATCATTAATACTACAACAAGTTGCGTATTTATAGCCTTCAAAGCCGATTTGTGCAGCTACTCCTCCATGAGATTCAATATAATTACGGACAAAAACTTCAATGTCCCAACTTGTAATTCCAGGTTTAATAAAATCTCGTAAATGTTTATGCACATCTGCTAATAGCGCACCAGATTGTGCCATCATTTCGATTTCACGTTCAGATTTTAAAGTAATCATTTTTCATTTCCTTTCAAACTTCATTCATTTAATTTTAGCACATTTTTAAAACTGAAACAAACAGAGTTAGAAAATACTCATAAGTAGAAACTAATTGACTTTTTGAGTAGGTTGTTATACGCTTTTTTTGTATGAAAGTATGATATTTTCTTGCATGAAGATACATTTTAGGAGTGAAGATTATGCCTTTAGCAAAAATTTTTTATGCTAGTTTGACAGGAAATACAGAAGAAATTGCTGATATTGTTGCAGAAAGCTTAGAAGATTTAGATTTCGATGTTGAAATTGAAGAATGCTCAAATGTTTCAGCAAGTGATTTTGAAGATGCTGACCTATGCGTTGTGGCCACTTATACTTATGGCGATGGCGATCTACCAGATGAAATTGTCGATCTTTATGATGATTTACTAGAAATGGACTTATCTGGTAAAGTCTTTGGTGTTTGTGGTTCCGGCGATACATTCTATGATTATTTCTGTAAATCGGTGGACGACTTCGAACAAGCCTTCTTAAAAACTGGTGCAATTAAAGGGGCTGACAGCGTGAAAGTTGAATTAAACGCTGAAGACGAAGATATTGATAACTTAGAAGAATTTGCAAAACAGTTAGCTAAATCAGTTGAAGAAAATGCCTAGATAAAAAAGCATTCAACCCTACAAATCAGGTTGAATGCTTATTTTTTATACTTCACTTGGATGATGTGGGGCGATAAAATTTAAATCGTAAGTAGTTTGCCTCTCCTGCACCGCCTTTAAGACTTCATTTAAGATGCCTGTAATTTGTTGACTATTAGGTGCAATAACCCCAGAATACATTAATGAAGAAACGCCACTTGCCATCACTAATAAATTCACAAAAAGATTTTCAATTTCTTTATCTGGTAATTTTTCATATTCAGTATCTTTAATAACCGTATTTTTGAAATAATCAAACGAAAATCCTTGTAAAACAGGTTCACCACCATGTCCAACAATAAATAAGGCACGATATAGGTGATTTTCTTTTGTTGCGAAATCAATATAATTCAAACAAAAATCAATCACAGGGTCGCCAGTCTGTACTTTTGGTAATACATCTTCACCTAGATGATCAAAAATCTTTTGAATTAATGCTGAGCGTAAATCATCCATGTTTTTAAATTCTAAGTAAATTGGTTGAGTTGAGCATTTCATCTTCGCCGCAATATTGCGTGCAGTAAATTTTGACAATCCTTCTTTTGCGACAAGTTCATAAGTTGCTTTTAAAATTTGATCTTTGGTTATTGTTTTTTTACGAGCCATTTCCTATCCCTCCTATTTCTATGAATCGCTTCCAAAACATCCTATATTTATTTTAGACTGTTTTTTAACTTTGTACAATATCTAATTTCACAATATCATTAAATATTTTATCCTTTTATATAATCATACTTATTTTACATTTTGTTTAACATCAGCCTAATATAATTAAGTAAAACATTTTAAAATCCTAACGAAAACAGCTATATAACTAATATAATTTACTTTTGTTTCTTAGCTACTTCTGATTCGCTTCTAAACTTTCTTCTATTCTTTATTAAAAATCTATGCTATCATAAAAAACGAACAATATTTATATGAGGTGAAAAAAATGACTTTACCAAATTTTGAAGAATTATTAGAAAAATACGCCCAATTAATCGTCGAAATCGGTGTAAACGTAAAAAAAGGACATACAGTTGTGTTACGGGCTGCGGTTGATCAAGCACCTCTTGCACGCTTAATCGTAAAAAAAGCTTACGAATTAGGCGCAGCTGAAGTCTTAATGCAATGGTCCGATGATGTCATTAGTAAAGAATTTATGTTACATGCTGCAGATGATCGCATTTCAACAGTTCCTCAATATAAAATTGAAGAAGCTAATGACTGGTTAGAAAAAGGAGCTAGTCGTATTAGTCTAGTATCGAATGACCCAGGTGCTTTAGCGGGTGTCGATGGCAAACGTTTAGCAACCTTCAGTAAAGCAAACAATGCTGCTTTTGCGCCATTAATGCAAGCCTTACAAGCGAATAAATATAGCTGGACAGTGGTTGCTGCCGCTAGTCCTGCTTGGGCCAAAACAGTTTTCCCTGAATTAAGTGAAGAAGAAGCAGTCGATGCACTATGGGATCAAATCTTTAAAACAACACGGATTTATGCGGATGACCCAGTGCAAGCTTGGAAAGAACACGATGCTAATTTATTAGAAAAAGCAGAATGGTTAAATAAAGAACAATTTGTTGCACTTCACTATACCGCACCAGGCACAGATTTAACAATTGGTTTACCTAAAGGACATCACTGGGAAGCCGCAAGTAGTCATAACAGTCGTGGCGAATTCTTTATGGCAAACATGCCTACAGAAGAAGTATTCACTGCCCCTGATAGTCGTAATGTTAATGGTACTGTTGCTTCAACAAAACCATTAAGTTATTCTGGAAATATTATTGAAGGCATGCACTTTACATTCAAAGATGGTAAAGTTGTTGATTTCAAAGCTGATAAAGGTCAAGATGTCCTCGCTGAATTACTTGCAACTGATGAAGGAGCAAAACATTTAGGTGAAGTGGCTTTAGTTCCTGATCCATCACCTATTTCCCAATCAGGCATTATCTTCTTCAATACTTTATTTGACGAAAATGCTTCAAACCACCTGGCATTTGGTTCTGCTTATGCCTTTAGCTTAGAAGGTGGTACCGATATGACCGAAGAAGAATTAGCTGCAGCAGGCTTAAACCGCAGCACGACCCACGTAGACTTCATGGTCGGTTCAGATAAAATGAATATCGACGGCATCAAAGCAGACGGCACCCGAGTACCAGTCTTCAGAAACGGAGATTGGGCATAAGGTTGTGAGCCGGGTCGGTCAGCTCCAAGCAGCTAAGTTTGTTCGGAATGTCAGGAAAATCCTCTGTGTTTCAAGATTTTCCTAGACAGGCCGGCTTAGATGCACAGGAGCTACCCGGCGAACACAGATTGCATAAGGATGTGAGATAAGGTCAATCAGCTCCAAGCAGCTTGCCTAACAAAAATAAAATTTAGAAATCAGATAATTGTAGAATCAGGCAAACCCATGCCTGATTCTTTTTATTGACAAATGATAACAATATTAGCTTTTTTGATAAATGCGTGGTAAAATTTATTACATACTATAAAGGAGGGATTTTTTTGACTCCTAATCGCGAAGACTACCTAAAACTCATCCTAGAGTTAGGTGGGCATGAAAAGAAAATCTCAAACAAGCAAATCGTGGCTGGTCTAGGTGTATCCGCGGCTTCAGTCAGTGAAATGATTTCAAAATTAGAAAAAGAAAATTTAGTACTCCACTTTCCTTATCAAGGCATACAATTAACGGATCAAGGTGCACAAACCGCGAGTTCTTTAATGCGCCGCCATCGTTTGTGGGAAGTATTTTTAGTTGAATACTTACAATATTCATGGAATGATGTCCATGATGATGCAGAAGTTTTAGAACACGTCACTTCTGATAAATTAGCCAACAAATTAGAAGCTTTTATGAATTATCCAAATTATTGTCCACATGGAGGGAGAATTCCGAAAGAAAATGGCATTATCTCTGAAAAAAAACGCCAAACTTTAGCGGATTATCCAGTAGGCAGTCTGATTAGAATTGCACGTGTATTAGATGAAAAAGAACTACTGGATTATTTGGTTTCCTTAGATTTGAATCTTCAAGAAGAATACCGGATTATCGATATTGCGGATTACGAAGGTCCGGTAACCATACAAAATCAAGAAAAAACCATCGCAGTTAGTTTTAAAGCTGCGAGTACAATATTTGTCGATTTACTAAACGAGGAGTGAAACATATGAAAGAAAAAAAGGTTTTGATCACTATCTTTGGAGGTACAGGAGATTTAGCACAACGTAAACTCTATCCTTCTTTATTTCGGTTATATCAAAAAGGGCTGTTAAAAGAGAGTTTCGCTGTGATTGGAACCGCGCGTCGGCCATGGTCTAACGAAACTTACCGTGAAGTCGTAATGTCTTCTGTCTCAAATTTAACTGCAAGTGAGCAACAAGCAGCGGCATTCGCGAGCCATTTTTATTATCAATCACACGATGTCAATGATACCAATCACTATGATACTTTAAAGAAATTAGCCAACCAATTAGACGAAGAATACGGTTTAGCTGGTAATCGCCTATTTTACTTAGCGATGTCCCCTAGCCTATTTGGTACGATTGTGCATCATTTACAATCACAAGGTTTACTTGAATCAAATGGGTATCATCGTGTCATTATCGAAAAACCATTTGGTACTGATTATCAAACAGCTGAAAAGTTAAACAATGAAATTAACGAAGTATTTGATGAATCAGAAATTTATCGCATTGACCATTATCTAGGAAAAGAAATGATTCAAAGTATTTCTGCAGTGCGTTTTGCTAACTCTTTATTCGAAGCGGTTTGGAATAATCGTTATATAGATAATGTGCAAATTAGTTTGGCTGAAAATCTTGGTGTGGAAGAACGCGCAGGCTATTATGATCAAAGTGGCGCCTTAAAAGATATGGTCCAAAACCACATCTTCCAAGTCTTAGCCTTACTTGCTATGGATCCACCCGCTGCTTTTAATGAAGAAGAAATCCGCAACGAAAAAATTAAAGCTTTACGTACGATTCGGATGTACGATGCTGAAGAAGTAGCGAAAAACTTTGTCCGCGCACAATATGTCCAAGGAAAAATTTCTGGTCGTACTTATAAAGGCTATAAAGAAGAAGATCAAGTCAATCCTGAATCACGTACAGAAACCTTTGTCGCCGGTCGTTTGTTTATCGATAATTTCCGCTGGTCTGGCGTACCGTTTTATATTCGTACCGGTAAACGTATGACCGAAAAAGGCACACGTATCAATATCGTCTTTAAGTCTGTGCCAATTAATCTCTTCAATCATTCCTTTGATGAAGAAGAACAAAATGCCCAAAAACCAGAACCAAATGTCTTAACCATCTATATCCAACCAACAGAAGGCTTCTCCCTTTCATTAAATGGGAAAGAAGTTGGCCCTAATTTCAATCTATTGCCGGTAAAACTTGACTACCGTAACAGTGCAGAAATTATTGCGAATACACCAGAAGCCTATGAGAAACTGATTTTAGATTGCTTAAACGGCGATGGTACCAACTTTACACACTGGCATGAAGTAGCCCAATCTTGGAAAATTGTGGATCAAATCCGCCAAGCTTGGGATGCTGACACTACTTCTCCTATTCCAACTTATGCCGCTGGAACAATGGGACCAGATGAAGCTTTCCACTTACTTCAAGAAGATGGCTTTAACTGGGTATGGCAACCTGATCATTGGTATCGCGAACACGGCGAACTATCATAAAGAAATCAAAAAAACCAACGGAACTCTTTTACCCTAGAGTCTCGTTGGTTTTTCTTTTAGGCTAATTTTACAGCACCAGTATATAATTGATAATATTCACCTTGTTGGGCAATCAATTCATCATGGGTACCGCGCTCAATAATACGACCTTGATCTAATACCATAATCGCATCAGAATTTCGAACCGTCGATAAGCGGTGCGCAATGACAAATACGGTACGTCCTTTCATCAATGAATCCATTCCCGCTTGTACAATCGCTTCAGTACGTGTATCAATACTTGAAGTCGCTTCGTCTAAGATTAATACCGGTGGATCTGCCACAGCCGCCCGAGCAATGGCTAATAGTTGGCGTTGTCCTTGAGAAAGCGAGCCACCATCACCGGTTAACTCAGTATCATAGCCTTTTGGTAGTTGACGAATAAAGTGGTCCGCATTCACTAATTTCGCCGCAGCATAGACTTCTTCATCCGTCGCATCTAATTTCCCATAGCGGATATTTTCTTTAATCGTACCAGTAAATAAATGCGTATCTTGTAGCACAATTCCTAGTGAACGACGTAAATCCGCTTTTTTCATCGCTTGAACATTAATCCCATCGTAAGTAATCATCCCTTTTTGAATGTCATAGAAACGATTAATTAAGTTGGTAATCGTCGTCTTACCAGCCCCAGTTGCACCGACAAAGGCAATTTTTTGCCCTGGTTTGGCAAATAAATTGATATCATGCAAGATCGTTTTATCCTCGCGATAGCCAAACGTCACCTCTTCAAAGCGCACATCCCCTTTTAACTCAGTGTATTGCACATGCCCATTCGAATCAGTATTTTTCCATGCCCAGTGACCCGTACGTTTGGCAGTTTCTTCCATACGACCATTTTCATGTTTAACGATATTGACTAACTCGACGTGTCCTTCATCCGTTTCAGGCACTTCATCTAATAGTTCAAAAATACGCTGTGCACCGGCTAAAGACAGAATAATCGCATTGAATTGTTGTGAAATTTGGGCAATTGGCATCGTGATACTCTTCGTAAACTGCACGAAAGAAACAATACTACCAATTGTTAACGCCGTAACGCCAGTGATAGAAAAAATAGTACCCACCACAGCCGTTAATAAATACATGAAGTTTCCGATATTTCCCATAATTGGCATCATAATATTGGCATAAGTATTTGCTTTAGTAGAATTCACGCGCAAATCTTCATTTAATTCCACGAAACGATCAATGGCAGCTTCTTCATGATTAAAGACTTTCACGACTTTTTGCCCTTCAATCATTTCTTCAATATAACCATTTAACGTTCCTAAAGCTTTTTGTTGTAAAGAGAAATACTTTCCACTCTTGGAACCTAAATTTTGAATGACTAAAATCATTAAAGTAACCATGAATAAGACAAAAATCGTCATCGGAACATTAATCATAAACATTGCAATGACAATCGATAAGACACTAATCAAAGCAGCAATCGTTTGAGGAATCGACTGACTAATCATTTGTCTAAGCGTATCCGTATCATTCGTAAAATGACTCATAATATCGCCAGTGGCATTACTATCATAGTAACGTACAGGAAGAATTTCCATATGCGCAAACATTTCATCACGAATATCTTTTAGCACACCTTGAGAGACAGTGACCATGGTACGATTATACACATACGTCAAAATCGCACCACTCAAATAAATCATCGCCATAAAGCCAATCGCCTTCGCTAAAGGAACAAAATTAGGATTCGCTTTGCCTAAAAGGGGCACAATATAATCATCAATCAAGCGTTGTGAGAAACTAATTCCGATTGCATTTGCCGCTGCTGAAACAATAATGCTTATAAATACAACGATTAAACGCCAACGATATTTTTTACCCACATAAGATAAAATTCGACCAAATATTTTTACTGGATTGGCTGGTCTACCCATTGCTTTTTTCTTATTCACTGATTCGTCCCCCTTTCACTTGTGATTCATAAACTTCTTGATAAATTTGATTATTCGCTAATAATTCCTCATGTGTGCCGATGCCATTAATTTTTCCTTCATCTAGCACAATAATTTTATCGGCATCTTGAATAGAAGAAACTCGTTGCGCCACAATAATCTTCGTTGTATTTGGAATCTCTTCTTTAAATGCTTGACGAATTTTAGCATCCGTTTTTGTATCGACAGCACTGGTTGAATCATCTAGAATCAAGATTTTAGGTTTCTTCAATAAAGCTCTAGCAATGGTTAAGCGTTGTTTTTGTCCGCCGGATACATTATTCCCACCTTGGTCTAAGATGGTATTATATTCTTCTGGGAAAGTCGAAACAAACTGATCCGCTTGGGCAAGACTAGCCATGCGCTTCACTTCAGCTAAAGAAGCATCCTTATCTCCCCAACGTAAATTTTCTAAAATCGTACCAGAGAATAGCGTATTTTTTTGTAAAACCATCGCAATTTGATCACGCAAGGTTACTAGGTCGTACTCTTTGACATTTCGTCCAGCAACATAGACTTCTCCTTGTGTGGTATCATAAAGTCTTGGAATGAGTTGAATCAAACTAGATTTCCCACTTCCCGTTCCTCCGATAATGCCAATCGTTTGCCCTGATTCAATCTTAAAACTAATATTGGCCAAATCAGCTTCTTGTGCTTCAGGATAGTACTTGAAAGACACATTTTTGAACTCAATTTCACCATTTTCAATCGTTGTCACAGGATTTTCTGGATTGGTTAACGTTGATTTTTCAGTTAAGACTTCAGCTACCCGTTCACAAGATGCTTCAGAAATCACAATCATGACAAAAATCATTGAAAACATCATCAAGCTATTTAAGATTTGAAGCATGTACATAATAAATGAAGTCAAAGTACCAGGTGTCATACTTCCCGCTACGACAAATTTGGCACCAAACCAATAAACGACAAGTAAGGAACTATAGACTGCAATTTGCATAATCGGACTATTTAACGCGATTAACTTTTCAGCTTTCATAAAGACTTGCTTGATTTGTTCAGAAGCCTCTTTAAAACGGTCAATTTCTTTTTCTTCACGTACAAAAGATTTCACCACACGTACGCCATTAATCACTTCTTGAACGGTTTGATTTAAATGGTCATATTGACGAAAGACCTTCACAAAATAAGGATGCACACGATAAATCAAGAAAATCAAGGCAGCTCCTAAAAATGGAATCACGGCTAAGATAATCATAGATAGCTTAAGATTGGTATAAGCTGCCATAATAAAAGCAAACACAATCATAAACGGCGCACGAATCACTGTTTTTAAGACCATTTGAAAGGCAAACTGAATATTGGTAATATCAGTGGTCAAACGGGTGATCAGGCTTGGTGTAGAGAAACGGTCAATATTTTGAAAAGAGAATCGTTGAATATTGCGATAAATATCTTCTCTTAAATTCGCCGCAAATCCCGCTGAAGCATCTGAAGAAAACTTACCACCTAAAATCCCACAAGTCATGGAAATTAAGGCAATCACAGCCATCAATAGGCCAATTTGAATAATATATTGAATATCTTTGGTTTCAAATCCACGGTCCAATACTTTAGCCATCAAATAAGGAATCATCATTTCAGCAAAAACTTCACCAGCTAAAAAAATCATCGTGAATATCGAAGGCTTAATATATTGACGCATCGATTTTGCTAAGGTTTTATACAAACTGTTCATCTCCTTTATATCGATTAAAAGTATCCATTTTCTGATAAATTTTACGAATGGTTGCGATGGTTGTATTTAACTCCTCTTCCGGAATATCAGCTAATACTTTGGCATTTTGCACATGAAATTGGTATATCAGTTGATCATATATTGCTTGTCCTTTATCCGTTAAAGCAATATTGGTAATGCGTTTATCCTGAAGATTTTCCACCTTTTTGACATAACCATTTTCTTCCAACTCATTCATACTCTTCGTGACACTTGGTAAGGTCGTCCCAATCCGATGGGCAATATCACTGATTTTGACTGAGTCTTGACATTCCATCAAATCATGCAACACTTTCAATTGGTATATTTGCTGCCGGCGTAAATCTTTAGGCGGCACAGGCAAAAATTGTAACGTCTTCTTTGCTGCAATACAAGCAGAAATATACCGTTCTGAATCTTCCCAGTTCATTTCCATCCTCCTTACTTATCGAAAATAATTACTTTAAGTAACTATTTTATTATACAGCGATTATCTATCAATGCAAGTAGCGAATGAAAATATTATGAAAATTAGTCATCTTACTTAATACTATTTGGAAGATGTCCTAATAAAAAAAACATGCCCCATTTGGAACATGTTCTACGCTTAGAAAAATCATTTTTTAAACAAAAGTAATACCGCAATTCTTAAAGCAATCGCAGCCATGATTAAACTATAAACTAACGGATCTTGCATCCATAAAAGAAAGCGACCTAGTTGTTTGATTCGAAATTGATATTTTCCCATTGTAAAGCGGTTTATAAATAAATTCACAAATACAGCTACTAGATTGATTTTTTTCTACTATTATATAGTAAATTTTCTAAATCAATCACTTCATTCCATGCTCTTGTGAAAAATTTGTTTAACGCATATTTTTGCACGATAGAATGAACAGGCCGTTTTTAAAAGGTTTTAACGCTGAATATAACCCCTTACCCCACAGCTCTTTTCTGCACATAAAAAAGTCATAGATAAAGAAGTAAAACTTCCTTATCTATGACTGAATGTTTATGATAAACGATTTTTAAAGTCGTGGTAGTTAAAACTACGGACTAGCTGTAACTTATTGGCTGTATCACAAGCATAAATATTGGCAAGTGGCATGCCATTAAATGTATTCGTTTTTACCATCGAATAAATAGCCATATCACAAAAGATTAAGCGACTCCCTATTTGTAAAGGCTGATCAAAAGAATATTGACCAATAATATCGCCTGCCAAACAAGTTGGTCCACCGAATTGATAGGTATAGGGCTTTTCTGCTGGTTGAGCGCTACCTATAATCATCGGACGGTAGGGCATCTCTAAGACATCTGGCATATGACAAGTCGCAGAAGTATCTAAAATCGCATTTTTCACGCCATGATTTTCAGTAATATCTAAAACACTCGCCACTAAATAACCCGCATTTAAGGCAATGGCTTCCCCTGGCTCTAGATAGACTTCCACTTGATACTTTTCTTTAAAGCGTTTGATGACGTCAATTAAGACATCCACTTGATAATCTTCACGCGTGATATGATGGCCACCACCGAAGTTCACCCACTTCATCTGCGGTAAATAATCCGCAAATTTCTCTTCAAAAGCTTGTAAGGTAGGAATCAAATCATCCACATTTTGCTCACACAGCGTATGAAAATGCAATCCTTCAATTCCGGTTAAATCTTGGCCTACAAAATCTTTCGCTAAAATCCCTAAACGTGACCCTGGTGCACATGGATCATAAATCGCATGGCCTTCTTGGGTAGAACATTCAGGATTGACCCGTAAACCAAAAGATTTCCCACTTTGCAAGGCTTGTGCTTTAAAATGTTGCCACTGACTAAAAGAGTTTAAGACGATGTGATCACAAATTTCAAGCAAAGCAGTAAATTCACTATCACGATAAGCCGGCGAAAAGACATGGGTTTGCTTACCAAATTCTTCTGCCCCTAGCTTTGCTTCATAAATACCGCTGGCCGTTGTGCCATCTAGATATTCACGAATCAATGGATAAAAGTGAAACATCGAAAAAGCTTTTTGTGCTAATAAAATCTTAGCACCACTTTCCTCGCGTACTCGTTTTAAGATTTCTAGATTTTTTCGTAATAAGTTTTCTTCCACAACAAAACTTGGTGTTGGGATACTCCTTTCATCCCATAAGATTTTATTTTCCATTAGTCTTGCACCAAGGTAGGGTTAAAATCTTCTACCCATGGTAAGCCCCATTGATTTAAAGCTTCCATGAAGGCATCTGGATCTAATTCTTCCACATTGTGTACCCCTGGCTTATTCCAAGTCCCGTTAACGACTAACATTGCACCAATCATCGCAGGTACCCCAGTTGTATAAGAAACAGCTTGGGAACCTACTTCTTTATAACATGCTTCATGGTCACAAACATTATAGACATAGTAGTTCACAGGTTTGCCATCTTTGACTCCTTGATAGATACAGCCAATATTGGTCTTTCCTTTGGTACGAGGACCTAATGAAGCTGGATCTGGTAACACTGCTTTTAAGAATTGTAGAGGAATAATTTCTTTACCTTCAAACATAATTGGTTCAATACTTGTCATACCAACATTTTCTAGACATTTCAAATGCGTTAAATAGCTTTGGCCAAATGTCATAAAGAAGCGAATACGTTGAATCCCTTTAATATTTAATGCTAAGGATTCGATTTCTTCATGGTGTAATAAATACATATCACGTGGTCCAACTTGTGGGAAATCATAGACCTTCTTAATTTCCATTGGTTCCGTTTCTACCCAATGACCATCTTCCCAGTAGCTACCTTTTGCAGAGACTTCACGGATATTGATTTCTGGGTTAAAGTTGGTCGCAAATGGATAGCCGTGATCACCAGCATTACAGTCAAGAATATCAATTTGGTGAATTTCATCGAAGTAATGTTTTTGTGCATAAGCGGAAAAGACACCAGTAACGCCTGGATCAAAACCAGAACCTAAAATAGCGGTAATACCTGCTTTTTCAAATTTTTCACGATATTCCCATTGCCATTTATATTCAAATTTAGCCGTATCTTCTGGTTCATAATTCGCCGTATCTAGATAGTGTGTTTTGGTAGCTAGACACGCATCCATAATGGTTAAATCTTGGTAAGGTAAAGCCAAGTTGATGACGATATCTGGATTGAAATCTTCAATTAAAGCAATCAACTCCTCGACATTATTCGCATCGACTTTAGCAGTTGAAATTTTGCAACCTTGTCCGTCTAATTTTTCTTTTAATGCATCACATTTTGATTTTGTTCTTGAGGCAATACAAATTTCCTCAAATACTTCGCTGTTTTGCACACATTTATGCACCGCTACACTTGCGACGCCTCCTGCACCGATAATTAATGCTTTTGCCATAGTTTTTTTCCTCCTCAAATTAATTAATGAATGGCTAATAATAATTCACGAACAACTTTACATGCCAAAGCGGTAGATGCCCCACTTTGATCTAAAGTAGGTGATAATTCATTGACATCTAAAGCGACGATATTTAATTGACTGATTAACTTTAAGCTTTCCACAAACTCCATAAAGAAAATCCCCCCAGCCTCAGGAGTCCCTGTCCCTGGAAAAACACCCGGATCAAAGACATCTAAATCAATCGTTAAATAAACCGGGGTATCATTTAAAGCAGCAACCGTCTCTTTTAGTCCATCTAGATGATACTTATGCAAATTCGTATGTTCTTTAGCAAATTGAAATTCCGCACGTTCCCCTGAGCGAATCCCAAATTGATGAATTTTGCCATCGCCTAGAAAATCATGTATCCGACGAATCACGGTCGCATGCGATAATTTAGCATCTAAATAAGCCTCACGTAAATCTGTATGGGCATCAAACTGAATCACTTGTAAATCAGGATACTTCTCAAAAGTCGCCTCTACTGCGGGTAAAGTCACTAAATGCTCGCCACCAATCATAAAAGGGCGCTTATTGTCAGCTAAAATGGTTTGGGTGCGTGCTTTAATATCTGCTAAAGCTAAATCCACACGCCCAAATGAAAGCTCCAAATCACCGGAATCAAATACTTGAATCTCTTCTAAATCTTTATCTTGATAAGGACTATACGTTTCAAGGCCAAATGATTCGCTGCGGATGGCTCGACTAGCAAAGCGCGTACCTGGACGATAAGAGGTGGTCGAATCATAAGGGGCACCGAAAAGTACCGTTTGTGCTTCTTCATAACTTGACTCACAAGCAATAAAGGTTTCAATATTTGGTGTTAACATCTACAACAGCTCCTTAATATAGTTTGGTAAAGCAAAGGCACCCTGATGCAAGGCCACATTATAAAACTGTGTGGGAATCGCTAAACTTTCCCAGACTTCTTTTTGCAAATCTAAAAGTGGATGGCCAGACTTACATGAATAGCCAAACAAGAGATAACCCGCTGCATACGTTGGAATACTTGCCATATAGACATAATTATTTTCAAAAACTGAAGTCAAGCGTTTTCTGATATGATTAAACGCTTCTTCATCTTCGGCATAAAAAGCATTGGCATGTTGGCTAATTAAGACGCCTTGAGTTTTTAAAGCGTTATAACAGCTACCATAGAATTCACGGGTAAACAAACTTTCATTCACCCCAAACGGATTAGCTGAATCAACAATAATCAAATCATATTCATCTTCTTTACGACGCATAAATTTCAGTGCATCTTGAATCGATAATTGCACCCGTTCATCTTGAAAAGCTTGGCCAGCCGGTGGGAAGAATTGTTGGCAAATTTGCACGACTTGGGCATCTAATTCCACCACATCAATTTGTTCAATCGTTGGGTATTTACATAATTCTTTTAAGATTCCCCCATCGCAGCCACCTATGACTAAGACTTTTTTTATTTTTGGTCGCACCGCCATTGGTACATGCACCATCATCTCGCTATAGAAAAATTCATCCTTTTCAGTACTAATCAATTCGCCATCTAGCGTTAAAATGCGCCCAAACTCTTTAGAATCCAAAATCGCAATATGCTGAAATTCTGTTTGGTGACTATAGATTTCTCGCTCGACATTAATCGATAGTCTGACATCATCGACATGATAATCGGAATACCATAAATCCATTTAGCATTCTCCTTTCACGATACAAATCGAAGCCACCTCTGGATCTTGTGTCCCCATCAAGAAACAACCCTTTTCCTTCGCATATTCGATATGTTCAATAATTTCTTTTGTAATCAACTCACCAGGTGCCACAATCGGGATTCCCGGCGGATAGCACATGACCATTTCCGTTGAGATTTCACCGATACTCTCTTGAAGCAAACGACTTTCCTTTTGAGCATAGAAAGCTTTACGCGGTGAAATGACGACATCGGTTTGCGCAATATCAAAAACTAATAAATCCCGTGACTCTTTTTTATAGCGGCGGCGAATCTCGGATAAAGCCGAAACCAAACGCTCAATATCGTGAATTCTATCCCCCACAGAAATATAAGCTAAAATATTAGCCGTATCGCCAAATTCGACTTGGATATTATACTCATCACGCAATAAGTCATACACTTCGCTACCTGTTAAACCAATGCCAGTCGTTTTCACACATAGCTTAGTCACATCAAAATCATAAATCCCTTCGCGATCAATGATTTCGGTTGAATACGCATAATAATCCCCGATTTCATTGATTTCATCACGTGCATATTGCGCTAAGGCCACTACTTTTTTAAAGATTTCTTCACCATTTAAGACTAAGTTACGTCTAGCCAAATCCAAACTAGCCATTAATAAATAGCTCGCACTTGTCGTTTGAGTTAAATTAATCATTGTACGGACATATTCTGGATCCATAGACGCATTGCAAAGTAAAAATGAACTCTGAGTTAATGAACCACCCGATTTGTGCATACTGACTGCAGCCATATCAGCGCCAGCAGCCATCGCATGGATTGGTAGACCTTTTCCAAAATACAAATGTGTACCGTGCGCCTCATCTACTAAGACTTTTAAACCTTTTTCATGCGCATACTGGGTAATCTGTAACAAATCAGAACAAATCCCATAATAAGTCGGATTATTGACTAAAATCACTTTGGCATCTGGATGCGCATCAATTGTAGCCTTCACTTCTTCAAAAGGCATCCCCGTCGAAATTTCTAATTCTTTTTGTAATGGCGTATGGACATATACAGGAATTCCCCCACACATTACCAAAGCATTAATCACACTTTTATGGACATTACGTGGTAAAAGAATTTTATCGCCTTCTTGGACGGTTGCATAAATCATATTTTGCACTGCTTGTGTCGTGCCATTAACCATAAAAAAGGCATGTTTAGCACCAAAAGCTTGGGCGGCTAATTCTTCCGCTTCCCGAATGACCGATACAGGATGACTTAAATTATCTAATAGTTTCATCGAGTTCGCATCGATGGAAATGGTTTTTTCACCAAAGAGTTGTACAAGATCACTCCCACTCTTCCCTCGCTTATGTCCAGGTACATCAAAAGGCACCAGGCGTTGTTTTTTCAAATCCATCAAAGCTTGGACGATGGGCGTTTGTTCTTGATTGGTTAACACTTACGATCACCTCACGATCAAATTTTCACTTTTTTAATGTAGTCGCTCACTTTAACAGTCTATCAAGCGGTATTACGAGATTTGCTACTCACTTATAAAAATAGGCTGTTTATTTAAGCACAAAAAAACTCAGGTACAGTCTTCATCCTATACCTGAGTTTTTCGATTTCTACATTTTATTTCATCAAGACTCCCTAAAAAAGGGCAGTCCTTCTCTTTATTATTGTTAGAACGCAGAGTCTATTTAGCATGCCTACTTTTACCACTCTTACTAATCGTTTTCACAAGCATAATGATGATTGGATCATTACGTTATAAAAAATTTGAGTCGACAAGAAGTCCTTTTATTTCTTCTCATCTCTTCAATGGGCGCGAAAAGCCCCTTTACTACATCAAATCTGCCTAAATTTCAGGCAGCAATAAGTTTGGCAAAGTCATACTCGCCTCTCTCGTTCGCAGTTGTGCTGCAAGATGGATAATAACATGTATCAACCTAACTAGCAAGCATTAATTTAAAATTTTCTGTGTTTTTTATTAAATATTCAATTAAACGTTGATATATCAATGTTTAAATCTCTTCTGTTTTTCAGATAAGATTAGAAATATTTTAAAACACTTTAATTAATTAAAGGAGCACAAAATTTGCACTCCTTCTTTTCTTATTCAGCTAATTGTGTTAGTACTACTTCTCCGTTATGTTTCACTTCAAAGTCCTTGGTTTGAAGATTAGCAGTCAATACCGCACGATTCTCTTGACTATCCTTTCTAGTGATGATAATTGTTTCTTCGCTTGGTGTTTCAACAATGATTTCACCGGCTAAATCAAAAGCTGCAGCAGTATTTCTAAAGCGTAGTAAATCAAATAAAGATTTCACCACTGGGCGTTTTACTTCTTCATCGATTTCTGGCAATGAATAGTAGTGACGGTTGATATTGCGGCCTTCTTTCGTATTTTCCAATAGCTCAATGTCATTTTTCCCTGCCAATAAACCAACATAATAAATTTGTGGAATACCCGGTGCAAAACACTGAATGGCCCGTGCTAATAAGTAACTACGGTCATTATCCCCTAAAGCACTATAGTAGGTCGAATTGATTTGATAAATATCTAAATTATTATAACTTGCAGAAGAATAAATTTTCTTCACATTCGCACCGACTTTATATAGCTCTTCAGATGTATAATTTAACTCTTCATCGGTCAATAAGTCTTTGGCATCCACCACTCCGATACCATCATGTGTATCTAGTGTAGTGAATTGCTTCATCGGACTCATTTTCAACCAACGAGCTAAGCGGTTGGACTTCCCACTATACAATGAAAACAGCGTAATCATTGGCAAAGCAAAGTCATAAACATAGTAATCATGATCTGCAATTTTCATTTGAATTGTATAATGTTCATGAATTTCCGGCAGCAACTCACAATCATATTTGGCTGCTTCCTCACGCACTTCATCTAATAATTCCCAAATTTCTGGTTCGACAAAGAAATCATTGGTATCTAATTTTTTAATCGCATAGGCAAAAGCGTCCAAACGAATCAAAGAGCACCCATGACTTGCCATATCTTTTAGAGTATCCTTGATAAATTGTTTGGTTACTTCTTTGGTTACATCTAAGTCAATTTGTTCTTCACCGAAAGTATTCCACACTTGCTCAGTGGTCCCATCGGCAAAAGTCACTTCCTGAAACGGTGCTTTATCTTTGCGTTTATAAATCAAATCAATATCTTCTGGTGTCGGACGATTTTCAGGGAAAAACTCATGAATGCGGATAAACATATCTTTATAAGGCGAATGTTCATGATTTTGTTTAAAATCTTGGAAAAATTTTGATTCGCGCGAGATATGGTTAATCATGAAATCAAACATTAAATAATATTTTTCGCCTAATGCTTCCACTTCTTCCCAAGTCCCAAATGCTTGATCCACCACGGTATAATCACTTGGCGCAAAACCACGATCACCAGTTGATGGGAAGAAAGGCAACAGATGAATCCCACCCACAACACCATTTAAATGTTTATCTAATACTTTATTTAAATCTTTCAAATTATTTCCTAAGCTATCACAATACGTAATTAACATCGCTTCATTTTTAATTTTCATGGTATAACCCCCAATTTTTCTTTAAAAAAGCAACCAAATGAAACGAGAATTATTCAAGTCATTTGGTTGCCTACTGTTATTTTGCTTTTAAATAAAACATTTGTGTAGCATAATCGCCTGTTAGGTTTTCATCAATGTAAAGTCCTAAATGCATGGCTTCACTACCAGAGATTTCACAACCATTCCATTCATAGATTTGTTCTTCATCTAGTCCTGCTAGTCGTAACGTTTCTAGCGGGAAGGAAGCCTGAGCATACTTTCTGAAATAAAAGGCAATGGCTTCTTTTTGATCTTTTGAAACAAACATCCACGCGCAACTATTTTTCTCAAATGGTGAGGTCAAACGAATAAATCGTCCAAATTGGAATAAAGCACGGTGTTGTTTATAAAAGACAATTTGTTCTTGAATGCTTATCTTTTCTTCGGCAGTCAATTTCGTTAAATCAAGCTCATAACCTAAAACACCCGACATCGCGACATTGCCACGAATTGCTAAACTAGTCACGCGATGGGTTTGATGGTTTGGTACTGCTGAAACATGGGAACCCATCGTCGAAATTGGATAAACCATACTTGTACCATATTGAATATTCAAGCGCGCTAAAGCATCCGTATTATCACTCGTCCATGTTTGCGGCATGTAATACAACATTCCTGCATCAAAGCGTCCGCCGCCACCAGAGCAACTTTCAAATAAAATATCTGGATAGCGAGTGGTTATTTTTTCTAACAAGTCATACAACCCAAGAATATAGCGATGCGCCACTTCCCCTTGCGCTTGTGGTGGTAGTTGTTTCGAATAGACTTCGGTCATATTGCGATTCATATCCCATTTAATATAATCAACATCCGTATGGTCTAAAATCGCAGTTAATTGTTGGTAGATATTTTCACGAACCTCTTCTCTTGAAAAGTCCAATACATACTGGCTACGACTCGTACTACGTGGACGATTCGGTACTTGAAACGCCCAATCAGGATGGGCACGAAATAGTTCACTATCTTCTGAAATCATTTCCGGTTCCACCCAGAGACCAAATTTCATTCCCTTAGCATGTACTTTTTCCGCAATGTTTTGCAAGCGCCCATTTAGTTTTTCGCGATACTCAACCCAGTCACCTAATGAAGAATAATCGTCATCGCGTTTGCCAAACCAGCCATCATCTAATACAAACATTTCGATTCCTAGTTTTTCTGCTTCATCCACGATTTGCATCAATTTTTCTTCGTTAAAATCAAAGTAAGTCGCTTCCCAGTTATTAATCAGCGTTGGGCGTTCTTTTCCTTGATATTTTCCACGAACCAAATGTTGATTAAATAAATCATGATAAGTTGCGGATAATTGATTTAATCCTTGGTCGCTATACACGAATACGGCTTCCGGTGTGGTAAAACTCTTGTTTGACTGCAATTGCCAATTAAACTGAAAAGAATTGATTCCCATTATCAGACGCGTTTGCTGATATTGATCTTGTTGCACCACTGCCTCAAAATTGCCGCTATAGACTAAACAACAGCCAAAAGCTTCTCCATGAAATTCCGTAGTGGTAGGTTCTACAAGGGCCACAAATGGATTTTGCATATGACTACTTGCACCGCGTTTGCTATCAAAAATTCGAATTCCTTGCGTAATGGCTTGACGTCCAATTTGTCGCTCATGTCCCCAAGCACCGTGTAAATCAATGACTTCTAGCTCTCTAGCATAAAAATCAAGATTGCTACTTGCTAAACGCTGAATCGCAACGGTCTGAGTCCCTTGATTTTCTAGACGAGCAGATCTTGTCAATACTGCCAACTCTTTAAAAATTGTATAACTCAAAACCAAGCGTAATTGTGCGACTTCATCGACTAGAATAAGCTCTAAAGTTTCCGCCTGAGCTTCATTAGCATAAGTGGCCGGTAACCCTGGTAATGCTTTTTTACCATCGAATATTCGATAGTCTTGATAGCGAAAATCACAAATGGTTGAACCATCTTTGAATTGTAGCTGAATAGCTGGTTCGCGAAAATCGCCATTTCCATGACTTGGATATTCCATCAACATCGTATCTAAAGAAAAGGTACGATCAGTTGCTTCACTCGGATTTGGTGAAAACGCGCGGTCAATGCGACGATAACGATGTAAATTCGAATAACCTTTGATTTTCTTACCAAAATAAAGATGATTGACATACCCAAAGTCTTCAATTTGGATCAAATAACTTATTTTTTCGTTAAATAAGTGAAATACATTTATTTTCTCATCAAAAATTATCATTTAGCTACTCCTCAAAATTATTTTACAGAACCATTAGTCATACCAGAAATAATGTTCTTTTGGAAAATCAAGTAAACGATTAAGATAACGATAATCCCTACAACATAAGAAGCAAAACTTGGACCATAATCACTGAAATATTGTCCTTGATAGTTGTATTGGAATAATGGTAATGTCCAATTTGAATTATCTTTATTTAGAATTAATAAAGGTAATAAGAAGTCATTCCAAATCCACAAAGCATTAATGATTAATGTCGTTGCGTGCATTGGTTTCATCAATGGAAATGCAATTTGGAAGTACATCCGAAACTTACCACAACCATCAATTTCTGCAGCTTCATCCAACTCTTCAGGAATGGCTGTTTTGATGTAACCTACATACAAGAATAAAGTCTGTGGGATCGCATAAGCTAAATACAAAATGATTAATCCAGGGATATTTGAAAGACCTAATTTTGTCATCATTGTCGTAATAGGAATCATAATGACTTGGAAGGGAACAAAAATACCTAGAATCAAGAATGAATACATCAAGGCAAAGGCTTTTTTCTTAGATAAATTACGAGCAATTGAAAAAGCTGCCATCGGTACAAAAAAGGTAATTAAAACAATTGAAAACACTGAGATAACCGCTGAATTCAAGAAATATTGACTAATCCCATCATCTAGTAAACGTTGGAAGTTATCCATCGTAAATGGGTTCGGTAAACCAAAGAAATTACCTGTGATTTGACTTGTTTCTTTAAAAGAGGACAAGACAGTGAAATACAGCGGAATAAAGATTAAGCAAAATCCCAGTATCAAAGCTAGATAACTAAAAACAGTTCCTTTACGTTTCATCTTCTACTCCTCCTATACTTCAAACTTTTTAGATAAACGAATTTGTAAGATTGAGATAATAGCAATCACGATGAATAATACAACCGCAATCGCATTGGCATAACCATATTGATTGTTTTGGAACGCATAATTATAAACTAATAATCCAAGACTGGTCGTTTTATCGTTTGGTCCGCCACCAGTTAAGGCATAAATCAAATCAAAGGCCGTTAACCCAGATTTTAACGCCATGATAAAGACCATACTCAACGAAGGCAATAAATACGGAATTTCAATATTTAAGAACTTCTGCCAATTATTTGCCCCATCAATGTCGGCTGCTTCTAAGATATCTTCGGGAATACTTTGTAAACCAGCTAAGAAGATAACGACTGGCATCGCAACACCTTGCCAGAGAGCTACAAATAACACTCCCCAAAATACCGTATGCTCATTAGCAATTAAGTTTTGCGATAAAAACTCAATTCCTAATTTTTCTCCTAATTGTGGTAAACCATAGTTAAATAATTGTTTAAAGATCAATCCTAAAGTTACCGTACTTAGCACTGCGGGGAAGAAGTAGGCTGTTCTAAAAAAGCCTACTCCTTTCATCTTGCGGTTTAATAAACGCGCAATCACAATGCCGAGCACCACTTCACCGATAATGAGGGCAATCGTAAACATTACTGTAAACCCAACTGATTTCATGAAGTAAGAATCAGAAACGATATGTTCAAAATTCTTTAATCCAATAAAATTGTAATCTGGGGTTAAACCAGTCCAGTCTGTTAAGCTATAGATAAATCCACGCACCATTGGTACATAGAAGAATACTAACTGTAAAACAATTGGTACGATGACAAATAGCCATGCCCAACTACGATTGAAAAATCCCTTCTTAAACATAATGGTGTGCTCCTTTATTGATTATTTTTTATTTCTTCATTGTATTGAAGAATGTGTTTAGATCATTTGCTAATTGATCAGGTTTTTGAGAGTTGACATAGTTAACAGTTGCATGCCAGAATTTTTCTTCTGAAGTCCATTCTTTTTGTAACCATACGATTTGTTTATCCGTAAATACATATTGAGTTACACCTTTTGTTTCTTCAAATTTGCCATCTGTATCAACAGCAGTAACTGAGGTTGGTGAACCGTCTACATCATAGTATTTTTGCATTGCTGCTTTAGTTGTCATATATTTCATGAATTTATTGGCAGCTTCTTTGTTTTTAGATTTATTTGAAACAGATAATGCTAAGTCAGCCGCACCAACAGTCAATTCTTGTCCTTCTTTTACACCTGGATAAGCAAAAGTACGAACTTCAAATTTTGGATGTTGATTTTGGATAGCTGGTAATGCCCAAATACCATTAGGGAAGATTAAAGCATCGCCCTTAGCAAACGTTGCAATGGCATCATCATAAGTTGCCCCAGTTGCATTCTTTTGTCCATTACCATGTAATAAATCTAATTCTTTAGTCACTTGTTGGAATACTTCACTTGATGTTTTAATGCCATCTTTAGGACTGCGAACTAATTCATCATTCGCTGCTTTGAAACCACCGGCTACTGTTGCCCAAGCTAATTGATGGTAACCGTTTAAAATCCATGAATCTGCTTGTGTTAGCGCTAAAGCAAAAGGCGTTTCACCTTTATCTTTAATTGTGGCAACTAATTTTTCAAAATCATCCCAAGTTTTAGGTACTTCTAAACCTAATTCTTTAAACTTATCTGCATTGTAGAAGAATCCCCAAGCATTGTTTGTTAATGGGATGGAATAAATCTTATCGTTAATCGCATAGGTTTCAGCCGCACCTTCTTTTAAGTTCTTCAAGTAATCTTTACCAGTTAAATCTTCGAAGATCCCTGCTTTTGCCCATTCTTGGAAATCAGCGTTTTGTGGGTAAACGTTAACTACATCCGGTGTATCTCCACTTGCGATACGTGTTTTCAAGACTTTACCAGCATCTGGTACATTGGTAAATTTAACCTTGATATCTGGATTTTCCTTTTCAAAGTCTTTGATAATTTTTTGTAGTGTTGGTTGCATTTCTTTCTTTTGGCTAAAGAATTCAATCTCTTTCGTTTTACCACCATTAGATGATTTAGACGAATTACCACAGGCAGCTAGTAAACCAACTGCACTAACCAAACTAACACCTACTAACAATTTTTTAGCAACTTTCATGCTTTTTCCCTCCTACAATGGATGCGTTTTCTTTATTACAACCATATAATAAACGTTCACTAAAGTTTTGTCAATGTTTTAGCGGTAAAAATTTTAGTATTTTTTACTAAACAATATAAGCACCTAGTATGTACACTAGATGCTCTATCAATAATTATTCAGTAATCGTTTTTTCGCTTTCTCGTACCCTTACTTGATAACCTACTTCAACGTTAACTGGTACCTTTCTTTCTTTTAATAATCGTTGCCTTGCTAAACGAACCGCAATTTTACCAATTTCGTCAGCTGCAACATAGACACTACTTAAATTGGGTGTTAAAAATTCTGCAACATCCACATCATCAAAACTGACTATTGAAATATCATCTGGAATTCTTAACCCTTGTTTTTGCAATGCACGGTATATCCCCACTGCCATCGGATCACTACCAGCAACAATTGCTGTTGGTAAACAATCTTTTTGTTTATCTAAAAGTTCCATTGTTAAACGATAGCCGTCTTCATAACTCCAATCTCCTAGATAACTATGCTCATATAGGGTCAATTCTTTTTCTTTCATCCATTGTTCATAAGCAATATTCCGCACCTCTAAACCATTGACATCCGTTGTTCCTTTAATTGTCATCACTTGGTTTTTACCACCAATATAACTGATATTCCGATGACCTTTTTCATACAGACGATCTAATTGCTGCACCATCGCTTTACCAAGGTTAGTATACACTGAATCTACTTCATAATGAATTTCTGAACTCGGAACATCTAACACAATAATATGTGGATTCATTTGATATAATTGCTCAATCACCTGATCACAAAAACGACCAATCACCAATATGGCCCCACAGTCATTTAATTCATCAAGTCTAAATTCCTTATCTTGCTGACGATACAATATTTTTTTGACTTCCACATGACTATTCGATGATTCTGTCAAAATACCAATTCGAATCGAGCGAAAATACGGATCTTCTAACTCATCAATTTCAGAAGCTGCCGTAATGACTCCTAATTCAATTAAAGGACCTTTTTGCCCTTTACGCTCTTTCTTTTCATAATGATAAAATTGTACCGCTTCCAAAATTCTTTCTTTAGTTTCCTCGGTTACTCTTAATGACGGATCATTATTCAAGAAACGAGAAACAGTAGCGGGTGATACCTTAGCCCGTTGCGCAACTGTTCTAATCCCTGCCATAAACATACTCCCCAATTCTGTTGTCTTTGGTAAACATTATACATCAGTTTACTGAACGCTGCAAGATGTTTACAAAAAAATACTTCCTAATCCACCTTGCAGAGAGATTAGAAAGTATTTTTTATTTTTACTCATTTGGATTTGGTAAAACCATTTCCTTTATTTTCGCTTGTTGCCATTCTTTGGTAAAGAAACGATTATCCAAATGATATTTGACAGGTTGTTTCTTGCTCATTAAAAATGGTTGAATATATTGATCACTAGCTAGCCAACCGCGCCAACCTAAATGAATAGTATCTTGTAAAAAGTAAGGAGTCGCTGCTTGATCCGTAAAGTCGACTACATTTTCAAATCCCTGTGACTTCAACTGATAAGTAATTTTTTCCGCGCATTCTTTTAACATTTGTTGCGACAGACCGGTATAATCACTCCATTGCTTATTTACCGGTGGAATGATAAAGAGTGGCTCAATTTGATATTTAGCCATGGCTTGTAAAACTAATTCAAAATCCGAATACTCTGGTGAATAGCGATAGTCAAAAGTTTGTTGCGCCCCTCTTAGATTGACTAAATCAGGTTTCACTTTGCGATTAAAGAAACGACGGTCAATCATAAAAGGCGTTTTACCTACGCGTTTTTCCCCTTGTTGATAGGCTAATTTATCAAGTTGCTGATAGTTATACTTATTTGGCAAAGTTTTCATCGCTTGGGCTACTTTTTGCTCTTTGCCTTTAATATCTAAACCAGCAAACATTGCATCTTCATTTTCATAAAAACGATTAGCTAGTTTCAAATAGCCATATTGTAGTGACGTTGGTAATTGATTTTGACTCACACGATGAAGCATCCCCGTTAACAGGACATCTTTACGCACCACATCGTATTTTAATAGACGTTGGGCAAAATAGCGATCAGCTTCCTCAATCTTTTGTAAATTGAACAACCATTGATAGGCCTGCTGCTTAGAAAAATAGCGGTCAAAATACATGCTCGTTACTCCTTCTGGCACAAACCATTGCGGAGAAATCACAAAAACAATCTTTTTACCCGTTAATTCTTTGCCCATAGATTGCAACATTAAATAATGGGTCATTGACTGTGTTCCCGGTGCCCCCAAAAGAAAAGGAACATAAGGCCGTTTGTACTTCAGTGCTAAAGTAGATGGATGAAAGGCACTGATACGGCTTAATTCAGATGAACCAAAAAAAGGGACATACTCCTTGTCAGCAAAGGCTTGATTCTTCACCGCATTGCCCTTGATTACATCAGCTGACATCGAAGTAGAAGCTTGAAAAATCTGGGTGCGGTTAAGCAATTTAGGTGCCAAAGGACTGATGAGAAGTGCCCCTAAAAGTACAAATGCTGCAAGAAAAGGGCCAAATAAATGCCAACTTTTCTTTTTCATTTGATTAACCTTGTAATTCCGCTACTTTAGCAATAATTTTATTTGGGGTGCTCCATTCGTCACGTTCGAATTCAGAAACAGGAATATTCACACCTAATTGGCCATCTAATTCAACCAATAATTGAACAGTACCCATAGAATCTAATAAACCTTCATCAAATAATTCCACATCTAAATTTTCACGTACTTCACTTGTTCCTGTTAAATCTTCTAAAATTGATAAGACTGTTTCTTGCATTTTCAAAAACTCCATTCATTTATTATTTAAAAAATAGTTGATCTAAAAATCCTGAAAAAATCAAAAAGCTAAACGCCACTGCATGGAAAGTTGCGACAACCGCTAAAGCATGCGTAAATTTATTGGATGGCAATTTATCTTTATGTTTTTTCTTAAAGCGTAGATAGGCATCAGTTAAGCAAATTAAAGTCGCATGATATAAACCATAGACAATATAATACCAAGTCAAGCCATGCCAAATCCCCATTAATAAGAATAACGCAAAGTACCCAACATTACTAGCAACTATCCGACTCTTAAAGACTTTTTTCTTCACTAAGGTAAACATCAAACGCATATAAACATAATCTCTAAACCAGAAAGATAAGCTCATATGCCAACGATTCCAGAACTCTTTAATATTCCAAGATAAAAATGGCTTATTAAAGTTCATCGGTGTGTCATAGCCCATCAAATTACTTACCCCTACTGCAAATAAACTATAACCAGCGAAGTCAAAGAATAGATATAAACTATAAACATACATCACGCCCACTAACGGTAATGAAATGCCATGATAACTTAAGGCTAAACGCTTAACCAAAGGCAATAATAAACTTCCTAAATAATAGCCAATAATAAATTTATACAAAAAGCCTAAAAAGATTCGCGTGACCCCTTTGGCAATCATTTCTAAATATTGATCAGCACTTAGACTGGCCTTCACATCTTTTTCAAAGCGGCGATAACGATCAATCGGTCCAGAAGAAATCGTCGGGAAGAATAGTAAAAAGCGAATATAGCTTACTGGATGATATTCCTTAATCATCCCATCACGAATTTCCATGACCATTTGCACCGATTTAAAGGTAAGATAACTAATCCCTAAAAAGCCAAACATCGAAGCCTTGCCCTGCTCAAAAAACGGGGTTAGTTTACTTAATGTCAGCGGCAAAATAGCTAAAATCACCGCCAAATAAAACAATGGTGTCGAATTATTTTTTTGGCGAATCTTAAAATAGCCCCAGACCAAAATCGTTTGGAATACGACATAGCCAATCAATGCCAGACCTTGCTTATAATCACTCCCACCAAAGCTTACAAATAAGAAAAATAAGGTAATCAGTGCTTCATAAGTTAAAAAGCGGCGTTGATATTTTAATAAACCAAAGACAATCGGTAAAATCAGTAAAAAGACATAACCAAAATAAGTTGGATTGGCATATGGAATCATGTGAGGAAAATTCATCTTATGTATTCACCTCATTCATTAAACCTTTGCGATCAATCTTGCCATTGGCGGTTCGTGGCAATTCTTTCACATAGACAAAACGCTGCGGAATCATATAATCCATAACGGTTTGGGCTAATTCAGCTTTGATTGCCTTAGTGAGTTCAAATTCTTTGGCAAACTCATTTTCTTTCGCCACCACAAAAGCGACTAACTGTTGTACTTTATGATCTTTATATTTTGGGACTACCGTTGCTTTATCCACGTAGGAAACTTTCATTAAGTGATGGTCGATATCTTCTAGTTCCATTCGAAAACCATGTAACTTCACTTGGAAATCAATTCGTCCATTATAATGAAGTAAGCCATTTTCATCTAAACTACCCGCATCACCTGTCTTATAGGCTGGTTGCCCTTGGTACGTAATAAAGGCTTCTTTGGTCTTTTCAGGATTGTTCATATAGCCTTTTGAAACACTTGGCCCCACAATCACAATTTCGCCAACTTCATTTACTGCTTGCTCCTTGCCTTCATCCAAAATCACTACTTGGCAATCTTCTTTGACATATCCAATCGGCAAACGAGCGCTATTATCAATAATGTCTTGCGTAATTTGAATCTGTGAAATAGCAACCGTCGCTTCCGTTGGTCCATAAGTATTAAAGACTTTTGCATTTGGGAAACGATCCAATAATTTTTGAGCCGTTTGTTTCGTTAACTCTTCCCCACAGAATAGAAAATGCGTTAATTCTTGCAAATGCTGACCGTCAAATTCAGGAGCCATTAAACAAATATCCACAAAAGATGGCGTAGAGACCCAAACATTTATGCCTAATTTTGGCAAATGAGCAAATAATGCTTTAAAGTCATCCACTATTTCTTTAGCTAGTGGCATCAATGAACCACCGGCACATAAAGCAGGATAAATACTCATCACCGACAAATCAAAAGAATAAGGTGCTTGAGATAAGAATCTTGGCTGGTTCGGTAATTGGAAATCCTTTAACTCCCAATCAACAAAACTCACTAAATTATCATGAGAAATCTGTACACCCTTTGGCACACCTGTTGTTCCCGAAGTAAAAATAATATAAAAGTTTTCATCTTTGGTTACTGGTTCTAATGCCAAAGTCTCATCGATTGGTTGCTGAAGTACTGCATGAAAGCTTAGCACTTGCATATCTGGCGCAATACTTGAATCAAAATCATCCACTGCTAAAATACAAGCCGGTTGCGCCGTTTGTAAAATTAAGCGAATACGTTCACTCGGCGTATGACTTTCAATCGGAATATAAGCATGCCCGGATTTGACTGCTCCTAAGAAAAAGGCAAGCATTTCAAATTGTAAACCACCGTAAACCACAACAGGTGCACGATTTGGAAAATGTTTTGCTAAATAATAAGCAATATGATCAGATTTTTCTTTTAAATCTTGATACGTATATTGGCACTGATCATCACTGTAGACAAGTCTATCTCCTGCCTGCTGATCAATTCTTTCAATGATAGAAACCATCTTTCATCCCCCTAAAACTCGTTATAAATAAAACTACCACCTTGGATATTCTTGTAATGATACAAATAAATCAATGCAAGCAATATGCCGAAATAAAAGAGGGTTTTAGCTGTAAATAATAACCAATAATTTAATCGAGGTCGTGATTTTAAAAAGTTCATGTTAACTGCCTCCTTCATCATGGGTAATTATAGTTGCCCATTAAACAATGAGCAATCAATTTTTAAGTGAATTTAACTTTTTCATGCTTTCTTAAAATAAACTTAAACTTTTTTACTAACCGTAAATAGTATAACACCATTTTAATAAGCTGACTATGCGACTTTAGTCCTAGACTATGAAAAACAAGCATAATTATAGACTATGTAAAGGAATTTTAGTACATATCTTTATTAAAACGATAACAAAAAAATAAACTTTCAAACGATTGATGTCACCGTTTGAAAGTCATGTGAAAGAATATACGAAAGATTAAACCTTTGGAATAAACAAATGGCCTAAAGTCGCAGCCATGATTGCCTTAATCGCATGCATCCGATTTTCAGCTTGAATAAACTGTTTGGCATAGGAGGCTTGGAAAACTTCATCCGTCACTTCCATTTCCTTCATGCCGAATTGCTCGAATACTTCTTGGGCTGTTTTGGTCTGTAAATCATGAAAGGCCGGTAAACAATGTAGGAAAATCAAATGCTCCTTATTGCCGGTCAATTTAACTAACTCGGCATTGACTTGATAAGGCAGTAATTCTTTGATTCGCGTGGCTATTTGCGCTTCTTCACCCATCGAAACCCAGACATCGGTATATAATATATCGGCCCCTTTGACACCTAGAGCAATCTCATCGGTCAATTCTATCTGACTCCCTGACTCAAGGGCAAACTGTTGGGCCATCTCCACAATTGCTTGACTTGGAAGTAAATTTTTCGGACTAACAATCGCCACATTCACACCTAACAAGGCACTGGTTACTAATAAAGAATTCGCCACATTATTGCGTCCATCGCCACAATAAACCAACTTCAAGCCTTCTAAATGTCCAAAATGTTCCTTGATAGTCATAAAATCAGCAATCATCTGCGTCGGATGCCATAAATCGGTTAAACCATTCCAAACCGGTACCCCAGCATATTGCGCTAAAGTTTCAACCGTATCTTGCGCAAAGCCACGAAATTCAATCCCGTCAAACATACTACCGAGTACCTTCGCTGTATCAATAACCGACTCTTTTTTGCCTAATTGAATATCATTGGCACCTAAAAATTCAGGATGTGCCCCCAAATCATTCGCCGCTACCGTAAAAGCACTTCTGGTACGCGTCGAAGTTTTTTCAAATAATAAAGCAATATTTTTTCCTGCCAAATAAGCATGTGGGATATTTTTTTGTTTTAATTCTTTTAAATGTATCGCAAAATCAATCAGATACATTAATTCTTGTTTCGTAAAATCCTTTTCCGCTAAAAAACTTTTTCCTTGAAATACTGAATTCATCTAACCACAACCTTTTGATATTTATGCATTATTATACATATATCCCTGATATTTTTCAATAAAAATTCATATTTTCGCATAAATATTTCATTCCGAATAACTAGCTTTCATTTAGTACCTTTTGTATAATGAAGAAAATAGTTAGCAAGAGGAGAAACTAATGAACGATTTTCAATTCACATCAGAGGAGATTTACACTTGTCCGGCTGAAGCTTTAGCAAATCTACTAGGAAGAAAATGGGTCCCTCAAATTATTGAAACGCTAGCCATTCAAGACACACGCTTTTTAGAATTAGTTCGGCAACTTGATGGTAGTACACCGAAAATGATTAAACAGCAGCTTGACCTACTGATTGCCAATGAAATAGTCAAAAACGAAAAAATAACCATTCAAAATAGCGTCGAATCTACCTATCAACTCACGACTAAGGGACGTGAACTCTTTCAAATAGTCAAACAAATGAAACACTGGGGACAAATAAATCTCATTTGCCATTAAAAAAGCGAATAGCAAAATGACTTCTTGCCAGTTTGCTATTCGCTCAATATGAGATAAATCTATTTTAAGACATCATTTAATGCTTCAGTCATTGTTGGATGCGTGTAAATTTGATCACGTAATAATTGATATGGAACATGAGCATTCATTGCTAAGGTAAGCAAATTAATGACTTCATAAGATTCTTCACCAAAAATAGTCGCACCAAGTACTTGGTCTGTTTCTTCATCTACAAGAATTTGCCACATTCCTACTGGGTTTTCTAAAATATTTGCCTTTGGTACATTACTATTAAGATGGGTGAACTTACGATACTTCATTTTCTTTGCTTGAGCTTCTTTTTCATGTAATCCTACATGAGAAAAAGCTGGTTGGATAAACATCGTATATGGCACATTAGGACGATTATTGACTGATCGGTGTTTATCTTGGAATAGTTGATTATAAACAATACGGAAATCATCCAATGAGATATAAGTAAATTGTAAGTCTCCTCTAACATCACCTAAAGCCCAGACATTTTCTACGGCTGTTTGTAAGAATTCATCTGTTTGGATAGCACCTCTAGCATCAACTTGAATATCCGTATTTTCTAATCCTAATGCTTCGGTATTGGGTTTACGTCCAGTTGCTACTAATAAATAATCAGCTGTCAATACTTCGTCAGCTAAGGTTACAGTTACATTTTCTGCGGATTCATCTACTTTTTGCACTTGAGCATCTAATTTGAAATGAATCCCTATTTTTTCAGCCTGTTCCTTAATTAAGGTTACGAAAGCTTCATCTTCACGTCCTAATAATTCGCGATTATCTAAAACAGTTACTTGACTACCAAAATTAGCAAACATAAATGCAAATTCTAATCCAATATAGCCCGCACCTAAAATCACAAGTTTTTCTGGTTTATCCGTTAGATCCATTATTTCTTTAGATGTTCCTACTCGTTTTCCTAAACTTAATCCTTCAATCTCAGGAATCACTGATTTTGAACCAGTATTGATAAAGATACGTTCTGCCTTTATTTCTTCTACATCTCCATTTGGTAATTGCACTTGTACAGTATGGTTATCTTTAAATTGTGCGTACCCATGAATCACTTCAATTGTAGCTTCATCTGCTAGCATGTGATAATTTTTGTGACGTAACTTATCAATAAGGGTACGTTTTTTCTCTGAAGCAACAGTAAAATCACGTTGCTTCAAACCTTGAGTAATTAAAGTTTTAGATGGAATACAACCTACATTAATACAAGTACCACCATACATTTTATCATCTGCTTCGATAACGATAACTTCTTCTTGATGACTAGCTAACTTTTTGGCTAATGTTTTTCCACCTTTACCAAAGCCAATAATTATATTATTCATTTCACGCATAATAAAAATCCCCCTATTCTTTGTTTCAACTACAAATTAATTTTAACATAAGCGAATCAGGAGGACAATTAGGTACTTTGAAGTAACTACTAAACAGTAATCTCAATTTGATTGCCTTCAGGATCTTGTAAGACTGCTTCATAATAGCCATCGCCAGTTGTGCGCGGACCACTTAATAAGGGATAGCCATCTGCATTTAATTTTTGCGCAAAGGCATCTACTTTTTCTTTACTACCAAGTGAGATAGCTAAGTGATGATAACCAAGTTGTTCAAATCCATGAGGCGCTGTATGAAGTTTTTGCATAAGCTCTAAACGTGTACCAGATTCAAAACTCAAAAAATAAGAAGAAAATTTGGTTTTTGGATTATGGTACAACACTGAACTTTTGGCTGAAAAATAAGTTTCGTAAAAGTCACGCATTTTTTCTAAATCATTGGTTAATAAAGCAACATGTTCAATTTTCACCGGTACTTCCTTCTTTCTTTTCCATTAAGGATAATAATAATTCAATGGTTTGTAAAACACCGTCTTCGTCATTAGATGGAATGATGAAATTTGCCTGATTTTTTAACTCTTCTACTGCATTTTTCATTGCAAAACGAAAATTGGCTTGAGCGAATAATTCCAAGTCATTCCAACCATCTCCAAAGGCCGCCGTTTCTTTGGGACTTATCTTTAACAATTCTTGGAGTTTTGCAACGGTACTCCCTTTGTGTATACCTTTTGCTGCAATATCAATCCACTGCGTTTCTGAAGCAACAATATAAGCACGCTCGGTAAAATCAGCTAATTGTTGCACCGTTTCTAAACAACGACTAGCTGGATCATAGACCGTCACCTTGATAAAGTCATCGGTAATTTGTTGCAAATCATTTATTTCGATCGCACCAGGATTAGAGGCTAGAACTCTGTTTTTATGAATCTTTGGAATATCTTGATTGATATAAACGGCATTTTTCGTATAAGCTATGATTATTTGGTCGCTATGAATCGCTTGTAAACGGGCAATCATAGCTAAGGCAAGCTGATTATCCAACAGTTGTTCATATAAGCATTTTCCTTGATATTTGATTCTGGTCGCACTGTCTGCTAAAATCCAGATTTCATCACTTATCTCAGGAAATAACGCCTCCACTCGTGCACTACTCTTGCCTGTACATACGCCAAATGCAATTTGTTTTTCTTTTAACTTTGGCCACAGTTTTAGAAAATAATCACGATTATATGCTCCTTGACTATTTAAAAACGTGCCATCCATATCGGTTAATATTAATTTTAGCAACTGTTTTCCTCACCTTTTTTTGAATACGTATTCATATTTTAGCATATTTTTTTACGCATACCTAGAAAAAATAGTTCATCCCAGAACATTGGAATGAACTATTTATCTTTATTTAAAGGATGTAATCTTTTCAGCTGATAAGCGTACAGACTCATAGCCAGTTTCCATTGCTTTACCAATCGATAAAATCATTACTGGATGGAAACGCTCCTCATCTAAATCAAAGGCCGCAGCTAATTGATCCGCATCAAAACCACCGATTGGATTCGTATCATAGCCATGACTTCTAGCCACTAGCATCAACTGCATGGCCACTAAACTCGCATCAATTTGTACAATACGTTCCATTTGTGCCTTATTTAGACTGTCATACATTGGCACAATCGCAGCTAATTGTTTTTCCATGACTTCTTGTGGCATCAATCCACGATTTACTGCTTCTTGATAAATTTCTTGAGCATACTCTTGACACTTCAAATCCCCAAAAATTAATATCATGGCTGAAGAAGTTTCGTTTTGTAAAGTGTTAAAGCGAATCAATGGTTTTAACTTGGCTTTTGCTTCCTCGCTTTCAACAATCACAAAACGCCAAGGCTGTAAATTGACAGATGACGGCGCTTTAGCAGCTTCATCAATTATTTGTAATAACTCACTATGTTCAATTTTATAAGATGGATCGTAATTTCGAATCGAGCGACGGTTCAATACGATATCTTGAAAATCATTATTATGTACTTGACTCACAAATATCCTCCTAAAAATAATTTTTTGCTTTAAAAATTTAAAAGCAAAACTATTCTAACATACATTGAGCAAACATAATAATAACTTGCTTATCAATCAGAAGTTTGAACCAACCGCTTAATGGGGCTCACCTCAAAACTTTACTGTCACTGTTTGAACAGGCACATCATAAAATTTATCTTCTCTACGACCTAAGAAATCACGACCTTGTTTTGGAAATAGGGCATAAATCAAGACATCTTCTTCTGATTTCGCGTATTGCGCAATTTCTTTAGCAAACTGATCGTATTGGTCTTCTAACAAATCAGCTGGTCGGCAAGTAATAACTTCTTCTTGACCAATGATTTTTTCCTGCATTTCTTTTGAGATTGGCATGGGTGGTCGTCCATATAGCCCTTTGACATAATCTTTAATCTCTTTTGGAATTAATTTATAGCGTTCCCCTGAAATCACATTCATCAAAGATTGCGTACCAACCATTTGTGACAAAGGCGTAACCAATGGAGGATAGCCTAAATCTGCTCGCACTTTAGGCACTTCTCTTAAGACTTCTTCGTATTTATCTTGCAAACCTTGCTCTGTTAATTGACTCAATAAATTCGAGAGCATGCCACCTGGTACTTTATAAAGTAAGGTTTTTGGTTCGACATCTTTGACTTTAGGATTTAATCTTCCTTCTTTTCTGAAACGGTCCCGAATTGGATTAAAGTATTCTGCAATTTCTGAAAGCTTATCGATATCTAGTTTGGTATCAAATCCTAGCTCTGTTAAGGCTAAATCCATCGACTCAGTGGCTGGTTGACTGGTACCTCCTGCAAAAGAAGAAATAGCTGTATCAATAATATCTGCCCCAGCTTTGGCACACATTAAATAAGTCATTTCAGCAATGCCACTGGTTGCGTGTGTATGAACTTCAACCGGTACTTTTAAAGCAGTTTTTAATTTGCTCACAAGTTCAAAACCAGTTTGTGGCATTAATACCCCAGCCATATCCTTGATACAAATGGAATCAGCACCCATCTTTTCCATTTCAACGGCTAAATCAACAAAATAATCCACGGTATGAATCTCACTCGTCGTATAACTAATCGCTGCTTGACAATGACCGCCAGCTTTTTTCGTCGCGCGGATGCAAGTCTCTAAATTACGCACATCATTTAAGGCATCAAATACACGAATAATATCAATGCCATTTTCAACGGATTTTTGTACGAATTTTTCTACGACATCATCGGCATAATTCTTATATCCTAATAAATTTTGACCACGCAGCAACATTTGTAACTTCGTATGCTTCACTTCAGCTCGAATTTTACGCAATCTTTCCCATGGATCTTCATTTAAAAACCGTAAACAAGCATCAAAAGTCGCGCCCCCCCACATCTCTAAAGCATAAAATCCTGCTTCATCTAATGTTTTTAAAATTGGTAACATATCTTCTGTACTCATTCTTGTAGCGATTTGACTTTGTTGTGCATCACGTAATATAGTTTCTGTAAAACGTATAACCTTAGACATATTGACCCTTCTTTCTATCTTACTTCTTCACCTTAAATAGTGTAGCCATTAATTTAGAAGCAAGATAAATCAAAATCATCACAACAAAAACGCCACCCCAACCAAATAATAAAATTTCTAGTGCTTTGGCTAAATTCTCAGACATTCTGCTTCCTCACTTTCTACACTAACATGGATAGGACTAACCCACCGGCAATCACCGAAGCAATCTGACCAGAAACATTTGCGCCAGCCGCATGCATTAATATAAAGTTTTGGGGATCTTCAGCGGTAGCCATTTTTTGAATCACGCGACTAGACATTGGGAAAGCCGAGATACCCGCCGCCCCAATCATTGGGTTCACTTTGTCTTTTAAGAAAAGGTTCAAAAACTTCGCAAACAAAACGCCACCAACACTATCCATCACAAAGGCAACTAAACCAAGTGCGATGACCATTAATGTATCCCAGCGCAAAAACTCACTGTATTGCATTTTTACTGAAACAGCTAGCCCTAATAAAATACTAATTAAATTCACTAATTCATTCTGAGCGCTCAAAGAAAGACGATCTAATACCCCACATTCTCTAAGTAAATTACCAAACATTAAAAAGCCCACCAATGGTAGTGAAACCGGCGCAATAATTCCAGCAATTACACAAATGACTATCGGGAAAATGATTTTAGCCGTTTGTGAAACATTATGTGCTTGATAATGCATACGAATTTGTCGCTCTTTTTTAGTCGTGACTGCTTTGATGGCAACCGGTTGAATAATCGGTACTAAAGCCATGTAAGAATAAGCAGCCACCATAATCGCCCCTAAATATTTAGAATGTAACGTATTAGCCACGAAAATCGAAGTTGGTCCATCAGCTGCACCGATAATGCCAATTGACGCCGCATCATTCAAATCAAAGCCTAGTAAAACAGCCATAATTATTGTAAAGAAAATCCCAAATTGCGCGGCGGCACCAAATAAAAGTAGCGAAGGATTTTGTAACAGTGGACCAAAATCAATCATTGCCCCAATCCCGATAAACAATAATAATGGGAAGAGTTCCGTATTAATCCCTGCTTCAAACAGAATTTGAAATGGGCCTTTTTCATTTCCAGTCATCAATACCCCAGAAAATGGAAAATTAACTAAAATCGTCCCTAACCCAATTGGTACTAAAAGTGTAGGTTCATATTCCTTTTTAATCCCTAAGTACATTAAAATGCCACCAATGACCATCATCACAATGCGTCCTGGTTCTTGGACAAAGACTTGTAAGCTATCCATTAAAGCTTGCATGACTCTCCCTCCATTCTATTCAATTACAATTAACGGATCTCCAGGATTGACCATTGTATTAACCTCAACACAAATTTGTTTGACAAACCCACTGCGATGCGCGACAATTTCATTTTCCATTTTCATCGCTTCTAAGATCATCACTGGTTGATTTTCTTGTACGGAATCTCCAACATTTACTAATAATTTCAAAATATTACCAGGCATAGGGGCAACCAATGGCTCAGCATCACTTGTAACTGGACTAGCAGCTGTAGGTGTCTTAGGAACTTCTGGTGCTACCGGTGCTTGAGGCGCAACCGGTGGTGTAGGAGTTACTGGTGCTTGTGGGACAACCGGTGCTTGTGGTGCACCTCCCCCAATTTCCTCCATTTCCACTAAATATTCTTTCCCATCAATTGATATTTTAAATTTTCTAAGCATAACAATTCCTCCGACTAAATTTTTTCTTTAATAGAATGGATTTTCCATTGACTCTCTGGATAAATTTCAGCTGCCAAACTCGCTGCAATCAAGCTAATCACTTTCGCATCAGGATTGTGCTGCTTAATGCTTTTTACTTGCCAAGTACTATCCGGAGCATCTCCTGCACAAATCGCACTGCTAATAACAGCCGCAAGCTCTCTTTGGCTTCCTTCTACCTCAACGAACAATGGGATTTCGCGCCATTGTTCACCTGGTTCTTTATTATGAACTTGTTCGGTAAAAGAAGTTGCTGCCACTTGCTTCTTTTCTGGCATTTTTTCTTCTTTTTTTCCGAATATTTTTTGCCACCAACGCATGTTAACCACCTCTTATTGTTAGCGTTTACATTTCTCTTTAAAAAATATTTCTCGTAATTATTGTAACGCTTTCATAGTTATAATTGCAAGTATTATTAAACCTTTCACATAATTCTCATTGTATTTAAACAAAAAAGAGCAAGGCCAAAACCTTACTCTTTCTCTTCTTTTTTCATTTTGGCAATCATTTGCTTAACCAATATCTCTGGCTTAAATGACTTGAGATGCTCTAATATATATAAAACAATCACTAAAACCAAAATCGCAAAAGCCATAAATAAAGTCTCTAAGCCACTTCCATGTGCAAGCAACAATTGTCTTAAGATAGCGGTAATACTAATCAAAACTAAATAGCGCACCGGGATATGGTGGTCATCACGGACATATCTCAATAGCATTAAAATAATCTCTAAAAGGATAAATAATGTCGCTACCTCTTCAATCAGATAGTATAGGGAATTAGTACTTTTTAACGGCACGACTTGCTGGAAAATCGAATAAATCGCTTCACCCATCACAATAATGACAATAACGACCAAAATCCCTAACAAAATATCTACCACTGTACTAACAATTTTTTCTAAAGAACTGATTTGTTTATCGTTCATCTTTTCCCCCTTAAGCCTCTTCTAAATAATCACGAAAAGCACTGTATACTTCAAAATCTTCTGTAGATAAATAAACATGTAAAACATAATCACGATTATCAGTCATCCACTGCGCAACTGTATTGATAATGAGTGGCATTAATTCTTCTAAAGGATAGCCTGCATCATTAAAGCCAAAGATTGGCAATACAATCTGTTTCAAATTTAATTTACGTGCTTGATTTAATGACTCATAGTAGCTATTGATGACACATTCATCTGCCTGAGGACATTGCTGATATTTGGGAATAACGGTGTGGAAAATATATTTCGTTTTCGCACCAAATCCAGGAGTTACTTTCACCTCACCAGGGCGTAAAGTCATCAAATCATCATAATAATCTGCCAAACGTGTACCAATCTTTGTTCGTAACACATAATCCAAACTTTGGGTATTATCCAAATTAAATTTCAAATTATTCACGACACTATCTGCAGTTAAATTCACCACATTTGCATACTCTAAATAGATTTGACTACGCTTCATGGTTTCTTGATTACGCATGAAAATGGTCATAATCAATTCCTTTGCCAAAAAGAATGGCCGTCCATATGGATTTAGCATAATACCATTGACATTAGGTGTTTTTGCCACCATTTCCAAAATTGCTGAAATCGGATAAACAATCCCTTTCGTGCGACCGTCTTTTTCAAATTCCTCAATATTAGTAAAAGCAACAAACGCCTCTTGGTTATTCTCTACAAAAAGTCGGAACAATTCCCAAGACTTACCATCGGTTGTCATTAATATTTCATCTTTAGAACCTAAGTGATAGCTATGATGAGAATTTTTGGTTCTTATCGGGTGAACAGGTAAAATTAACTCACCACCTAAATTCATATTTTGCCGTATAGCTTCCATTAAGGCAATCGTCTCTTCAATAGATGGATCCTCATCAATCTCTTCTAAAGCAATATCAATTTGACGATTATCAATCACCGAGTCATCTTCTAAGTCACGTGCAAACTTCACGGTATCTGACTTACGCAAAATTTTGCGGGTAAATTCTAATGGCTGAGGCAAATCTTTCAAGTCATAATATTCTAGACTCAATATTTTGGCAACTTTTTCTTCTAATTGATTGCCCACTGGTACTACTACATAATCACCTTCATGGACGAAAAGATTATCTACCACATAATAATTCTGCTGCCTGGTCTCTTCAATTTCAACCAAAGCATAGATATATTGGCTGATTTCTTTATGACGGAGTGGCAGTGAGGTAAAGATATGGCCTAAAAAAGTACTTCCCTGTAGCATCAAATCATGGATAGCATCTACTAATTCTTTCCAACCAGGTGTAAAAAACATCTGATGTAAACCCCAATAATACTCTTCAAAAGTGCCATCGATCAACTCAATCTTTAAGTAAACATCTGAATCATGGACTTTGCGGTCTTCTTCTTTCCCACGACTATTTTGAGTAGCGAAAACCAATTGAAAAGTATTTAACAGTTGACCTAACTCGCGACGTTCGAATTCATAATAAGTTCTTTGATTCACTTCATCGATTTTCTCATAGGTGATCTTGCGTGTACTGCGTCGTAATGTTAAGGTCTCTTGCAAAATTAAATAGGTTTGCTTAGAAAGCATAAAATTCGAAGGCATATATTTATCTAAATTTTTGACCGTAAAAGTAACAGCTTCAATGCCTCTTCCATACTGTTCAAGTAATTCAGGAATCATGTCCAATACTTTTTGTTGAAATTTTCCCCAATTTTTTGGAAAATAATCATCTGCACCATAGGAAATAACCAATCCATCTTCATCAAAAAATTCTACATTCCATTTATTTTTTTGTTTGATTTCTGGACTAGCATCATTTGGTAAAACCGGCCAGTCAGCCAAAGAGGATTGTTTAATCTCTTGCAACCATTCTTGAGATTTTTTCTCATCAACACTTCCAGAATGATAAGTATAAAGACCCGCTATTCTTGAAAAACTATATTCAACATGTTTTCCAACTAAACGAATTTCGATACTTAATTTTTCATTCGGCGCATTGACATTAATATTCATTTGATTAAACATTGCTATCACATCTTTCTAAAGATAACATAAAACTAAAATGTTCATTTAAGAAATCAAAATTACAAGTATAATTAAATATCATTTTTATTATTTTTCATTTTTTATGAAAGCGAATCATTCTAGTATAATTCTTAATTTACATTTATGTCACTTTTATTCAATTTTACCATACATTGTTGCTTTTGTTTAGCACCTATTTTTATTAATGTATAGTTTATCGCTATAAAAAAACAAAAAATGAGTCATATTCCTAATAATCATTATCATTAGAAATTGACTCATTTATTAGGCAAGAATACTAACAGGTGTACCCGTCGGCAATTGTTCATAAAACCATTTCGCATCAGGAATTGATAATTGAATACAGCCGTGGGAAACGCCACTTCCCGTCACTCCAAGCTTTAATCCCTGACTTTTTGCATAAGGACCTTTATCAGATTCTTTATCAATGCTATGGAACAGATACAATCCGCCATCTTTCCAACCAACCGCATAGTCCGCCCCACCAAAAGTAGACCAAAAACTATTCGCTCGATAATCATTAACAGAATAACTGCCAGTCGGCGTGAAGTAACCGTTACGAGCAGTTTGACAAAGCATGGTATACACAATGTTTTCTCCACTTTTTACATAAACACGCTTTTGCCCAATTGATACCTCAATATTCAGATCCTTAACCTTAGCTAAATTGGGTTGGGAACCACCCGTTTGATAGAAATAATAGTCATCGTTGTGCATTTCAATCTGATCTTCACAAACCCACCCTAGTACTTCATCAGGAAAGGCCACTTGATACCATAATTTTCCTTGGCTCTTGACCGTTTGTCTAGAGATAGCCATAAAATGCAAAAATTGTTCAGACTTTGGATAAACAAGCGACTCTTTATGCGGATAGAGATAGATTTTACCAGTTTGAAACAAAAAATGATTCGTCTGCTCATCGACTAAAACAACAGGTTCAAGATTACGCCAACGAAAATTTTGCATTGCTGGATTTGAAACTATTTTCAATGGATTGCGTAATTCATGATTAGCCTCGGCCATTAAAGTAGTAGATGAATTCAAATTATTTTCTTTCAATTCACTTTGCTTTTGCTTATTCAAAGAAGTTGCTAGTACCGTTTCAGATAGATGCAACTTCTTTGAATAATCTCCCGCTATCCAGCGCTCAAAATAAATGCCAATTGAAAAAAACAATACCCCACTGAATAGAAATATCACAATTTTTTTCATATTTCCCCCAAAATTCTTATTCAATAATTTACATTGTAAGAAAGATTCAGTAAAATTACAAGTAAGGTGATTCAGTTGTCATTAATCTTTTACATACTTGTCACATAGTTCTTCAATATTCACTGAAAGAATGGAGGTCATTTTTTGGCTAAGAAAAAGAAAAAACGCAGATTAAAAAAGAAGTGGCGCTATCGTTTCTCCCTTCTAGGTATTCTTTTACTGTTATGGCTCATTTTTGGACCAATCAAAGGGCATTTACTACATAAACCAGAAAAAAAGGAGGCAACTACAGTAACAACCGTTAAGAAAAAAAAGATTCCTCAGCGAAAAGCAGAAGAAAAGTCTTTTGTAAAAGTAACATCTCGTGATATTAATCTATATCAAAATGCCGATGCTACTAGTCAAATTTTAGAAGCTGTATCACCAGGGGAAATTTTTGATTATCAAGGAATGGAAAATGACTTTTATTTAGTGTCTACTAATCAAGGTTTTACTGGCTATGTTTCGAAAAGTGATGCTAGTAAATTCACAAAAAAAATGCTTCAACCCATACATACACTTAAAAATGCAATTATCGTTTTAGATGCTGGTCATGGAGGCGATGACATTGGTGCATCTAGCATAAATAAAAAATACTATGAAAAAGATATGACCATCGCGATGGTTAAAGTAATCAAAAAAGCCTTAGAAAATGCTGGTGCAAAAGTTTACTTAACCCATAATTCAAGTAATAAATATATTTATTTAGATGATGTCACAAAATTTTCAATGGATAAAAATGCCGATGTTTTCTTAAGCATTCACTTTGACGCAGCTGATGTTGATAATCAGTACTCAGGCGTCAAAACTTATTACTACTATAATAAATATCAAAACTTAGCTCAAAGTATCAGTCACCAATTTGATAACCTACCTTTGAATAATTTAGGTATTGAGCAAGGAAATTTCGAAGTGATTCGTGAAACAACCCAGCCATCTCTTTTACTAGAACTAGGTTACCTTAATAATGAAAAAGATTTAGCCTATATTACCAGTAATGATTATCGAGAAAAGATCGCTAATGATATTGTAAAAGGACTTGAAAACTTTTTTAATAACAACTAATCAAAAAAGAACAGTTCATAAAGAGCTGTTCTTTTTTGTGAGGTGTAACCCTCATATAAGGAAAGGTTTATACCATGAAACAACATTTTTCACATCTTTAGCCATCACAATCTTCGTTATTCATTTGATTTTAATGCATCAATCATATGAATATGTTTCAAACGAAATTGCGTAATAACCATTACAATAAAGGTAAAGATAATCGTCATCCCACTTGCCAGAAGATAAGCACTTGCATGGATTTTTATTGGAAAAATGACTTGATTAAAGGAGACTTGATATAAAATAAAGCCCGTCAAAAGATAACCTACACCAAATCCAAGTATAATCCCCAAAATAGTGAAGATGATATTTTCACGTACAATATACATCGTAACTTCCTTGTTATAAAAGCCCAGCACCTTAATCGTAGACAATTCACGAATTCTTTCAGAAATATTGATATTCGTTAAATTATATAAAACAACTAAGGCTAACATCCCTGAGAGTACAACAAAGATAATCACAATAATATCCAGATTATCTGTCATTTTCTTTTGCAATTTAATTTGACCTGTCATCAACGTAAGATTGCTTACTTTATTAGTTTTAAGGACTTTTTTCGAAAATTTAGCTTCTTGTGATTTGCTCATCTTGGTTGCTTGAATCAGTAAAGTATTTTTTTGATAGTTACTGCCAAAAATATCTTCAGCATAATTTTTCGTCATATAAATAAAGTTACCAATATAATATTTTGCCACCGCTGCTACTTTTATTTTATATTTTCTACCGTCACTATCTTGTAAAGTCAGCATATCCCCTTTTTGCAAATCATATTCTTTTGCAAACGGATGAGTGATAATTGCACCTTGATTAGTAACATGTAGCGGATTATTCTGTAAATCTTTGAAGTGAACAAATTTTTCATTAGGATTTCCCTGATCAAAGCTCATAACCGACACAGACTTTTTATGATATTCCAACGACTGCATTTCAACAGGTAAGATTGCTTTGATATGATGATCTGAATACAGCACTTGCTCAACTTTTTCCCGACTCTTTTTTGAGGTATCGTTTAGTGAAACAATACCTTGATAATCTACAATTGGGCCGAAATGCTCATCAATCACGGCTTCTAATGAATGTTTCAAGCCCACACCTGCAACCATCAAACCGCAACAACCAGCTATCCCGATAATTGCCATAATCATGCGGGATTTATACCGAAAAATATTTCGATAGCTGACCTTTTGATTAAAGCTAAATCGTGACCAAAGCGGTGTAAGATACTCCAACAAAATTCGTTTGCCTGGCTTAGGTGCTTTAGGAAGTAAGAGATAGGCTGGCTTTTCGTGTAATTCTTTCACTAAAACCATCGCCACAGCCCCTAATGATGCGAAAATACAGGCAATAATGGAAAGTAAAATCGCACCGGTTGCATAAGATAAATGTAGCGTATCAAAAATGAAATTAGCCGTTAAGAATAGATTGATAATGTAAGGTAAAGAATTCGTTCCAGCAACAGTCCCCAAGAGAATTCCCAAGAAAGTAGCCAAACTCGCATATAATATATATTTTTGTGCAATTGTCCATTTTCCATACCCTAAAGCTTTTAGGATACCGATTTCGCGACGGTTTTCTTCTACCATGCGAGTCATGGTACTAAAGGTAATTAAAGCAGCAATGAAAAAGAAAAATACTGGAAAGACATTGGCAATCCCATCAATTTGTGTTGTTAATTCCCCATAGCTTTGAATTCCTACATTCTCATCCTTGGTATAATAGAGATACTTAGGTTCATGTAACTGTTCAAGTTTTTCCTTTTGTTTATCGAGTTGCGCCTGTTGCTTACTTAGTTGCACTTCTTTATTTTGCAAATCTGCTTGAGCTTGCTTTAATTTTGCTTGAGCCTCTAAAGGAAGCTGAGAAGCAATTGCTATTTGTGGACTGAGTTGCTGTTTGGCTTGCTGCAATTGTTGCTTACCTGCATCAAACTGTTTTTGTGCATCATCAATAGGCTTATTTGCTTGTGTTTTGATTTCAGCTAAACGTTGACCTGGACGATTTTTTAAGACTTTTTTGACCTGCGCTAATCGTTTGGACACACGTTTTTCATAATTGTTTTGATAGACATTTTGCTTTTGTAAATCTGAAAAGGCGAGATAAATGGTGCTATAAACCTCTGCTTTGAAATTCTCTTTAGGTACATAGACAAAATAATCTACAGAACCATTTCCTACCGTACTCGCTCCTCTTTCATTATTAGATACAAATAGCGGGGAATCCACAAAACCGACTAATTTATATGTTTTTTGGCGCAAATCATTCGGTAAATCAAAAGTAAAAGTTTGGCCTAAATGATAGCCTGCCTTTTTCGCCTTAGCATCCATCACAATTTCATTATCAGCTTTTGGAAGATGCCCGGATTTTACTTTAAGTTGATTGAGTTGATTTTTGTGATAGCTCAATAATTCATAGACTTTATTGGTCTTAGCATCGGCATCATATAATAAATACCCTGGATCAATCGTTGCTTTTAACTTTTTTAATGACTGAACATCTTTTTTCGTTAAGCCACCTGTAGAGATAATTTGAATATCACTAGCCTTTAAATCCCTTAATTCCTGATTAGCTGAATTTTGTAAACTAGGTGCCGCTGCCTTTACACCTACAAACAAAAACACACCTAGAAAAATAATCATCATAATGGAGAAAAAGCGGCCTTTTGATTGCTTAATTTCTCTTAAACTAGCTTTAAAATAGGTTCTATGTTTCATCATCATCACCTACCAAACAAGTTCATCAATTGATTTTGGATGTGGATTTTCTTCTATTTTTTGCACCTTGGCATCATTAATATGAATCACACGGTTAGCAATCGGAGCCAAAGCCGAATTATGGGTAATAATCAAGACCGTATTTCCATGCACTTGACTAACTTGCTGTAATAATTTCAAAATCATCTTACCTGTCTGAAAATCCAATGCGCCAGTCGGTTCATCACAGAGCAGTAACTTAGGATTTTTAGCCAAAGCCCGCGCGATAGATACCCGTTGTTGTTCACCACCTGATAATTGCGCTGGAAAATTATCCAAGCGGTTTTCTAGGCCGACAAGTTTTAATACTTCCACCGGATCCATCGCATCTTTGACGAGTTCTGTTGCCAATTCTACATTTTCCTTAGCCGTTAAATTCGGAACTAAATTATAAAACTGGAAAACAAACCCCACATCTAAGCGTCGGTAGGTCGTTAATTCTTTTTCGTTAAACTTTGCAATATCTACACCATCCACAAAGATTTCCCCTTCATCCGGTGTATCCATGCCTCCTAAAATATTTAAAACAGTGGACTTTCCCGCACCACTCGGACCTAGAATAATCGCTAGTTCTCCCTTCTTGACAGAAAAAGACAGTCGATGATTCGCTGTAATGGTGGTCTCACCCATTTGGTAATGTTTGGATTCATTTTTCACTTCGATATATTCCATGAAATTTTCCTCGCCTTACTTTTCGATTATTTGTACACAGTGTTGAATTTTTAACACACTGTTAGTATACTATGGTTAATAAGAAAGCTCAAGAAACAATCTACAACGCTATGCCATGAACTGAACACATTTTTAGTAACTGTTCATCATCAGAAAGGAAGATTTTTATGGCTGGAACAATTGATAATCGTCGGAGTCAGTTTACCAAACAAATCATTCAACAGACCTTTTTTGACTTGCTTAAAGAAAAAGACTTAAACAAAATAACCGTGAAAAAAATTGCCGAAAAAGCAGATATTAATCGGGGGACTTTTTATCGCTATTATACCGATGTGCTAGACTTATATAACAAAATCCAGACGAGCTATATCCAAACCGTCAAGCAAGAATTTTCTGAGACCGATTTAAATCTAGAGAAGAGCCTGACCACACTCCTCAATTTTGTCAAACAAGATGAAGGATTACAGATTCTAGTTCTAAAAAGTAGTCAAAGTGATAAATTTACTGAACAGGTCTTACTAAGCATCAAAAACCTGTCCTTGCAAAACTTTGCCTTAAATTTTCCACAAGCGAGTCCTTTTGAATTGGAACTCTCCTTTGCCTACTTCACCTCTGGAGCCATCTCTTTAATCAAATATTGGCTAGAAGAAGACATCAATTATCCTATTGAAAAAGTCGTGCAACTTCTCATCCAATTAACACAAACGGCACATTTTACCAACCATTCATAATGATTCGGTCCAAAGGTGGATGAAATGAACTTTATTTTTGTGTATAATAAGTGCAAATGAAAAAATAATTTAGTAGTTAGGAGTTTAAAAATGAAGATTACCAAAAGAAACTTTGTCGTATCCATCCTTTTAAGTTTAGTCACTTGTGGGATTTATTCTCTTTACTGGATGGTGATGCTAAACGATGAAATTCACAACATTTATGAATCCATGTATCCCGAAGACTTAAGTACCACACGCGTCTCTGGTGCTTTATTATTAGTCTTTACCTTTATTACTTGTGGTATCTATAGCTTTTATTGGTACTACAAGATGGGAACTTTATGTAACAAAATCTCTAAAAACAATAGCAATTTTGATTTAATCTTCTTAATTTTAGCGATTTTCCAATTACCTATTGTCAATATGTGTATTATGCAAAATATCGAAAATAATTTCTTTGATGAATATGAATTCTAAAAAAACAATAACAAAAAGCCAAATACAAAAAGAAATCCGATACCTCTTGATGATTATAGGTATCGGATTTGGCTATTATCTTTGGTTAAATTTCACCCATTTAGGTATTCCCTGTCCATTTCGTACAATCACTGGTTGGTTATGTCCTGGTTGTGGGATTACACATATGTTGATTGCACTCATTCAGCTAGACTTTCATACCGCCTACTTGGAAAATCCGTTTTTATTACTAACTTTGCCGTTTTTGATCGGTGAAATCCTCTATCAACGCTATTTACAGCTCACCAAACAAACGAATCCTCAGTGGAATCAAGTCTTATTATGGCTATATGTGATTGCCTTAATCATCTTTGGTATCCTGCGTAATCTATAAGAATTTAAACAAGTAGTTTCATGCTGCTTGTTTTTTTATTTTAAATCTCGCAAATTTTCCAAATCATTCAAATCAAAACCTAACCCGCCCTCTTGATACATCAAATCATACGCATCATAAGCTCCTAGCAAGTAACCTACACTTGCAAAATATCTAATAAAACTTTGCATTCTCTATACTCAATCAATTCCATACCATTCATTATTTTCCTTTTCATCATAATGATTTTGAGAATTTTTATGACTTACTTTCTCTAATTGACTTTCATCACGCCAATCAGGTTCATATGAATGATCAAATGGTTCAACCATATAAAATTCAGAACCCAAAAAAAGACCCAGGAAACACAATCGTTTCCTGAGTCATCAACTCTAATTAAATAACAAATTATTTAACTGTTACAGTTGCTCCAGCTTCTTCTAATGATGCTTTAAGAGCTTCTGCTTCTTCTTTAGAGATTCCTTCTTTAACTGGTGCAGGAGCGCCATCTACAACAGCTTTAGCTTCTTTCAAGCCTAAGCCAGTAGCTTCACGAACTGCTTTGATAACTTTAACTTTTTGGTCGCCAGCAGCTGTTAATTCAACAGTGAATTCTGTTTGTTCTTCAGCAGCTGCTGCACCACCAGCAGCAGCAACAGCTACAGGAGCTGCAGCAGATACGCCAAATTCTTCTTCGATAGCTTTAACTAAGTCGTTTAATTCTAAGATTGTTGCGCCTTTTAGCTCTTCAACAATGTTTTCAATGTTTAATGCCATTATGATTTTCCTCCAATATTTTAAATAATTAATATGTTTTCAAATTGCATCAATTTCTGATTGATTAAGCAGCGATTAAGCCACTTCTTCGTTCTTTTCTGCCACAGCTTTGACAGCGTATGCCACGTTGCGGACTGGAGCTTGAAGAACAGATAGTAACATAGATAGTAATCCTTCGCGGTTTGGTAATTTTGCCAATGCATGGATTTCTTCCAATGATGCCACTTTACCTTCGATGATACCACCTTTGATTTCTAATGCTTTTGCTTCTTTAGCAAATTCATCCATAATCTTAGCTGGTGCGACTACATCTTCGTTACTGAATGCTACAGCAGTAGGACCTGTGAATACTTCATCAAGACCTTCTAAACCAGCAGCTTTAGCAGCACGAGAAAGGATAGAATTTTTGATAACTTTCATTTCTACGTTTGCTTCGCGTAATTGTTTACGTAAACGAGTTACTTCATCAACTGTTAATCCACGGTAATCAACGATTACAACAGATGCAGCAGCGTTGAATTTTTCTGTAACTTCTTCAACAATAGCAGCTTTTTTAGCGATAGTTGCTTCACTCATTATACTTTCACCTCCTGATTTTGATGGAAGAGTTTCTCTATACGAAAAAACTCTATGCCACCGTAGACATAGAGGGACCATTGATCTTATCAATAAATGTCCTCGGTAGGATTTATGAGTTACCTCACCTACTGTCTTCGGTACAGTTAATTATTTAACCTTGTCCACTTTACCATGATAAAGTGGACAAGTCAACACTTTTTTTCTAAAAATTAGAAACTAGCTTGGTCAACATGGATTCCAGGACCAAATGTTGTTGTAATTGTAATGTTCTTCATGTATTGACCTTTAGCAGCAGATGGTTTTGCTTTTACTAAAACGTCATGAATAGTCTTGAAGTTTTCAACTAATTTTTCGTTGTCGAATGATACTTTACCGATTGGTACATGAATGTTACCGTTACGGTCTACACGGTAAGTTACTTTACCAGCTTTTACTTCGTTAACTGCTTTTGTAACGTCCATTGTAACAGTACCAGTTTTAGGGTTTGGCATTAAGCCTTTAGGACCTAAGACACGACCTAATTTACCAACTTCAGCCATCATATCAGGAGTTGCTACGACAACGTCAAAGTCGAACCAACCACCTTGAATTTTTTGTACTAAGTCTGCTTCGCCAACATAGTCAGCACCAGCAGCTTCTGCTTCTTTTGCTTTTTCGCCACGTGCAAATACTAAGACAGATTGAGTTTTACCAGTACCATTTGGTAATACAACAGCGCCACGAATTTGTTGGTCTGCTTTCTTAGGATCTACATTTAAACGATAAGCAACTTCAACAGTTGCATCAAATTTTGCAAAGTTTGTTTCTTTTGCTAAAGCTACAGCTTCTTCAACAGAGTATAATTTCGCAGCTTCAACTTTTTTCAATGCTTCTTGCATTTTTTTGCTTTTTTTAGCCATTAGTTTTCCTCCTTGATGTGGTTATAACGGTAGAACCTCCCACGTGTTTTATATTTTTCAATATAAAGCCAACTGAGAAGCTACGCTAGGGTGTGCAGAAATTATTCTACAGTGATACCCATGCTTCGTGCAGTTCCTTCAACCATGCGCATTGCAGCTTCAACAGATGCAGCGTTTAGGTCTTCCATTTTCAACTCAGCGATTTCTCTTACTTGATCGCTAGTAACTTTGGCAACTTTAGTTTTGTTAGGCACACCTGAGCCTTTTTCAATTTTAGCAGCTTTCTTTAATAATACTGCAGCTGGTGGTGTTTTTGTAACGAATGTGAATGAACGGTCTTCGTATACAGAAATCACAACCGGAATAATTAAACCTGCTTGATCAGCGGTACGAGCATTGAATTCTTTAGTGAATCCCATGATGTTAACCCCTGCTTGACCTAATGCAGGACCTACTGGTGGAGCTGGTGTTGCTTTACCTGCAGGAATTTGCAATTTAACAATTTTTTCTACTTTCTTTGCCACGAGACATACCTCCTTGAGTCCGTGATGTGGTTAATTGGAGCTCAAAATTTCTCCTCCCACGTAATGTACACTTTTTCGTGCACACTGGAATAGTATAGCGTAAGATTTTATAGTTTTCAACCGTTTTTTCAAAGTTTTTTCAAAAAAATTATTTCCAAAGTATTTCTGCGATTCTTTTATCTACTTTTGGATTAGCATGAAGCGCTGAATGTTGGGCTAAAATTCCTTTAAACACAAAAGTTTCAACGGGTATTTGTTGACTGGATAATAATTGATTGACGGCAAGGGCAGAAGTAAGTGGCACAGTACCATCGCTTAAATCAGACGCGGTTAATTGTCCCGCAAATAAGCTCACTTGGACATTTTTAGGGAAATTAGCGATATTACTTTGAAAATCTTGATACCGTGGGCTAATCTGTGTCGGTCCTTGTTGTAATAATTGATCCACACTTTGTTCATTTGAAGTATCTAAAAATTCATTAAACGGTGCTGCAATCGAAATAAAATGCTCAACCGTTGGCAGTTCGCCTTGATTTTGATACGTTTCTAAAAAGCGAAATAGACTAACCCCACCCATCGAATGTCCGACTACATTGACTTTTTCAACATGATATTGGGCTTTCACAAATTGTAAAGCTTGATAAATCCATTCGGCCTGATTCCATTCATTGTTTTTATTATCAGCAAATAATACATTTATGAGTACTGGTTTGTCTGCTTGTTCAAATGTCCCGGATGTCTGAATCGTGCCATCTGTATTCACAGTCAAATCCAGCGTATGTGTTGCTTGGTAACGGGAACAAAGGCGTTGAATCATCCCACCCATCGAATGTTTGGTTCCGCCATATCCGTGAAAAAATAAAGTGACAGGATAGGATTTAACTTCATTTTGTGTTGAAGTGACTTGTTTGTGATTACTATGTGCTGCTTTTGGTGCGGTTTCTTTATGACTTGGCCAGAAAAACCAAAGTAAAACAACCATCACCCCAACTGCTAATAAACCAAGTATACGATAAAGTTGCTTTTTCATAATCAATCTCCTTAAATGCTATTCAAAGATTAATATACGCTAGATTACAACACATTCAAGAAATAGCCAGTAATCTTAAAAAAATCTTTTCTATATGATAAAAACGAATTTCCAAACAACCACCATCAGTTGCTTAGAAATTCGTTTATGTTCATTATTTTTATACAATTACCGTCAAACTTGCAGCAAAGATAATAAGTACCAAGCCTAAAATTGTTACAGTCATTTCTTTTTTGGTTTTTGCTTGTTTTAAGAAATAAATACCAGTTAAAGTTGCTAATACTACGGATGTTTGTGACAAAATAAAACCAGTAGCCAACCCATTCATATCTGGTTGAGCAGAAATCAAATAAGTCAATGCAGCAAAGGCAAAGAAGAATCCTGAAAAGATTTGTTTATAGGATACTGCTTCTTGTAATGCTAAAGGTTCGTTTGTCTTGAAATGATTGTAAAAGTCGTAAACCACTGCGACTAAGACCATCCCAATTGCTTGTGGTAAGAAAGCTTGCATCCCAGTTAAACTAGTCGCTTGTGGGGCAGCAGAATAGGCCCAATAACCGATTTCACCCACGGCTAAAATCAATACCGCTTTTTGTAAATGGGCTTGATGTTCAGTATTTTTATGTTCGCTCCAAACCGTCATCCAAGCACCTAGAATAATTAAGACTAAAGCTAAGGCGCCAATGATTTTATCCATTGCACTTGGCCAATCACCTAAAGCAATGACACCCCATAAAGAAGCCCCTAGTAATTGAAAAGCAGTGGTAATTGGCATCGCACGTGAAGAACCAATTAAAGTAAAACTATAAAAAGTCAAAATTTGTGCACTTGCCCAGCCAATTCCTGAAAGAATCGCAAAAAGTAAATCATGTCCAGTTGGCAGTGCGATTCCTTGCGTCATATTAAAAATAAGGGCAAAAATCAAGGTTCCTAAAGTCGCACCTAAAATCTGATTACTTGGACGTCCACCAAATTTGGAAGCAATCGTAGGGAAAATCCCCCAACCAATCAATGGCCCTAAACCAACTAATAATGCTACAGTGTTCATAAAATCAAAAATCCCTTCTAATAATTAAAATACTACGCCGCTTTCTAGTAAGATATTGGCATATGGTGTCATTTCACCCGTTCTGATAAAGGCATGACAACGATTTAAATCTTGTTTCATTTGACTATGTGGAATAAAGGCAATTTCCACTTCTGGCATTAGTTTCTGAATTTTAGCTAACATATTTGGATTGTATGTTTTGATTTCTTCTGCTAGATAAATCTTTTGAACTTCTAATTCTGTTAAGACATTTTCCAACACATCGATAAAACTAGGCACACCCTTAGTTACTGCTAGATCAATCTTTTCTGTGGTCATTGGTACTGGCATCCCCGCATCACCAATACTTAATAAGTCAAAATGCCCCATTTGTGCAATTACACGTGAAATATCTGAATTAATGACAGTTGATTTTTTCATATGATTAATCCTCCATTGGTTTCATTTCATTTAAATAAGGAATAGATGGTTGCGCACCAAAGCGTTGAACTGTTAATGAAGAAGCTTGGTTCCCATAAGAAATAGCTGCGCGTAAGTTACTTAAATCTTTCTTCAACACTGTACTTAAAGCACCGATAAAGGTATCTCCTGCAGCAGTGGTATCTTTGGCTTCAACTTTGAAGGCGGGCACAATGCCACTTTCACCATGCACATCATAATAAGCGCCCTTACTTCCCACAGTAATAATGACCCCTTCAATGCCTAAATCATGAAGTTTTTGAGCGGCTTTTTGCATACTTGCTTCATCGGTTATTTTGACACCAGTTAGAATTTCGGTTTCCGTTTCATTTGGAATAATAATATCAGTTAATCGTAGCAATTCTTCCGGCACTTTTTCCATAGCTGGCGCTGGATTTAAAATCGTTTTTACTCCGGCTTTTTTCGCAATTTCAAAAGCTTGAATCGTACTAGCTAAATGACTTTCAAATTGAGCAATAATAAAATCACTCTTTTCAATGATTGCTTGATGCGCTTGTACATGCTCTGGTGTAAAAGCATTATTGGCACCCGCGTGAATCATAATACTATTTTGTCCTAAGTCATCCACCATAATATACGCTTGACCCGTAGCTTCCCCTTTCACATGAGCCACAGCATCTAGGTTAATTTCTTCTTCGCTTAGCAATTCCAACATCAACTTACCGGCTTCATCTTCGCCAACAGCCCCGATGAAATATGTATTCGCACCTAGACGTTTAGCTGCTACCGCTTGATTGGCTCCCTTACCGCCACCTGCAGAAAAGATTTCTTTCGTATGCATGGTTTCGCCAACTTGCGGCATATGAGTCAAGCGAATCGTACGGTCTAAATTAATGCTTCCAACAACTGTAATCGTATTCATAATTAAAAAAGCTCCCTTACCTAAATATTTTTATCCGGATAATCGATTTGGTTAAAACGTTTTATTAAAACGTTTTAAAACTTTACAAAAAGAATATAGCACACTTTGTAAGCTATTTCAAGTGTGCTGTTGTATTTCTTTTTATTAATTCTACAGGTAAGACTTTTCTCGCCCAAGCTTGTTTAGGGTTGCGTATCCGCTCTAGCAACAATTCAGCTGCCATTTTCCCCAAATCAAATGTTGGTTGGGCAATCGTAGTTAAAGTTGGTGTCACATATTCAGACATCGGTGAATTATCATAGCCCACAATGCTATAATCATCAGGGATAGACTTGCCCACTTGCTTTAACTGATACATAACCCCTAAGGCAATCTCATCATTTAAAGCAAAAATTGCTGTTACATCCGATCCTAATACTTTATCCACCGCCATCTTACCACCTTCACGTGTTAAAGGCTGATCTATAAAAAGAAATTCTGGATAAATCTTCGTAAAACCTTCAATACGAGCTTGAATATTACTTGGCGCATCTTTAGGTCCAATCACTGCTACTTTTTCATGACCTAATTCATATAGATAATTAGCAGCCAGCACACCACCAGTAACATCATCAGTAGAGATCTCATCACTCACACCTTCAGATTTCTTTTGATCTAATACAATATATGGCACTTGATTTTTGGACAATTGTTCCTTTAACGTTTGATTGGAAATAGTGGAACTAGCAATAATAAATCCATCCACTCCTCGCCTAATCAATTCTTGTAAATATTCGCTTTCTTTTTGCACACTAAAATCAGCATCGCAAAGCATCACAATATATTTTTGTCCATATACGACATTTTCAACACCTTTTAATAACAAAGAAAAAAATGGATTAGTAATATCAGGCATCATTACACCAATTGTTTTACTTTTTTTCATAACCATCCGTTGAGCAAAATAATCCGGCTGATAATCCAAATCTTCTTTCGCCTGCATGACTTTTTCAACCGTTTTAGGACTAAATTTGTCTGCATTTCCATTCAAAATTTGGGAAACCGTCGCAATCGACACTCCTGATTTGGCGGCTACTTCTTTGATAGTAACTTTCTTTTTCATGACACAACCTCATTTTCACAAACAATCTATGTAATAATCTTGATTGATAAGCCCTGTATGTCCCTTTTGTTCTCGGATAAAGCCTAAATGCTTGTTATCTACCTCAGTAGCACTTGGCCATCATTTATCCAAAACACTTTCTAAAAAAAGCGATACTCATGAAAGTACCGCTCGTTTATGAAATATTGTAAGAAAGGCTAATCTTAAATATTATCGACTTGATCAAAATCTAGTTCAGCGCTTGTTGCACGACCGAACATATCGATATTTACTTTTAATTTTTGTTTTTCATCGTCAATTTCAACTACTTGACCTTCCATACCAGCAAACGCACCTTCAATGATTTTCACTGTATCACCTAAGCTCACTTCTAAATCAGAAGTACGTGTGCTCATGCCGATAGAGCGTAAAATTGAATTGATTTCTTCTGGTAATAATGGTGCTGGTTTACTTCCTGCGCCATGACTACCAACAAAACCAGTAACACCAGGCGTATTACGAACGATATACCAAGATTCATCTGTCATGACCATTTCCACTAAGACGTAACCAGGGAAAGTTTTATGAACGATTTCTTTTGACTTACCGTTTTTGATTTCTGTTTCTTTTTCTTCAGGAACAACCACGCGGAAAATGTAATCCCCCATACGCATGCTTTGTGCACGTGATTCAATGTTTGCTTTTACTTTATTTTCATATCCAGAATAAGTGTGTAAGACGTACCATTGTTTTTCAAAAGTTTCCATTGTTTTCTCCTATCTTTATCTTTTCTTATTTGCAACCTAACAAAAAAACCTCAGGCCACCTGAAGTTTATCTACAGACACAGTATAGCAAACTTTACAGACAAATGCTATAGCAATCCAGTAAAAAAGCGAGCCAAAATCGACCCGCTTCTTGATTATTTCAAAACCAATGCTAATAATTTTTGAATGACCGTATCCATCACAAAGAACATCACTGCAAAGATAATTGAAGTTTCGATTACGACAATGGTATCTTTACGTAATTGTTGTTTGGTTGGCCAAGTCACGCGTTTCATTTCATCAATCACGCTTTTAATAAACTTCATGCCACTTACTTCCTCCTACTTAGTTTCACGATGTAAGGTATATTGATTACAATATTTACAAAACTTATTAATCTCTAAGCGTTTATTGGCATTTCTACTCGTACTAACCGCTTTAGAATAATTACGTGAACCACAAACGGAACAAGCTAAGGCCGCTTTTTTGACTGCCATATTCATCTCACCTTTCCATTTGAAATACATTAATGTTAAAGTATCACGCTTTTTACAAACTGTCAACCATCCCTACTTTACATACTTAACGACTTTCTGACAAATCTTCTACATCAACCACGCGGAAATGTTTGCTTTCTAGTGCCTCAACAATCTTATCACAGGTTTCTTTATCAACCTCTTTTGGTAATGTAAATAACGTGCGACGAACAAACTGTTCATTTTCTAAATCAAGGGTAATACAACTAGCAATACTGGCATATTTAGAAATGATTTTACCAATCGTCGCAAACTCTCCACGTTTACCCGGAGAAGCTACAGTTAAAACATAACTTCCTTGATTGACATTCCATGACTGAGAAAGCATATTAAGTAAAGAACTGTGTGTTAAAATCCCATAAAATTGATTTTGTTCGTCTAGTACTGCAATATAAGGCAATTCCTTTATGGTAAAAAATACTTTAAAGAAGGAAGAATTTAAGTAGATAAACTTGGTCGCATTCTTCAATAAATAAGTAACAGGAAGATTCATATCTCCTCCATTTGCAATATGACGATATATATGCATTTTATAAATATTTCCACGGAAAATACGGCCGGTTTCATCCAATATCGGCACACATCTAAATCCTGATTCTTCAAGAATATCCAACGCTTCTCTTAATGTGTTGGTTTCTTTGACCGTTGTTAAATTTTCTTTCTTATATACCATGGATTTCAATAACATAAAAATCACCCTGACCTTTTTTATTCTCTTTTCATTATACTATAGTTTCACTCAAAATGGGAATGATTCTAGCCATCTTTTTAGGTTAATTGCTTTGTATTATTTTAACATCGTGCTATAATAGCTAGGAATGATTTTTTAGAAATGGAAGTTAAGTATGGAATTATTTTATCATTTATTAGTGAATCCTAATTCTGGCGGTGGTCAAGGGCGGATAGCTGGTGAGCAAGTGATTCAATATCTAAAAGCTGCCAAACTTCCCTACAATGCCCGTTTTACTAGCCATCCTGATCATGAACGCCGCTTAATCCAAGAAATGGCCGTCCATGATTTAAAAACTTTTGATGAAAAAATGCCCCCAGATGAAGTCTACCCATTATTAGTCGTGATTGGCGGCGATGGTACGATTCATCAGGTGGTCAATGAATTATATCGTTTAAATAAACAAATTCCAATTGCCTATATTCCTGCTGGTTCTGGCAATGATTTTGCCCGTGGATTAGGCTTAACTTGTGATCCGATTGCCATTATGAAGCAAATCATCGCAACAAAAGAACCGCGCGAATGCAGCATCATACATTATATAGAAGAAATCTATCAAGAAGAAGGCTTGGCGCTCAATAATATTGGCATTGGCCTAGATGCGGCGATTGTCTATGAGACCAATCACTCAAAAATCAAAGGACTGCTACAAAAATTTAATTTGCATTCTTTTTCTTATTTATCATCTGTTATCCGTACTTTGATGAAACAGCGTCCTTTCCCAATTTTAGTCGAGACGAATGGCAAACAATATAGCTATCCCAAGACTTATTTATGCACCACTTCCAATCACCCATACTTTGGTGGTGGCGTGCCGATTGCTCCTAATGCTTCCGTGCATAATGAAAAAGTCGATTTAGTCGTCATTGAAAAACCATCTTGGCTATTAGTACCATGGATTGCTTTTCATATTTTCCGCAGAACACATTTAAATAAGAAATTCTGCCATTATTTCCAAGCCAATAAGATTAAAATCGTTTCGACCATTGCCCAACACGGACAAGCAGATGGCGAAGAAATGGGTGAACGTAGCTTTGATATCACCTTTACTACACAAAAACAATTATTCTGGTACTAGCCCAAACAAGTAAGTGAAATGCCGCTTACTTGTTTTTTTACATTTAAAAAGCCCGACTACCTTTTCACAGATAATCGAGCTTTGAATTTAAGCAATTTTTTCTACAGCTGGTTTGCTGCCATCTTGAATGAAGTACACTTTATACCAAGTTAAGAAAGTGAAAATTGTCCAAATCTTACGGCGTTCATCCACTTTTCCTGCAAAGTTATCATCTAATAAGCGTAAAATTGCTTCTTGGTTAAAGAATTCTTCAACAAAATCAGCGCTAAATAATTCACGTACATGTTTGTAATATTTTTCTTCACGCAACCAGTCTTTAATTGGTACAGGGAATCCAATTTTTTCACGATTATACCATTCTTCTGGCAAATGACGACTCGCTGCTTGACGGAAAGCAAATTTGGTATTTTCTTCATTAATTAAATATTTAGATGGCACTTTTTCCGCTGTACGCATCACTTCGATATCCAATAATGGCACCCGTAATTCCAAAGAGTGTGCCATGGACATCTTATCTGCTTTTAATAAGATATCTTTTGGCATCCATTGGTGAATATCTAAATATTGCATCTTTCTAATTTCCGTACGGTCCACGACACGGCGATAATTTTCATCGACAATTTGTTTCACAGTTGGGCTCTTTTGATACTTAGGTTGAAGATAACGAGTGGTTTCCGCTTCTTCAAAGACCTTCGCTTGACCGATAAAGAATTCTTCGGCTGGTGCAAGGTTGGTATACATATGGAAGCTACCATGGAAGTGTTTGTTCTTCAACTTACTTGCGATAAAGTAGCGCGCACGTTTTGGTAACTTCTTCAAGCCATTCGTAAACACGCGGATCGCTTTAGAACGAGTAAAGAAACCATAATTGACATAACCGGCAAATAATTCATCGGCGCCTTCCCCACTTAATACGACACGTACATCACGACTAGCTAATTCTGCTAAGAAGTACAATGGCACACAAGATGGGTTTGAATCAGGTTCATCTAAGTGATATTGAATAATTGGGAACATCTCAAAGGCTTCTTCCCCTTTAATCACAGTTGAGGTATTATTTAAACCAATCATATCGGTTAATTGACGGGCTTGTACGGATTCATTGTAGCTTTCATCGCCAAAACCAATGGAGTAAGAATGTTCTGGGCGTAAAACACTTGTTACATAACTTGAATCTACCCCACTAGAAAGAAATGAACCGACTTCAACATCAGCGATTTGGTGTGCTTCAATCGATTTCACGACAGTATCGTCAATCAAATCCACCGTTTGCTCTAAAGTCATATCTTGTTCATTGTCTGCTACATCCCAATATTGTTCGATTTTTAATTCCCCTTGATGATAAGTGAAGTAATGTCCCTCTTTAATTCGGAAAACCCCTTTAAAGAAAGTTTCATCTAAAGCAGAATATTGGAAAGTCATGTAAGGTTTTAAGGCTTCTTTATTCAATTCTTTGACGAAATCAGGATGTTTTAAAAAGCTCTTGATTTCTGAACCATACATAAACGTGCCATTCATTTGTGCATAATAAAAGGGTTTAATGCCAAAATGATCGCGAGCGCCAAATAAAGTTTGCGTCTTAGTATCCCAGATAACAAAGGCAAACATCCCACGTACCTTTTGTAATAACTCCGCACCCCATTCTTCATAGCCATGCAGTAACACTTCTGTATCGGCATGCGTCTTAAAGATATGGCCAGCTTTTTTTAATTCTTCACGTAATAGGCGATGGTTATAGATTTCACCATTGAAGGTAATCACTTTGGTCCCATCTTCGTTATAAATTGGTTGGGTTCCACCTTCTAAGTCAATGATACTCAAGCGTCTAAATCCAAGTGCTGCCCCTTCATCGACATGTTCCCCACTACTATTAGGGCCACGGTGAATAATCGTATCCATCATCGCATTGACAATTCGTTTCTTTTCTTGTAAATCGGATTGTTGGTTAATAAACCCTACGATACCACACATATTTAAAATCCTTCTTTCATCTATTTCAAAAAGTTATCCACTAAAATTTTCAATCGACTTCAAGTATAGCATAGATTCTAGAGCGTTTCATTAATTTTTCATCGACTTTAGAAAAAATAAGAAAAAGAAATACACACCTTCATTCAAGAAAATGTGTATCTCTCAAGCTTATTTCATAAAATCATACGGACTAATATTTTCCATCCCTATCATCGGATCAATTTGCCCACTTTGAATCACTGCAGCAGTTAAATATTCAGGTAATGCGGCTTGCTCTTTTACCGATGCAACTTCATCCGGGCTACTTTCAGCTAAATCTGGTATTTTTTCTTCAACAACGACATCTTTAGGCGCATCAGCCACGGTCGCATAATCAATCCCTTGTGACTCTTCCACAGCAAATAAGTCCATCACTTCACTCGCTGATTCTTTGACTTTAATGATTGGCTCACCGACTGGGGATTGGGAAAGTTGTCCTGGTGCTCCTTGATTTTCAGTCGTTTTCTCTTTAGCTGTGCGGAGCGGCTTACTTTCGACTTCTGCATGAGAATCATCGCTATACATCGCATCCTCATATTGCTGCACTTTCAAATACATCATGTCGGTCATTTGATCATGCTCTAAAATTCGTTTTGCCAAAGTCGTCTGACGGTTGGCGGATACATGCGTCACACAAGTTTGAAAGGCCTCGACCTCGCCTAGTAAAATCAAGCGCTCTTTACTTCGTGTCACCGCTGTATACAATAAATTTCGCTGCAACATCCGCGAATATTGGCGAACCATTGGTAAAATCACCATATTAAACTCACTACCCTGGGACTTATGAATCGAACAGCAATAAGCCAGCGTAATCTGATTCCATTCATTGCGTGGGTAAGTCACTTCATTATTATCAAAAGAAATAACCAATTCGTCCATTTTGCTCTCGGTATATTTTGCTTCGACAATACCGACAATAATCCCCATATCACCATTAAAAACATTAAGTTCCGCAGAATTGATTAGCTGCAAGACCTTATCACCAATCCGGTAACTCACTTCATTAAATTGCACTTCTTTTTTCCCTGGAGTGAGAGGATTAAATATTTCTTGCATCATTTTATTTAACGCATCGATTCCGGCCATTCCACGATACATCGGTGCCAGCACTTGAATATCTTGAGAAGTAAAGCCTTTTTCCTTCGCTTTTTGGACAATTTGCGAAATGACCCCTTCAATTTGACTCGCCTGACAAGGAATAAAGCTACGGTCTGGCTGTTTTGTGACAAAATTCTGTGGTAGTCGTCCTTCTTTAATTTCATGGGCCAACGGAATAATGCTCGAGTCCTCTCCTTGGCGATAAATCTCGGTTAATTCAGCTTGAGGAATCGCAGGCACACTTAATAAATCATGCAATACTTGGCCTGGTCCCACTGATGGCAATTGATCCTTATCACCAACCAAAATCACCTGCATATTTTCATTAATCGACTTAAAGAGCATATTGGCTAACCACGTATCGACCATCGACATCTCATCAACAATCAAAAGGCCACCTTCTAACTCATTGACCTCCACTAAAGGTTTGCGCTCTTTACCATTAAGACCTAACAAGCGATGAATCGTCCCACTAGGCAGGCCAGTTGTTTCATTCATCCGTTTGGCAGCTCGTCCAGTCGGCGCCGCTAATAGAATCGGGAAAGTCGTCTCCGTATACTTATGAACGGATAAATCAAGCTCATTTAATTCCGCAAATAGCTGCACAATTCCATTCACCACTGTAGTCTTTCCTGTTCCCGGACCACCCGTTAAAATAAATAATGGAGAAGTAATTGCCGCATGAATTGCCTCAATTTGAGAAGCCCCATAAGAAATGCCCAGACGTTTTTCGACTCTGCGTAAGGCTTTTTCAATTTTTTCTTTGGGATAATTGATTTCTTTTTTACGATTCAACAGATGATTTATCGAGGTACTAATCCCATATTCCGAGAAGAACAAACTATTTTCATACAAATTCATCCCGTCTTGTTGGATAACCCCTTCTTGTGTCATCTCCATAATCACATCGGCTAAATCATTGGGCATAATCTCAACAGGTCGACTTTCTTCTAATAAGCGAATAGTTGATTCCAATAACCCCTGAGCCGTCACATAAGTATTGCCGTTTTCGATACAAGACTGAAAAAGCTGATGAATCACGGCTGCTCGCAAACGTTCTTTACTATCATCGGCTATCCCAAGTTGACTTGCTAGATAGTCGGCACGCTTAAAGCCAATCCCATCAATATCTTCAACTAGTTGATAAGGATTGGTTTCAATAACTTCAAGTGCTTGATTTTGATATTTTTGATAAATCGCAAAGGACAGCTGACTCCCAAAGCCATACTTGGTTAAGCCCACAATCACTTTATCCATCCCATGATTTTGGGCAACGACATCAGCAACCATCTTTTGTTTGGCTTCAGTTAGACCGCTCACTTGGGCTAAACAATCCGGATTTTTAATAATCGTCTCAATCGCGTCTTCACCTAAAGCATCGACAATCTTCGCTGCTAACTTCTTCCCAATCCCTGGAAAACGATCACTGGAAAAATACGCAATCAAGCCATTTTGTGAAGTGGGCTGACTTTGTGAATAACTCTGAGACTGAAACTGTAACCCATAACGTGGATGCGTCACCAAAGTACCCTTGAATTCATAGCTTTCCCCTTCTTGGATTTGGCCAAAAGTACCCGTCACGACGATTTCTTTTTCCGCAAAATCAAAGTCTTTCTCCTGAATTTTCACTAGCAAAACTTTAAAAAAATTACGTGGATTCTCAAAAAAAGTTGCTACAATAGTCCCGACTAATTGGTTATCCACTGTCCTCACCTCACTTTTCAGCTAAAAAATTGGTCTCATTCCATACCTTTAATTGATAAGGGAGTTCGCCTGTTTGTGTCTCTAAAATGGTTAAACTGCTATTTTTCAAGCTCCCTAATTCGCGCAATTCACTCAATGGTTTGCCTATCAACCAAGGAATACTTGCCGCAAACGAAGCCCCATGACCGACAAACAGTACCGGTCCTTCATTAAGATGTGCTTTGGCTACCGTTGTGACCACATTTTCAATCCGTCTTAATAAATGTCCGATGGGTTCTCCATTAAAAGGCGTTGGATCGTATTTATCCAGTCGTTTACGCATTTGACTCGCTTCTGGGTATTCTTGATTCACCTCAGTAAACAAACGTCCCTCTAAGCGACCAAAGCCCATTTCCCGCAAATCATCGGTTTCAATAATCGGCACATTTGTCTTAAGATGTTTGGCAATCTCTTTGGCCGTTGTTAACGCACGGGGCGCACTTGAAGCATAAATCGCCGCAAATGGTACGTCTTTCAAATACTCTCCTAATTTTTGAATCTCAGCGTAACTTTCTGGTAAAAGTGGCGAATCTCCTTCTCTACCTTGAAAGCGACCTTCTAAATTCCATTCTGTCCGTCCATGTCGTGTGAAATATAATTGCATACTGACCCTCTAATCTAATTTATCATTTTCATAGTGATGACTTAATTCTAATCCTGGAAAAGCTTGTTGGCGCAAGGCTTCATAGATGATTAACGCCGCCGTATTAGATAAATTCAAGGACCGCACATGGGTATCATTCATTGGGATACGCAAACACTTTTCTTCATTTTCACGCATAAAACTTTCCGGTAAGCCCTTTGTTTCTTTTCCAAACATAAAGTAGTGGTCCGCACCATCATTGAAGTTCACCTCACTATATACCTTATTGGCAAACTTAGTAATCAAGTGCAAATGCGCCTCACTTGGTAGAGTCGCTAAAAAAGCTGCTAAATTCTCATGATAGGTAATGTCCACACTATGCCAATAATCCAGACCAGCACGCTTTAAATGCTTATCATCCGTGCTAAATCCCAGCGGTTCGATTAGATGCAACGGAGTATTCGTCGCCGCACACGTTCTAGCAATATTCCCGGTATTGGCCGGAATTTCTGGTTCAAATAATACAATATGATTCACTTTATCTCTGACCTTTCTCAATCTATCTTATCTATTTTTATCTAATTTCTCAGCGGTAGGTAAGCACACGAATTTCTTCATGTCTGAGCAAGCTGCTTCACGACCTAAATCTGTGTTCGGCGGGTAGCTCCTTTGCATCTAAGCCGGCCTGTCTTGGAAAATCTTAACACACGATGGATTTTCCTGACATTCCGGAAACCTTAGCTGCTTGGAGCTGTTCGACCCGCCTCACATCCTTGGGTACAAAAAAAACGTAACCCACTCGGTGTCAGGCACTGCGAGAGGCTACGTTAGTGAAGTATTTTTCACTAACTTTTATCAGAACAGGATACTGATAAAAACCAATGAAAAACAACTTGTGTATACTATATCACTCTCACTACTTCTTGGCAATAGAAAATTCAAAAAAACTTCAAATTTATCAAATATTTTTTCAAAAACAGCCCGGGAGTTTTACAGTTGAATTGAAATATTTTCGCTCTATGCCTTGGTATAAAGCTATTTTTTTGTCAAATTTTTTCAATTTTATACTCGTACTTTTTCGTACTTTATGGTA
>NZ_JBQKFH010000010.1:0-69681 GCF_052119425.1 Enterococcus cecorum
GAATATTGCCAATCATAAATACAATCGTGGAGAATATATGACGCATGTATATATGTATGGTAACAATGGAAAAGTAAAAGCTAAATCATTAGGTTATACAAACTTACCAGACGTCAATACGAAATTAGAAGCTGAAATTAAAAATATAAATGAGCAAAAGGGAACATACGATGTAGTCATTAATGGTCATATTGATTCAGGAATCAAAGAAATCTATGTGCCAATTTGGTCAGATAAGAAACAAAAAGACATTAAGTGGTATAAAGCAAGTAAACAAGCCGATGGTAGCTATATTGTTCATATGAATATTGCCAATCATAAATACAATCGTGGAGAATATATGACACACGTATATATGTATGGCAATAATGGAAAGGTAAAAGCAAAATCACTTGGTTATACAAATCTGCCTGACAAATATACTAAATTAACAGCCGAAATAGTGCATGTAAATGGTTTACATGGAACCTATGATGTTGTAGTAAAGGGTCAAATTGATTCAGGAATCAAAGAAATCTATGTACCAATTTGGTCAGATAAAAATCAAAAAGATATTAAGTGGTATAAAGCAAGTAAACAATCTGATGGTAGCTACGTTGTACACATGAATATAGCTAACCATAAGTTTAATACAGGAAATTATACTACTCATGTATACATGTATGCGAATAATGGAAAGGTTAAAGCAAAGGCATTACCAACGGTTAATGTAACTGCAACGAATTTAACAGAAGCTGTTAGTGCTGAAATAACAAATATTAATCAGTCCAAAGGTACTTTTGATGTGATTGTCTATACCAAGTCAACAAGTGGTGTGAAATCAGTTTCTGTCCCTGTTTGGCATCAACAAAATCAAAGTGATATTAAATGGTATACTGCTTCGAAAGTTGCGGCAAATACTTATAGAGCTTCAATTAATGTGAAAAATCATCATTTCAGCAATGGGCGATACACAGCTCATGTTTATATGACTAATAATAAAAATCAAAAAATAGGTTATGTTGCTGGAAATGTTCAATTGAATGGTGTATATAATCGAATTGAGATGACAAATGTTCCTTGGATTAGTCAATATAAACCAGTATTTGCTCCTTGGGGTTGTGCTTCTGCTGCAATGGCGATGTTAATTGAGTCTCGTGGTATCCATGTTGACTTAAAATATGCTCAAGACACACTTCCAATGTATCCAGCTAATAAAGATGGACAATTAGGTAATGTTTATACTGGTGAAGGATTCGGTTTTGTAATTAAACCTTCTGGACTAGTTCGTCATGCACATAAATGGACAAATGCTGTATATAATATTTCTGGTTCTTCTACCCAACAAATTATTGATACGGTATTAAACGGACAACCAGTCTTATATTATGGATTCTCAGGATATCAAGTTGATAACGTTCGTAATCACTGTAAAGTAATTGTAGGTTATAAAGATGGTAAATTTAAAGTACATGATCCACTTTATATGAGAGCTTCTGATGGACCTGGTTCACGCGGAACAAATAAAACTTATTCTCGTGGGGCAATTCATTGGATTACAATCGCACAATTCAATCAAGAATATCAAGGAAATGCAATTACAATCAAATAGGGATTTGCTCAAAAAGTTAAAGGGTATAAAGAGAATTAGAATAAAAGTTCTCTTTATACTTTTTTTTCGATTTATTATGATATAATCTTAAAGAGAAAATATCGTGGAGGTTTATTTTGAAACTGATATCTATAGTTGTTCCTTGTTACAACGAAGAAGAAACCGTTGAAATATTTTATAATGAGACTGAAAAGATTAATCATAAACTACAAGATTATCAATTTGAGTATATCTTTGTTAATGATGGATCAAAAGACAGAACTCTTAACAGGTTAAGAGCGTTATCGCAAAATAAAGATGTACACTATATTTCATTTTCGCGAAATTTTGGGAAAGAAGCTGCTTTGTATGCGGGATTAAAAGAAGCAAAGGGAGATTATGTGACAGTCATGGATGCCGATTTACAAGATCCCCCTGAGCTATTGATTGAAATGGTTCGAATTTTAGATCAAGGCGTGTATGATTGTGTAGGTACAAGAAGAATTGATCGAAGAGGTGAACCATCAATCCGAAGCTGGTTTGCAAGAAAATTTTATCAACTTATTAATCATATCGGTGAAGTAGAAATGGTGGATGGAGCGCGTGACTTTAGATTAATGACTAGACAGATGGTAGATTCTGTACTAGAATTATCCGAGTACAATCGATTTTCTAAAGGATTATTTGCCTGGGTTGGCTATAACACTAAGTATCTTGAATATGAAAATCGTGAACGTGTTGCAGGTCAGACATCTTGGTCATTTTGGAGCCTGTTTAAGTATTCAATTGATGGTATTGTAAATTTTTCGGAAGTACCTTTAAATCTTGCCTCATTTGTTGGCGCGTTTTCATGTTTTGTTTCGATTATTGCGATGATTTTTATTGTAGTGAAAACATTAATTTTCAATGATCCAACATCTGGATGGCCTTCATTGGTTTGTATTATCCTTTTCATTGGAGGTATACAATTGTTATGCCTAGGTATTGTTGGAAAATATATTAGTAAAATTTTCTTAGAAACGAAAAAAAGACCTATTTATATTGTTAAAGAACGAGATAAAAAATAAATGGAGATGGTTTAATGATACTTTTTCCTATATTATTGATAGCAGTGCTATTTATCGTAAATGTTTCAAAACAAGAAAATGTGTTTTCTAGATTTTTCTTTTCGTTATATTGGGGAATGGGCAGTTTGGTTACTTCTGTCTACCTTATTTTGCTTAAAGTTGATGATTTTCAGTTAATTAATTTATTTCGCTTGAAAAACTTTTCTCAAAATATATATTGCTATTTTATATATATAATGGTTTCGGTAGCTATATTTCTAATCGTATATATTCTTAATAAAAAAGAGTTATATACACAACATCAAACATTAAAAACTATAGATAAAATCTTTGTAGGGATATTTACATTTTGTTCTTGGATTGCATTACTTTGCATATTGAGTGCAAATTGGGCGATGTATCATTTCCAAGGAATTTCTATTAATCAAATTATTTTCACGCTTACCCAGCCAGTTGAAGGTACTGATCAGTCACAAATTGATTCGTATATTTTTGGGCCCTTAATGCAAAGCTTATTCTTTATTTTTATCTTAATTTTCATTTTTTACGGTATTAATCGTTTAACAAAACTAAAAAAAGGGATTACTGTTTTTGAATTTATAAGGTTCAAAAAACTATTGATGAGTGTATTATCGGTAGTAATTTTGATTTTTGGCTTCTTTATAAGTATTAATGAAATTGGATATGCTGAAGTTAAATCTTACTTTTTCGAAAAAAGTGGGTTGTATGAAAAAGCATATATCAATCCGGAAAAGGTAAACTTAACATTTCCAGAGAAGAAACGTAATTTAATCTATATTTTCATGGAATCTATGGAAACTACCTATATTTCAAAAGATTTAGGTGGTGCACAGAAAGAAAATCTTTTACCTAATTTGACCAATCGTATTCAGAGTGGAGAAGCAATTAACTTTTCTAATACTGATACCATTGGTGGTGCGCTTCCTATTCGTTTAACGGGATTTACAGTTGGTGGAATGGTAGCCCAATCTGCAGGTGTTCCTGTTCGTACTTCTTTAGATAATAATACGTTGGACAACAATTCCAATTATCAAAATTTGAAGCAATTCTTGCCAGGTGCCTATTCCATTGGAGATATTTTAGAAAAGAATGGATACCAAAACTTATTGTTGTTAGGTTCAGATGCGAATTTTGGTGGACGAAAAACTTATTTCCAACAACATGGAAACTATCAAATTCTAGATTATAATTATGCGATAGAGAATAAATGGATTCCAAGTGATTATCATGTATGGTGGGGGTATGAGGATAAAAAGCTGTTTGAGAATGCTAAAAATGTAGTGACTCAAGCCGCTTCATCCGATAAACCATTTAATTTAACCATGCTTACGGCTGATACGCATTTTGAAGATGGGTATATGTCAGCTGAAACACCCAAACTATATGATACTCAATATTCGAATGTTATTCATTACTCTGATCAATTGGTAAATGAGTTTATCAATTGGGTACAGCAACAACCTTTCTATGAAAATACAACAATCGTGATTTCTGGAGACCATTTAAGTATGGACAAAGATTACTTCAATGATATTTCTGATAAGTATCAAAGAACAGTCTTTAATGAAATCATTAATTCACCTATTCAGGCTGAAAATGCTAAAAATCGTCAATTTACGACCTTTGATTTGTATCCGACTACTTTAGCTGCTTTAGGAGTTGAAATTGAGGGTAATCGCTTAGGTTTAGGTACAAACTTATTCTCTGGGACTAAGACGGTTCCAGAACGTTTGGGCTATCAAAACTTTGAAGATGAAGTTACCAAAAAGTCGGATTATTATGATCAGAAAATAGCCAAAGATAATTAATTATTGCTATTAATTGTAATAATATAGTTTCGAGAAGAGAATGTGTTGTCTCTTCTCTTTTTTTTCAATTAATTATTATTTCAGTTAATAGCGTGAAAATATAAACCATTTATTATACAGCGTTGAATTTATATTGTATTCATAATATAATACTTTTGTTTTAATTTATGTACATTAAAAAATATATTGAGGGAGTAGGGTAATGAACAATTTTCATATAGTTACGTTTGTTTGGAAATACTTATCAAGTAAAAAAAGTAGAGATAGTTTTCTTCTTAATCTAAAAAGTAACTGGCTTTTTTCGATATCTGCTGCAGGTTTTTTTTATCTAAATATGAAGTATAGTATTGGAGATTTTATAGGGTTTCTAATTGCTTTTGGTATGATTTTGCTTCTTTCGTCTTTGATTCCAAATATATTTCAGAAGATGATGAAAAAAAATATTTATATATTATTTTTTTCGATTTTAAGCTCGATAGGTGTGTGTATTGAAAATGGATCGATGTTTTACAAATACTGGAATAGGACTGAAGTGATTAATCTTATTAGTAATTTTCATTCGTTCCAACATAATCCTATAAAGATAGTTACAGTAATATTAATAGTTGTTTCAATATATTTTGTAGCTATTATAATAGATGTAATATTGAATTATATTATTGAGTCATTAGAAAAATCGAAAATATTATCTAATACTTCAATCATTGAACTGATATCATATATTTTGATATTTGCCATTTTTGTCATTACAATGTTTTATATTTTTAATTTAACTCAGGCATTTTATGGAACAGATAATATGTATAATGTGATTTATACAAGTGATTCCCCTGCATTGGTAAAAGAAAAAGTTTATGCATATTTAAAGCATACTGAAAATGATTTACGTCAGCCATTATTTGCAATATTTTCTGCACCATTTACAGGATTTGTTTATTTAATTAATCGTATTTTCCATACATCAGCTACAATTAATGCTTTTTTAATAAATGTTTGTCAGCTAGCACTAATGTTTTTGGCGAATATTTTACTTGCAAATTTATTACAGCTTAATAGAATAAAAAGAATTATTTTTGTGTTTTTTGTTTCATGCACATATACTAGTCTATTATTCTCAGTGATGATGGAACAATATATATTTGCATATTTCTGGTTAATATTTGTAATATTCGAAATTATGGTATATTCGCGTCCTTCTTTTATTTCTATGAATGCAGCAATAGGTACTTTAATTACTAGTGCTTCAATTTTTGTTTCAAGTAAGCAAAAGAAAGAAAGTGTATTTCATTTTATTAAAGAGCTAATTTTAACTGGAGTCGATTTTTTAATATTGCTTCTTTTATTTGATCGATTTGATATTATTTATAATATTAAAGAAAAAATTATTCAATTAAGTGGTTTTTCTGGAGAGCATATTACTTTTCAAAATAAACTTGCTCAATTCACATATTTTATCCATGATTTATTTATCGGACCGAATACGGCTACAAGAATTACTACAGAAAATAATTGGCATCTTGCACCAATAGGAGATTATAGTATTATTGGTATTGGAATTTTAGTAATTGTTTTAATAAGTGTGTTAATAAACTACAGAGATAAAATGAGCTTAATTGCAGGCTTCTGGGTATTCTTTTCTGTTGTTATGCTGTTAATATTAGGATGGGGAACACAAGAAAATGGTTTAATATTATATGCTCTTTACTTTGGATGGGCATATTTTATTCTAATATATCGATTTGTAGAAAAGTTCGCAAAAATATTTAGAATATCATTTATAGTTCCATTAGTTTTTTGTATAGCTATCCTTGTATTACTATATAAAAATGTACCTGCTATGATGGATATGATAAAATTTGCAGTACAAGCTTACTCTGTCTAAGGAGCTAATTATGAAGTATTACATAAAGTTAATGAGGGTTCATCATTATATTAAAAATTTTTTAGTATTCGCAGCAGTTGTTGGCAGTGGTGAACTTTTTACTAGTAAAAAATTTGGCCAAAATCTACTTGCATTTGTTGCCTTTTGCGCTGTATCATCGATTGTGTATATCATTAATGATATTCAAGATTGTGAAAAAGACCGTCAACATCCAACGAAACGTAATAGACCGATTGCTTCTGGCAAAGTTTCAATTCAAAATGCTTATTTGCTATTAGCGATGTTACTTGTCATTGTTGCGATAATTTCATGGCTTAATTTTAACTTGCTTGCAATTATTATTCTAGCAAGTTATATCTTACTAAATATAGCCTATAGTTATGGTCTAAAAAATATGCCGATTGTTGATATCTTTATCTTGGTTTCTGGTTTTTTATTGAGAGTTCTCTATGGTGCTGTTATTACGAATATTAGTGTTTCGGATTGGCTATATCTTACAGTAATTTCAATCTCTTTTTTCTTTGCATTAGGTAAGAGAAGAAATGAGTTAAAAAGAATTTCAAGTGGAAAAACAAGAGCGGTACTTAAGTATTATACTGAAGGATTTTTAGATAAAGTCATGTATATGTTTCTAGGCCTAGCGAATGTCTTTTATGCATTATGGACAATGGATAAGCAACAATCAATGTCTGGAAATCATTTATTGGTTTGGACAGTTCCGATTGTATTATTAATTTCTTTAACATATAGTATGAATGTTGAAGGGAATTCAGATGGTGATCCTGTTGAAGTATTATTGCATGATAAAATGTTAATTCTGCTATGCTTGATTTATTGTTTAGTTATGGTTATCTTTTTATACGTCTTATGATAAAACGAGGATTGAAAAAATGAATTCTAAATTAATAAATGTATTTGATTTCGATGGAACAATTTATGATGGAGATAGTACGTTGGATTTTTATAAATACTGTTTAAGAAAAAATCCAAAACTTATATTTTATTTACCTAGACAAATATTAGGAGCTGTAAAATATAAAATGAAGATAATTGATAAAACTACTTTCAAGGAGGAATTCTATTCATTTTTGCTTGGAATAGACGATATTGATTATTTGGTAAATCAATTTTGGAACGAGAATCAGCATAAAGTATTTTCTTGGTATAAAGATATTTCAAGTCCTGAAGATGTAATTATCTCTGCCTCACCTGAATTTTTATTAGCAACTATTTGTAAAAGGTTAGATGTAAAACTCATCTGTTCGCTAGTTGATAAGAACACTGGAAAGTATGATGGAGTCAATTGTTATGGAAAAGAAAAAGTGAAAAGATTTACACAAGCTTTTGGCGAAGGCGTCAAAATTAATCATTTTTATTCTGATTCTTATTCTGATCAACCAATGGCGAATATTGCTAGGAAGGCATTTTTCGTAAAAGATAAAAAGCCAAGTGAATGGAAAAAATAGGAGATTGTCAGTGAGCACTAGGTCTGTCCTGGTGTTCACTTTTTAATTATCCCTATATTTCGTGAAAAAGGTGGGTAATTGCGTGAGGTTTTGTGGTATAATAGCCTAGATAGATACATTTTGATAGGAGGCGAACTAGGTGTTTCGTTTTTTTCCTGAGAAGAAAAAATCAAGTCAAATAGAAGAATTTACATTTCAGCCTGAATTAGGTGTACCTCAGCATATCGCTATTATTATGGATGGTAATGGACGATGGGCAACAAATCGTCGCTTGCCACGTTTTGCAGGACATAAGGCAGGAATGGACAATGTTAAAAAAATTACGAAGCATGCGGCAAAATTAGGGGTAAAGGCCTTAACCTTATATACTTTTTCGACTGAGAATTGGAAACGTCCAGAAGATGAAGTCAATTATTTGATGAAATTGCCGATAGATTTTTTTGATACTTTTGTGCCAGAGTTAATTGAAGATAACATTCGTGTGCATGCGATGGGTTATTTAGATGCCTTGCCTAAACATACTTTTGATGCAATTCAGCGAGCAATGGCACAAACGGCTCATTGTACAGGAATGGTGCTTAACTTTGCCTTTAATTATGGTTCACGAGCAGAAATAATAACAGCGGTTCGTCATATCGCTAAAGAAGTTCAAGAGGAAAAAATAGCACCTGAAGAAATTGATGATGTGCTATTTGCCGATCACTTGATGACTAGTTTCTTACCAAGTGAATATCGTGATCCTGAACTAATGATTCGAACCAGTGGCGAAGAACGAATTAGTAATTTTCTATTATGGCAATTTGCTTATAGTGAATTTTATTTTACTGATACGTATTGGCCTGATTTTGATGAAAAAGCATTAGAGCAGGCTTTAGCGAGTTACCAAATGCGAGATCGTCGGTTTGGTGGCTTAAATAATAAGGAGGATAAGAAATAAATGCGTACACGTGTAATTACTGCCGTGGTAGCTTTAGCGATTTTCTTACCAATTTTATTTATTGGTGGTACGATTTTGCAATTAACGGCAGCATTATTAGCAGTGATTGGCGTTTATGAATTATTTAGAATGCGTCAAATCCAGTTATTAAGCTATGAAGGAGTATTGGCGGCCCTCGGTGCAATCGTGCTCGTCTTGCCAAAAAATCCATGGTTTAGCTTTTTACCAGTAAATACGGAAAAATGGATGCTTTATTATTTTGTGGTGATGCTGATTTTGGGATTAAGTGTGATTTCCAAAAATACTTATACTTTTGATGAAGCTTGTTTTCCGGTTTTAGTCAGTCTATATGTTGGGATTGGCTTTGGTAATTTTGTATCCGCACGTATGGATAAGGATGGGCTTATCGTTTTAATGTTTGCCTTTCTAGTTGTCTGGTCTACTGATATTGGTGCTTATATGTTTGGACGTAAATATGGTAAAAACAAATTATGGCCTGAGATTTCGCCAAACAAAACGGTTGAAGGGGCTTTAGGCGGGATTTTATCTGCGGTCGTTGTAGCAGTGATTTACTTAATCATTTTCCCTGCTAAACAGTATTTTGACCATTCTTTATTTACTGTAGCCTTGATGACAATTGTTTTATCAGTGGTTGGTCAATTTGGTGATTTAGTAGAGTCAGCCTTTAAGCGTCACTATGGTGTGAAAGATTCAGGTAAGATTTTGCCGGGACATGGTGGCATTTTAGACCGCTTCGATAGCATGTTGTTTGTATTTCCAATCATGCATTTATTAGGTTTAATTTAAATATTGAGATAGTTAATTTTCAGCGATGGGGATTAACTATCTTTTTTTGGACTATCAAATAAGTAGAACATAATTTAGTAGTTTACGATTTAGTAGTTTATGATATACTAAATATCCCTCAACTAACTAGCTTGATTTCCAGAGAGGTCAGTGAGCAAACCTATCGATATATTGAGTCACACCTTGATCAATATATGGGTTCTATTTTTGAAAAAATCTGTACCGAATATTTATGGGAAAGACTGCTTCAAAATGACTTGAGTTTTTCCTTTTTAGACTTAGCCAGTTGGTGGGGCAAGAATCCACAAACGAAAAAACAAGAAGAAATCGATATTATGGGAACTTCCGGGCACACGTCAGTATTTGGTGAATGTAAGTGGAAAAATGAACTGGTTGATACACCGGTGTTAGATCAATTAATCCACCGTAGTCAAATGTTTCCCTATGTGGATAATCATTATTTCTTGTTTAGCAAAACAGGTTTTACGCCAGCGTGTCAAAAACGGGCCAAGCAATTAAGTGATGTCGAGTTGGTGACTTTTGCGGATATTTATACGTATCTGTCTGAAATTTAACTTTGCAAAATCATGTCTACTCTGTTAAATCTTCGCAATATTTAGCTAAAAAACTTTAAAAATAAGATAAGAAACTGTAAAATAGTTCATAAGTGAGAAAAGGTGTTTATCAAAGAATTTGTTTAGATTAAAAATAATTTTTGAGAAAGCGAGTGATGAGATGAAATCGATTCTAGTATTTTTGATTATCTTTTCAGTTATCGTCATTGTTCATGAGTTTGGACATTTTTATTTTGCACGTAAATCTGGTATTTTAGTGCGTGAATTTTCTATCGGGATGGGTCCGAAAGTCTTTGCAAAACAAGGAAAAGACGGGGTCGCCTATACGATTCGCTTGCTTCCTTTAGGCGGCTATGTGCGAATGGCCGGTGCGGATGAAGGTGGCGATTTAACACCAGGGATGTTTATTTCATTAGTAGTAGATGAAAATAATGTCGTGCACAAGATGAATTGCTGCGAAAAAGTGGAATTGGAAAATAGTATTCCGTTTGAGGTTGCTGATAGTGATTTAGAAGATGAGCTCTACGTTGAAGGCTATGTCAATGGAGACGATAGCAAGCTTGTACGTTTTGCTGTCGATCATGATGCGACGGTGATTGAATCTGATGGTACGGAAATTCGCATCGCACCACGAGATGTACAATTCCAGTCAGCTAAATTATGGCAACGTATGCTTACCAATTTTGCTGGTCCGTTAAATAATTTCATCTTAACTTTTGTCTTGTGTGTGATTTTGGTCTTTATGCAAGGTGGGATGAGTGATCCTAATACTTCAAAATTAGGTGAGATTATGCCTGATTCACCTGCTAGTCAAGCTGGATTGAAACAAGGCGATGAAATCAAAACGATTGCTGACAAGAAAATCAGCAATTGGAATGATTTGGTAGATGAAATTCAAAAAAATCCAGGGAAATCGCTTGAAGTCAAATATACACGTGATGGTCAAACCAAAACAACAACCTTAACACCTAAAACTGTGACGGTCAATGATGAAAAAGTGGGTCAAATTGGGATCACCATGTATAAGAAAACTGGTGTGATGACAATGATTACAGGTGGTTTTGAAGTGTCGATAAATATGGCCACTCAGATTTTCCAAGCTTTGAAATCAATTATTGTCCAGCCTGATATTAATAAGTTAGGTGGTCCAGTAGCGATTTTCCAACAATCTGCGCAGGTAGCCAATGAAGGTCTCATTACGATTATTGCGTATATGGCGTTGATTTCAGTGAATATTGGGATTTTTAATTTACTTCCAATTCCAGCCCTAGATGGTGGGAAGCTCGTATTAAATATTTTAGAAGCGATTCGTCGGAAACCATTAAAGCCAGAACACGAAGGTATTATTACCATGATTGGTGTAGGGATGATTTTATTGCTCTTTGTTTTAGTCACTTGGAATGATATTCAAAGGATGTTTTTTAGATAATTTTTAGGGGTTAATAATGAAACAGTCAAATTTATTTATTCCAACTATGAAAGATTCGTCTACAGAAGGGGCAGAGTATATTCAGTTACTTTTAAAAGGTGGCTATATTCGTCAAGTAGGTAGTCATGATTTTGCTTACCTGCCCTTAGCCAATCGAATTATTCAAAAGCTAGAATTATTATTGCGTGCTGAATTACGTGCTTTAGATGCTAATGAGTTACGTTTTAGTGTGACCAATCAAGTGGCACAACAGGAAAGTGTCTTAACCGATAATCAGTTGCAGCTGGTGACTGATTTAGCTTTAACTGATTTTTCGGTGATTCAGTTATTAAGTCGCGAAATTCAGTCTTATCGTCAACTACCACTTACTTTTTATCAAGTACAAACCATTGCGGTAGATGAAGTGAAGCGAATGCACTCTTTATTAAAAGAAACGCATGAACTTTTTGTCGATGGCTTCTTTCTTCATCCAACAAAAGAAGGGCGTGAAGCAATTTATCAGCAGCTACTAAAGGCAATCAGCCAGTTTTTAAGTAAATGTGAGATTGACTTTGCGATGTTAACTGGCGATGGGATTCATGCCTTACAATCAAAAGTCTTTACCGGAGATACCGAAAATGGCTATGAGACAGTGTTGAAGGCTTCTTTAGGTTCGTATGCAGCTTTACAGACTTTAGCAATTAGTCAAGGTAGTAACAAGGTGAGTGCGAAAAATTATCTACCATTGGAACATCTTCAAACTATTGAAAAGGATGCGCCAAGGTTACAAATTCAGCTATTCAAACAAGCAGAGAAAATGATTGCCGTCTTTATGCGTCAAGCGGATGAATTAAGTATAGTAAAATTGCATAAAGTTTTAGCAACCGAAGAGATAGTAGACTTTGAAGGTGAGAAGGTTTTTGCCAGTTTGGATGATTTGTTGGCTGAATGTGAGATTTATGCGGATGAGACCATCTTAACGCAAGCAAATTATCTTTTAGCAGATTGTGTATTTCTTGCTGAGAACTATCAAAATGTCAATCTAGCAAATTTTGAACAAGTTCAATTTGTTGATTTGCGTTTGGTGCACTCTGGTGAAACAGCGATTGAAAGTCAAGGGATACTAGAGGCAAGTTCGGCTGTTAGAATTGCTCGTGTGGAAAATATGCGTGCGATTGATTCTTCTGTTTTTCACGTGACCAATGATGAAAATGAGCGTGTTCAGATCGAATTAGGCCATTTTGCGATGAATTTATCAGAAATCTTTGCTTTAATTGTCGATCAAAAGCGTGTGGGTCAAAAAATGAGTTGGCCTCGTGCTATTGCGCCCTTTGATGTGCATCTGATTGCTGTGGAAATTCAAGATTATTATCAAAATCAATTGATGCAATTTGTTGAGGAAAAATTAATCCAGGCCAATTATGAAGTACTTGTCGATGATCGTGAGGAACGTATTGGCGTGAAATTTGCTGAGGCGGATTTGATTGGTTGTCCGATTCGCATCGTTGTCGGTAAAAAAGCAGCCGATCAAGTCGTGGAATTAGAAATTATGTCTAGTCAATCTAAGGTAGAAGTGCGTTTAGATGACTTACTCGGGACATTAGAAATTCTATTAGCTCAAAATGCAGAATAAGAAGTGGTAGCCGTGAATTTTCTTTCGCGGACTATCGCTTTTTTTGCTATAATAGATTGTACGTTTATTTATTGTTAAAAAAAAGAGGTGTCTGTTTTGTCTATCCAACAAGAAAAATATCATATCTTACTTGAACAAATGAAATTATCACCTGAAATTTTGCAACATCCTTTAATCAAGCAAGGTCAGATGAAACAAGTCAAAGTCTTAAAAGCTGAACGTAAATGGCTGTTTTATCTACAGTTTGCGGAGATTTTACCTTTTGAACTTTATCATTCATTTGTGAGTCATTTAGAAGCGGCTTTTAAGAATATTGCAGAAGTTCAGTTATTTATTGAAGCTGAGAATACGCAATTTAATCAACAGTTATTGCAAGATTATTATTCCTTGGCACTTGTGAAGGCGCAATGTGATACCCCAATGTTACAACAAGCTTTAAAGGGACAAAAACCAATTCTAAATGGGAATAAGATTTATTTATCGGTTAGTTCTGAATCCATTATGCCGTTATTAAATCAGCAATATTTGCCAAGAATTGAGAAAAACTATCAGCAGTTTGGTTTCCCTAGAATCCGTTTAAATTTACAATTGGATGCTGAATTAGCAAGTTTAGAACAACAAGCTTACGAAGAACATCAACAAGCTCAAGCGCAAATCATGATGGAAAATGCAGCTAAAGCCATCGCCAATCAAGAAAAACGCAAACAAGAAAAGGCTGAAGAGGGAGCAAGTTTTTCGGGACCTATTCAATTGGGACGTGAAATTAATCCGAGTGATGAAATTACGCCAATGGTTGAGATTGTTGAAGAAGAAAACCGTGTGCTCTTTGAAGGCTATATTTTTGATATTGAGATTCGCGAGTTGCGGTCAAAACGTTCCTTATTACAAATAAAAATTACTGACTATACTTCTTCTTTCATTGTTAAACGTTTTTCAAATAATGATAAAGATGTAGAAATGTTTAATGCCCTGAAAAAAGGTATGTGGGTGAAAGCGCGCGGAAGTATTCAAGAAGATAGTTTTTCTCATGAGTTAACGATGATGGCTCAAGATATATCTGAAGTGTCGCATGAAAGTAGAAAAGATTATGCGCCAGATGACCAAAAACGAGTAGAATTACATCTACATTCGAATATGTCAACCATGGATGCGACCAATTCGATTACCGATTTAGTTACCCAAGCTGGAAAATGGGGACATAAAGCGATTGCCATTACCGATCATGGAGGTGCCCAGGCTTTTCCTGAAGCCCACCAAGCAGGTAAAAAAGCTGGCGTAAAGATTATTTACGGAGTTGAAGCTAATATAGTTGATGACCGCGTCGAAGTGGCTTATAATCCTGCACCAATCGAGTTAGAAGATGCTACTTATGTCGTGTTTGACGTGGAAACAACCGGACTTTCGGCTGTATATGATACGATTATTGAATTAGCGGCTGTTAAAATGCATAAGGGGAATATTATTGATACCTTTGATGAATTTATTGATCCAGGTCATCCGTTATCCAATACGACAATTCAATTAACCGGGATTACTGACGATATGGTTCGCGGCTCTAAATCAGAAGCAGAAGTCCTACAGATGTTTAAAGAGTTTACCGGTGATGCGATTTTAGTAGCCCACAATGCTTCTTTTGATATTGGCTTTTTAAATACGAGCTATGATAAAAAAGGTATGCCGATTTCAACGAATCCAGTTATTGATACATTGGAACTTGCGCGTTACTTGTATCCAGATTTCAAACGTTTTGGCTTAGGGGTTTTGACTAAGAAATTTAATGTTGGCTTAGAACATCATCACCGTGCTATCTATGACTCTGAAGCAACGGCCCATCTTGCTTGGATTTTTATTAAAGAAGCGATGGAAAAGCATGATATGAAGTTACACCAAGATTTAAATCGTGGTGTTGGTGGCGAAAATGCTTATAAACTGGCGCGTCCTTTTCATGCGACAATCTTAGTGACGACCCAGGCTGGTTTGAAAAATTTATTCAAACTGATTTCTTTATCTAATGTGAAATATTTCCATGATAAGGTGCCGCGAATTCCTCGTACGGAACTCACGCGATTAAGAGAAGGGTTGATTGTAGGGACTGGCTGTGATAAAGGGGAAGTCTTTGTCGCGATGATGCAAAAAGGTCGGGCTGCGGCAAAAGAACTGGCGCAATTCTATGATTTTATCGAAGTTATGCCTAAAGCTGTGTACGCCCCTTTGATTGAGCAAGAATTAGTCAAAAACGAAAAAGACCTTGAAGAAATTATCAAAAATCTGGTCGCTATTGGTGAAGAATTAGGTAAGCCTGTCGTAGCAACTGGGAATGTCCATTATTTAAATAAAGAAGATGCCATTTACCGCAAGATTTTGATTAACTCAATGGGACCAGGTAATCCATTAAATCGTCATACTTTACCAGATGTTCATTTTAGAACGACTGATGAAATGTTAACTGAGTTTCAATTTTTAGGAGCGGAAAAAGCCCAAGAGATTGTTGTGACGAATCCTAATTTGATTAATGAGCAGTGTGAAGTCGTCATTCCGGTCAAAGATGATTTATATACGCCAAAAATTCCTGGTTCAGAAGAAGAAATTACGGAGTTAAGTTATAAACGGGCCAAAGAATTATACGGGGATCCACTACCTGAAATTGTTGAAAAGCGTTTAGAAAAAGAATTAAATTCGATTATCGGGAATGGATTTTCAGTGATTTATTTGATTGCTCAAAAATTAGTGCATAAGAGTAATGAGGATGGCTATTTGGTTGGTTCCCGTGGTTCGGTGGGTTCGAGCTTTGTTGCGACGATGACGGGAATTACTGAGGTGAATCCCTTAGCACCTCATTATCATTGTCCAAATTGTCAGTATTCGGAGTTCTATGTTAATGGTGAATTTGGTTCTGGTTTTGATATGCCGGAAAAAGCCTGCCCAAAATGTGGTACTCGTTTGAAAAAAGATGGGCATGATATTCCGTTTGAGACTTTCTTAGGTTTCCACGGAGATAAGGTTCCCGATATTGATTTGAACTTCTCGGGTGAATATCAACCCCAAGCGCATAACTATACTAAAGTCTTGTTTGGTGAAGACTATGTGTATCGCGCAGGAACGATTGGTACGGTAGCCGATAAGACAGCGTACGGATTTGTGAAAGGCTATGAGCGTGATAATGATCTTCACTATCGTAGTGCGGAAGTGGATCGTTTGGCTAAAGGAGCTACTGGTGTAAAACGTACGACTGGTCAGCACCCTGGTGGGATTATCGTTATTCCAGATTATATGGATGTGTATGATTTTACCCCTATTCAATATCCAGCTGACGATATCAATGCGGAATGGCGTACCACACACTTTGATTTCCACTCGATTCATGATAATATTTTAAAACTTGATATTCTAGGTCACGATGATCCTACCGTGATTCGGATGTTACAAGATTTATCCGGTATTGAGCCGAAAACCATTCCGACAGATGACCCTGAAGTGATGAAGATTTTCCAAGGTCCGGAAGTATTAGGCGTTACCGAAGAGCAGATTGGTTCAAAAACAGGGACATTAGGGATTCCAGAATTTGGGACGCGTTTTGTTCGAGGCATGTTAGAACAAACCAAACCAAGTACATTTGCTGAGTTGCTGCAAATTTCGGGGCTATCACATGGTACCGATGTATGGTTAGGAAATGCTGAAGAACTGATTCGAAATGGTACCACAACGCTAGCCGATGTTATCGGTTGTCGTGATGATATCATGGTTTATTTGATGCATGCGGGTCTAGATAATGGTCTGGCCTTTAAGATTATGGAAAGTGTGCGTAAAGGTAAGGGGATTCCAGATGATTGGCAAGAGGAAATGCGTAAACAAGAAGTGCCAGAGTGGTATATTGAGTCTTGTTTGAAGATTAAATATATGTTCCCGAAAGCCCATGCTGCAGCTTATGTCTTAATGGCGTTACGGGTGGCTTACTTTAAGGTTTACTTCCCGATTCTTTATTATTGTGCTTATTTTTCTGTACGGGCCGATGATTTTGATTTGGTGGCGATGTCGCGAGGAAAAGCAGCAGTAAAAGCACGTATGGATGAAATTAATGAAAAAGGAATGGAAGCTTCAACCAAAGAAAAGAACTTGTTAACGGTCTTAGAATTGGCCAATGAAATGCTAGAACGCGGTTTTGAATTTGGGATGATTGATCTTTATAAATCAGATGCCGTGAACTTTGTCATTGACGGGAATAAGTTAATTGCGCCATTTCGAGCAGTGCCAAGTTTGGGAATTAACGTGGCCAAACAAATCGTCCAAGCACGTGAAGAAGGCGCGTTTTTATCCAAAGAAGACTTAGCCACTCGTGGTAAGGTTTCAAAAACTTTGATTGAATATATGTCTGAACATGGGGTACTTGATGGCCTACCTGAAGAAAATCAACTTTCTTTATTTGATAATCTCTTTTAGGAGGAATCTTTATGTTGCAAAAAATTGACTTAGCTACTTGGCCTCGACGCGAAGTTTTTACCTTTTTTTCTCAAATGTCCAATCCTTTTTACATGGTGAGCTTTAAGCAAGAGGTGACAAACTTAGTAAAATATTGTAAAGAGTCGCAACTATCTTTTTACTATGCTTTGATTTATCTTACTTGCCAAGCGATGAATGAGATAGAAAATTTTCGCTATTTCTTAAAAGAGGAAGAGGTCTATCTATTTTCTGAACGGATTCCTAGTTTTGCCGATTTGAAAAAAGGTAGTGAGCAATTTCATATTGTAACGATGGACTTAAAAGCAGATTTACGCGATTTTTGTCAGCAAGCTAAGGTCCAATCAAGTCAGCAAGCAACTTTTATTGAACCTTATGCTGAAGAAAACTTGATTTACTATTCATGTTTGCCATGGCTTGATTTGACAGCCTTAACCAATGAGCGTGATTTAGCGAATCCTAAGGCAAAAGATGACAATATCCCACGAATTAGCTGGGGAAAATATACCAAAAATCAGGACAAAATTGAATTAGTGATCTCATTGGAAGTCAACCATCGCTTTGTAGACGGCTTACATGTTGGTCGTTTTGCTGAAAAATTGACACAAATGATTGAAAACTTATAATATAAAAGGATGAGAGCTGCACAATGGCGGTTCTCATCCTTTTCTTCTTATTTTAAGGTTAATTTGCAGACGACTTCACATCTTGCCGTATGGGGAAACATGTCCACGGATTGCAGATATTCGACGCGGTATTTCTGACTGAGTGTGACTAAATTTTTCGCTAAGGTCGATACATTACAAGAGACATAAACGAGCTGTTGACTAGGATATTTTAAAAGTGCAGCTAATAATTGATCATCTAATCCTGTTCTTGGCGGATCGACAATAATGACATCTGCACGAAATCCTTCAGCTAACCATTTAGGGAGTAAATCTTCAGCTGTTCCGACTTCATAATGGGTATTTGCTACTCCGAGGCGTTGGGCGTTTTTCTTAGCATCTTCAATTGCGCTTGGGATAATATCCATGCCACGAACTTCTTTGGCTTGTTTGGCTATACTTAGACCAATTGTACCTACCCCACAGTAAGCATCTACTACGCTTTCGTTTCCTGTAAGCGTGCAGGCTTTGATTGCTTCATCATACAAAATTTTTGTTTGTGTAGGATTTAATTGGAAAAAGGCTCTAGCAGATAAATCAAAGACCACTTCATTGATTTGCTCGGTAATCGCTTCTTTTCCTGCTAAATGAATCGTTTCATCGCCCATGACAAGTGATGTTTGCTTGGCTTGGATATTTTGCATGATAGACACCACTTCAGGACATTGACTTTGAATCAGACGCAAAAGACTATTTAAGTTAGGAATTTGGCGTTTGACTGAAATTAAGACTAATTGGACTTCACCAGTTTCAATCCCCACGCGTACCATCAAGGTTTTCAATATACCTGTCTTTTTCTTTTCGTTATAGATAGGAATTTGATAACGATTCAACAGACGTACAACGGTATTTAATACTTTTTGCGTTGTTTCTTCTTGTACTAGGCAATTTTCGATAGCAACTAACTGATGTGAATTTTCTTTATAGAGACCGGCTTCGATTTTTTTCAATTTTGGATTAAAACCTAACTGAAACTGGGCTTTATTGCGGTAGTGCCAAGGATTTTGCATGCCAATCGTTGGACGTAATTCATAATTTTGATAGCCCGTGGGTTTGAATTTTTCTAGTGCTTGTTTGAGTAAATCGCGTTTGAAATCAAGTTGGGCCTGATAATTTAAATGCATCAACTGACAGCCACCGCATGCATCATAATAGGCACAGGCTGGCTGTACGCGGTCTTTGCTAGGCTTTAATATTTTGATGATTTTCGCATAGGCATACTTAGGTGTTGCTTTTGTCACTTGTACGAGTACTTCTTCGTCAGGTAGCGCGTTGGCAACAAATATAATCATTTTTTGGTGATAGCCGATTCCTTCTCCGTTAATGCCGAGACGTTTGATTTTGATTTGAAATTTTTGCTTTTCTCTAAGTTGAACCATGTCCTTTTCCTTTCACATTTGCTAGTAACATCATAACGCATATGCTAAGTTTTTTTCAACAGTTCAGATAGATTATTATTTTAGTGAGATATGTTACAATAATAAAAGTACGCGAAAGGACTGATAGGAATGATTATTCAAAAAATGACGCAAAAAAAGGCGAAAAGTTATGAAATTACGCTTGATGATCAACGGACTTTTATCGTATCTGAAGACGTCTTGGTGAAATTTCGCTTATTAAAGGGAAAAGAAGTCGATGAGTCATTGTTAGCCGAAATCAAAAAGGCAAGTGCATATGATATCGGTTTGCATCAGGCTTTAAATTATTTAAGTTATCAATTACGTACTGAAAATGAAATCGCAACCTATCTGAAAGAGAAAGAAATTGGCGCTGAAGATATCCAAAAAATTTGTCAGTATCTAAAAAATCAGCGTTTGATTGATGATGTGCAATATGCGAAAAGTTATTTGCAAACGGCTTTACGCTTAAATGATAAGGGACCTACAGTGATTGCGAATAAATTAAAGGCAAAAGGAATTGCGGATAATATTATTGAGGAAGTCTTGCCTCTTTATACGAAAGAGCAGCAAATAGAGATTGCCAAAAAAGCGGCCGAAAAAATGTTAAAACGCCAAAGCAATCAAAGCCACTATCAAATCCTACAAAAGTGTAAATTATCTTTGGTGCAAAAAGGGTTTAGCTATGCAGTGGTGGATGAGGCGATGCAACAAATTGAATTAGAAGTCGATGAAGAAGCAGAGTACGCCAAATTAGTGAAAGAGGCAGAAAAAATCATTCATCGTATCAAAGGGAAAAATGATTATGAGAAAAAGCAAAAATTTAAACAAAAACTTTATCAAAAAGGTTTTGACCTAAGTTTGATTCAACAATATATCGATGAGGAATGGCTAGATGAATAATACTTTTGAACAACTTTCGACAAATGAAGTCGCACAATTACAAAAAAATTTTTTAGACTGGTATTTTATGCATGCTCGAAATTTGCCTTGGCGTGAAAATACTGATCCGTATCGCATTTGGATTTCTGAAATTATGTTACAACAGACTCGGGTGGATACGGTCATTGATTATTTTCATCGTTTTATGCAAACTTTCCCAACAATAAAAGATTTAGCTCATGCAGATGATGAAAAACTTTTAAAAGTCTGGGAAGGATTAGGCTATTATTCCAGAGCTCGTAATTTAAAAGTAGCCGCCAATCAAATTATGGATGAATATGATGGAAAATTTCCCCAAACGCCTACTGAGATTAGTAAGTTAAAGGGGATAGGACCGTATACTACCGGGGCGATTAGTAGTATTGCCTTTCATCTACCTGAACCAGCCATTGATGGAAATGTGATGCGGGTGGTGAGTCGACTCTTTTTAATCAAGGAAGATATTGCTAAAGCGAGTAGTCGGAAAGTTTTTGATCAAGCAGTGAGAAAAATAATCCCAGAAAGATATCCCGGTGAATTTAACCAAGCCTTTATGGACCTGGGTTCTAGTATCTGTACACCGACAAGTCCGAAGTGTACTGAATGTCCTTTAAGCAGTTTTTGTCTTTCTAAGCAAGAAGGTCTTCAAGAACAGTTTCCAGTGAAAAGCAAAAAAGCCAAGCCTAAGGATCAATATTTTGTAGCCTTTGCCCTTGAAAACACGAAAGACGCCTATTTATTAGAGAAAAGAGCAGCAGGCAGACTTTTAAAAGATATGCTTCATTTTCCAATTGTCGAAATAGCGCAAGAAGAATACAAAAATCTTTTAAAAAACTTTTCAGAAGAACCGTTTGATTTCAAGCAACCTTTTGTACAACCTACGCTCTTTGATGAGGATACACTTGTTGCTGAGCATCAAACTAGCTTTAAGCTACTTCCACGTTCACAAACGATACAAACCCTGTTTTCTAAATCCAAATTACCCTTTAATCAAGCAAAAATTTTGTGGAATCCAGCTCATTTAGGAGAGATTACACACATATTTACGCATTTAAAGTGGCATATTCTATTATTTGAAGGTAAGCTCATGGAAACTACTGCAAATGATGATTTTTATACGATGCAGCAAATGAAAGAATTGCCACTGCCCAAAATGCAGCATAAATTATTAAATAAAATGTACAAACTTAAAAAAGATTTCTAGCCATTTACGCAAATTATTGCTATAATGATTTTGACGTAGGTGGATAACACCCGAACAAATGCACAAAAAGCTGCTGAGGGAAGGGTTAAGATGCGAATACCAAAAGAAGGTGAGTTTGTCAGCATTCAAAGCTACAAACATGACGGCAAATTGCATCGAACGTGGCGTGATACAATGGTATTGAAGACTAGTGAGCATTCAATTATCGGCGTAAATGACCATACCCTTGTGACTGAATCAGATGGCCGGCGTTGGGTAACCAGAGAGCCAGCCATTGTGTATTTTCATAAGAAGTATTGGTTCAATATAATAGCAATGATTAGAGAAAAGGGAGTGTCATATTATTGCAATTTGGCTTCACCATTCCTTTTAGATGAGGAAGCGTTGAAGTATATTGATTATGATTTGGATATTAAAGTTTTTCCTGATGGAGAGAAACGCTTGTTAGATGTGGATGAATATGAATTACATAGTAAGATTATGCATTATCCACAAGACATTGATTTTATCTTAAAGGAAAATGTCAAAATTTTAGTTGATTGGATTAATAATGGTAAAGGTCCCTTCTCAGATAGCTACGTCGATATTTGGTATAACCGCTACAAGCAATTGTCGCAAAAATGATGAAAAAAAGATGGGTAATTATTTTACTCATCTTTTTTTTGCCGACAAAATCAGTTATAATATTGAAAAAAAGGGAGGTAAACCATGTTTGAAAAATTAAGGCAATCTAAGCTATTTTTTTGGTCCGTCGAATTATTAGTATTAGCCACACTTGTTTTTGTATTGACCAAAGTTGATTTCCTATTAAAACCATTAGGCGTATTTTTTTCAACTTTATTTGCGCCAATCTTAATTTCGGGATTTCTGTATTATATGCTAAATCCTCTAGTGGAATTTTTAACTGAAAAATTAAAAATAAAACGGATTTTCGCGATTATTGTTGTTTTCTTATTGCTGATTGGTGTGCTTGCTTTGGTCGTGATGGCTGTCATTCCAAACTTAATTAAACAATTAACGCAATTAGCCGCAAATATTCCGGATCTGATTCAGCAAATCGAGTTGGCAATTAAAGGCCTAGCTAAAAATGAAACTTTAAAACATTTAGATATCAATCAAGAGCTCGCAAAACTCAACTTATCCTATGGCACAATTATTCAGAAGTTTATGAGTGGGGTGGCCATTAGTCTAGGTTCTGTCTTTTCAACGATTGCTTCTGCGGCCATGTTGATTATTACCGTTCCATTTATTTTGTTTTATATGCTTAAAGATGGTCATCGTGCGGTGCCTAATATTTTGCGCTTTGTGTCAGAAAAACGTAAAGAATCAGTGGCAAATTTGTTAAAAGAAATGAATCAGACCTTAGCCAATTATATTAGCGGACAGATGATAGAGTGTCTTTTTGTCGGAACTTTTACTTTTTTAGGTTATATGATTTTTGGCATTAAATATGCATTCTTATTAGGCGTGATTGCTGGTATCACGAATTTAGTGCCTTACTTGGGTCCTTATCTAGGCTTATTACCGGCTATAGTGGTCACTATTTTTAATAATCCACTTCAAGCCATTATTTGTTGTGGTGTCGTATTAGTTGTCCAACAAATTGATTCTAACGTCATTTATCCAAACGTTATCGGAAAATCTTTATCTATCCATCCATTAACGATTATTATCATTTTATTAGTCGCAGGCAATCTAGCTGGTTTATTAGGTATCTTTTTAGGCGTGCCTTTATATGCGATTGGGCGTACAGTTTTAGCTTTTGGATATCGTATGCTGAAAGAATAAGCTTGCATTAAAAGGAATGTTTAAAGTTTACTGAATGAAAATAATGCCACGAATCTTGCAATTTGTATAAATTATGTTTTTCTAGATTGCAAATTGAGCAAGTTTATGGTACGATTTTAGCGTGGTTTATTCCACGCTTTTTTTCTATATTATATTATTTTTAAGGAGAGCGATAATACTATGAATGCTGACCCCGAGAGTCAGTCGCTTTTAGCGCAAATTTTACTATTAGTTGTTTTAACATTAATAAATGCCTTCTTGGCAGCTTCAGAGATTGCTGTTGTTTCAGTGAACCGTAATCGTCTCGAGCAAAAAGCTGATGAAGGTGATGTCAAAGCAAAAAAATTATTAAAAATTATTGCTGAACCTACGAATTTTCTATCAACGATTCAAGTAGGTATCACTTTGGTTAACATCTTGTCAGGGGCTTCTTTGGCAGATAATTTAGCCAATCGTTTAGCACCTTTATTAGGTGGTGGTGCAGCAGCTAAAAATATTGCTAGTGTGATTGTTTTAGCGATATTAACTTTTGTCTCTATCGTTTTTGGTGAGTTATATCCAAAACGAATTGCGATGAATAAGTCAGAAGAAGTGGCCAACTTAACTTCTGGTACAATCCGTTTATTAGGAATTGTAGCGAAACCTTTTGTGTGGTTGCTTTCTGCTTCAACTTCACTTTTAGCTAAACTTACACCTATGGATTTTGATGATGAAGATTCTAAGATGACGCGTGATGAAATGCGTTATATGTTAGAAAATGAAGGTGTCTTAGAAGATGACGAGCTCGAAATGGTACAAGGGGTATTCTCGCTTGATACAAAAGTGGCTCGTGAAGTCATGGTTCCACGGACCGATGCCTTTATGGTGGATATTAACCGTCCAATCGATGAAATTGTAAGTGAAATATTATCTGAAAACTTTTCAAGAATTCCGGTTTATGATGATGATAAAGATAAAATTATCGGAATCTTACATACAAAAAACCTATTAAAAGGTGCCTTTAAGTCTGGATTTGAAAATTTAAATCTTAAAAAGCTATTGCAGGAGCCTTTATTTGTACCGGAAACCATTTTCATTGATGACTTGCTTTATGAATTGAAGAAGACCCAAAATCAAATGTCTATTTTACTTGATGAATATGGTGGTGTGGTTGGTATTGTCACATTAGAAGATTTATTAGAGGAAATCGTTGGTGAAATCGATGATGAATCGGATGAAGTCGAAACCCTATATGAAAAAGTAAATGATAATGAATATATTATCCAAGGACGTATGCTTATTGAAGAGTTTAATGAACTTTTTGAAACAGATTTGCACATGTCTGATGTGGATACAATGGCTGGCTATTTAATTACAGCGCTAGGTACGATTCCTGATCAAGGAGAGCAATTATCCTTTGATGTTGATAATGTGACTTTGATAGCTGAAGAGATGGAAGGTACACGTTTACTAAAATTACGGGCCATCTTCCATGAAGAAAAATCAGTCGAGCCAGAAGAAGAACGTCGCTTATTCCGCAAAGAATTTGAAGAAGATGAACCAAGACGTTAATCATTTCGAGAAATCATGCAATTTTGTGTGGTTTCTCTTTTTGTTTGTCTAAAGCTATGCTAAAATAGCAAGGTATGTATATTTATTTGAAAGGAACGAAGACAAAGATGCATAATCCAAAACAAAAGGAACAAATGAACAGCCGCCGTACTTTTGCGATTATTTCTCACCCGGATGCTGGTAAAACAACCATCACCGAGCAGCTTTTACTTTTTGGTGGCGCAATTCGTCAAGCAGGTACGGTTAAAGGGAAAAAGACTGGGAACTTTGCAAAATCTGACTGGATGGAAATTGAGAAACAACGTGGGATTTCAGTAACGAGTTCAGTCATGCAGTTTGATTATGATGGTAAACGTGTGAATATTTTGGATACACCTGGACACGAAGATTTTTCTGAAGATACTTATCGAACATTAATGGCTGTAGATAGTGCAGTCATGGTGATTGATAGTGCGAAGGGGATCGAAGCACAAACTAAAAAACTATTCCAAGTTGTTAAAAAACGTGGGATTCCAATTTTTACTTTTATTAATAAATTAGACCGTGATGGCCGTGAACCATTAGATTTATTAGAAGAACTGGAAGAATTGCTAAATATCGAATCTTATCCAATGAATTGGCCAATCGGGATGGGAAAAGGATTGGAAGGGTTATATGACCGTTTCAACCATCGTATTGAATTGTATCGTCCAGAAAGCTATGATAATGAACGTTTTATCCCGCTTGATGAAAATGGTGAAATCGACGCCAATCATCCATTAACGCAAAATAGCATTTACCAACAAGTGTTAGAAGAGGTTGAGTTACTAAAAGAAGCTGGAGATGCCTTTGATGAAGAAAAGATTGCTAGAGGTGATCAGACGCCGGTATTCTTCGGCTCTGCTTTAACAAACTTTGGTGTACAAACATTTTTAGAAACTTTCTTACAGTTTGCACCAGCTCCACATGCACATAAGACGGTTGATGGCGAATTATTAGATCCAATGACCGAAGAATTTTCAGGATTTGTCTTTAAGATTCAAGCCAATATGAATCCAGCCCATCGTGACCGAATTGCTTTTGTGCGAATTTGTTCCGGAACATTTGAACGTGGGATGGATGTCACTTTACAGCGTACTGGTAAAAAGATGAAATTAAGTAACGTTACCCAATTTATGGCAGATACTCGCGAAAACATTGAAGAAGCGGTGGCCGGTGATATTATTGGGGTTTATGATACTGGAAATTACCAAATTGGGGATACTTTAACTGAGGGTAAGTTAAAAGTGCAGTTTGAAGAGTTACCATCTTTTACGCCAGAAATCTTTATGCGTGTGACAGCTAAAAATGTCATGAAGCAAAAATCATTCCATAAAGGCATCTATCAGTTAGTTCAAGAAGGGGCCATTCAATTATATAAAACATATCTGACTGATGAATACATTATTGGAGCAGTGGGTCAATTACAATTTGAAGTATTCCAATATCGTATGAAAAATGAGTATAATGCTGAAGTCGTCATGACGCAAATGGGGAATAAAATTGCGCGTTGGATTAAGCCGGAAGATTTAGACGAAAAGATGAGTTCTAGTCGAAATATTTTGGCTAAGGATCGTTTTGATCAACCATTATTCTTGTTTGAAAATGAGTTTGCGATGCGTTGGTTTGCGGATAAATATCCAAATGTTGAACTAAAAAGTCTACTATAAAATAAAAAGAGTCGCCCGGGATTAAGGCGGCTCTTTTTGGTAAATGAGTCTAAATTAAGATGCTTTTTTAGGGATAGAAATTTCGATTAATCCTTCTGAATCCAATACTTTGATTTCATTTTCGTTAAAACTATTTTCAGGTAATTTTTGGATAAAATAATTGCGGATTTCTTCAATTTCACTATGTCTAATTTTACGTTTATTATTATAAAGTAAAATTTCAACATGGGTGGGTGCTAAGGTGTAAATTACAAGTGTATCGCCAGCTGTGTATACTTTCACTAATTCAGCATCAGTGCTTTCCAATTGACTCATTACCAATCGTGAATGACTATTTGTGACATTGATAAGTTTCATGGTACTCACCTCTGATCTACTTTTCCCTAAGTCCATTATAAATGAATTTTGAAGAAAATTAAACTATTTAAAACGTAAATTCAAAAATATTTTACAACTATGAAAAAACTATGAAATCATTCACAAAAGATTTATATCATAATTATGTAATGTTAGTTATAAAAATAAATTAATAAATGCAGCTATCAAATAGAATAACTAAAGATAGCTGCAATATTAATAATATTATTCAACCGTTTTTACAATAATCTCGTCATTATCATTTAAGATGGCTTGCATATGTTTTTTATTTGGATTATCAAGGTAACATTCAGCAACTTGATCTTCAATTTTATCTTGAATGACGCGGCGTAGTGGACGGGCTCCCATCGCTGGGTTATAGCCGAATTCCACTAATTTTTCCTTCACGGCATTATCTACGTCTACATGAATTTCTTGACGTGCTAATTGTTCATTGACTTCTGAAAGCATTAAATCAAGAATCAATAATAGATTTTCTTTTGATAATGCTTTAAATTCAACGATGCCATCAAAACGGTTGAGAAATTCCGGAGTAAAGAATTGGTTCAATTGGCCAAGAACTGATTTTGTACGGCCCTCGATAGCTGCACCAAAACCAACACTTGCCTCAATCTTACCAGCACCTGCATTACTTGTCATAATGATAATCGTATCTTTAAAGCTGACTGTGCGACCTTTAGCATCTGTAAGGCGACCATCATCTAGAATTTGTAGGAACATGTGTAATACATCTGGATGCGCCTTTTCGATTTCGTCTAATAAAATTAAGCTATAAGGATTTCGACGAACTTTTTCAGTTAATTGTCCAGCTTCTTCATAGCCAACATATCCTGGTGGGGAACCAATTAATTTAGAAACGCTGTGTTTTTCCATGTATTCAGACATATCAAAACGAATCATTGCATCAGTTGATCCAAATAATTCATAGGCCAATTGTTTGGCTAATTCGGTTTTACCCACACCAGTTGGACCAACAAATAGGAAAGAGCCGATTGGTCGATTCACTTTACCTAAGCCGATGCGATTACGACGGATGGCTTTACTTACTTTTTCGACGGCTTCTTCCTGACCAATAACCCGTTTATTCAAATCATCTGCCAGGTTTTTCAATTGCGTTTGTTCTTTTTCTTTCAAATCACCAACAGGAATACCTGTTTTTTCTTCCACGATTTTTTCCATGTCCTTTTCAGTCACAAAAGGCATTTCTTCATCTTCTACTTGAGTTTTCATCAATTTTTCAAGTTTTGTGATTTGATCGCGGTAATAAGCAGCTTTTTCAAAGTCTTCTTCTTGAGAGGCTTCCCGTTTTTGTTGTTGCGCATAGTCTAATTTCTTTTCAATCGACTTAGGATCGACAAAAGCAATGGTTAAATTCTTTTTAGATCCAGCTTCGTCGAGTAAATCAATTGCTTTATCTGGTAGGAAGCGATCTTGAATATAACGGTTAGAAAGAATAGCCGCTTGTTCGATTGCTTCATCTGTGTATTTTACATGATGATAATCTTCGTAGCGTTTTTGAATCCCTTTTAAGATGGTAATCGTTTCCTCAACACTTGGTTCGTCAACTTGGACTGGTTGCATCCGACGCTCAAGTGCAGGATCTTTTTCAATCATACGGTACTCATTTAATGTAGTTGCACCAATTAGCTGTAATTCACCACGCGCAAGGGAAGGTTTTAATATATTACCTGCGTCTAATGCACCTTCACCAGCTGAACCTGCACCGACAATTTCATGTACTTCATCAATGAAAAGAATAATATTATCGGCATTCGTAACTTCTTGAATCAATTGTTGCATGCGTTCTTCAAATTGACCGCGAATGCCTGTACCTTGAACTAAAGAGGCTACATCTAAGCGAATAACTTCTTTTCCTTGTAATTTTTGAGGTACTTCTTCAGCAACGATTTTTAAGGCTAATCCTTCAACAACAGCGGTTTTACCAACACCTGGTTCGCCAATAAGTACTGGATTATTTTTATTTCGACGATTTAAAATTTCAATGACACGATTAATTTCTTGATCACGACCAATGACTGGATCAATTTTTCCATCACGTGCTTGTTGGGTAATATTTACACCAAATTGATCAAGCAAGCCATTTCCTCCGTTTTGTCCTTGTCGTGGAGGTTGACCACCCATAAAACCACTTTGAGTAGGTGGGACTTGTTGATTTTGAGGATTTTGTTGCATTTGTCTTGAAAATTGACTTAATAAATCATCAAAATTACTAAAGCCAAATGGATCTTGATACATATTTTGATTCATGCTTCCTTGATTTGCTTTTAGCTTTTGATAGCAATTTTGACATAAATCAAATTGTCTTTTTTGACCATTGACACTTGTATATAGGTGGATGGTTGCTTCGTTTTTACCACAGTTTTGGCAATTCATGGACATCATCCTTTACTAAAATATGTATTCAGCCATTATTGTTTGACCAATATTGACCTTATGATTTTATTATACTTTTTTTTCTTAATTAAGCAAGAAACATGCTCTCAAAGATATTTTTTCGTTCTTTTCAATTTTTTTAAAGTCGATATAATAAAAGTGGTGATGAATCTATCGTAAACTAGATAAATATAACAACAAGATGTAAGAAAGGAGTGAAAGTTTCATGAAAACAACAGAAGAGTTTGAAGTGCTGTTGAAGCAATTATTAGATGGTACAATTCAAGACTTGGTAGTGGAACAAGCTGAATACTTCAACTTTAGAGAGGCTTGGTTAAAATTATCTAATAGAAATGATGTTGTGGGCGAAGCAGGTCTAAAGGGACGTATCATATATAGAATAAAAAAATAAATGAATCATCACACATTCTAAATAAATTGTTCAAAAACAGTTGTCTAAATGCAAAAAAAATGGTAATCTAGTCAAGGAAAGGGTGTTACGTAATGCAGTAAGTATTTGCTGATAAAAAAGAAAACCCTAACAATAATATTTCTTTCAATAAAGGAGATCGATTCATATGGAAAAAAAATCATTTAACGTAGTTGCTGACACAGGAATTCACGCTCGTCCTGCAACATTATTAGTACAAACTGCAAGCAAGTTTGCTTCAGATATCAACTTAGAATACAAAGGTAAATCTGTTAACCTTAAATCAATCATGGGCGTTATGTCTTTAGGTGTTGGTCAAGGTGCTGATGTTACTATTTCAGCTGAAGGTGCTGATGAAAAAGAAGCAATCGCAGCTATTACCGAAACAATGGTTAAAGAAGGTTTGTCTAACTAATGGTTGAAATGCTAAAAGGAATCGCCGCAAGTGATGGTGTTGCTGTAGCTAAGGCTTATTTATTGGTCGAGCCAAATTTATCATTTACCAAAGCCAATGTTGAGGATATTGATGCAGAATTTGTTCGCTTGGACGATGCTTTAGCACAATCAAGAGCTGAGTTAGAACAAATTCGCGCTAAAGCAGCAAGTACTTTAGGTGAAAAAGAAGCGGCTGTGTTTGACGCACATTTAATGGTTTTATCAGACCCAGAGATGATTTCTCAGATTAAAGAGTCAATAAAATCGAATAAAATTAATGCTGAGGCTGCCTTAAAAGAAGTAACAGATAATTTTATTGCTATTTTTGAAGGTATGGAAGATAACAAATATATGCAGGAACGTGCTGCTGATATTAAAGACGTGACTAAGCGTGTATTAGCTCATTTATTGAATGTAGTACTTCCAAGCCCTGCAATGATTAACGAAGAAGTTATTGTTGTAGCTCACGATTTGACACCAAGTGATACTGCACAATTAGACCGTAAATTCGTTAAAGCGTTCATCACTGATATTGGTGGACGCACATCTCACTCAGCTATTATGGCTCGTTCTTTAGAAATTCCTGCGATTGTAGGAACAAATTCAGTTACTTCGAAAGTAAACGCTGGTGACTTGATTGCCGTAAATGGTATTACTGGAGAAGCAATTGTACATCCAACTGAAGAACAACAAGCGGCCTTTATCAAAGCTGGTGAAGACTACGCTACCCAAAAAGCTGAATGGGAAAAATTAAAAAATGAGAGAACAGAGACGGCTGATGGCAAGCATTTTGAATTAGCTGCAAATATTGGTACACCAAAAGATTTAGCAGGTGTTCATAGTAATGGTGCTGAAGCTGTAGGTTTATACCGTACAGAATTCTTGTATATGGATTCACCTGACTTCCCATCAGAAGAAGATCAGTTTGAAGCATATAAAGCAGTATTAGAAGGTATGGATGGTAAACCTGTTGTTGTTCGTACAATGGATATCGGTGGAGATAAAGAATTACCATATCTTGATTTACCACATGAAATGAATCCATTCTTAGGTTACCGTGCATTACGTATTAGCTTATCTGAACTTGGCGATGCAATGTTTAGAACACAATTACGTGCTTTATTACGTGCAAGCGTGTATGGTACTTTACGTATTATGTTCCCAATGGTTGCAACGCTTAAAGAATTCAGAGCAGCTAAGAAGATGTTTGAAGAAGAAAAAGCAAAATTAGTTGCTGAAGGTGTAGCAGTTTCAGATGCTATCCAAGTAGGTATCATGATTGAAATTCCTGCTGCAGCTGTTTTAGCTGATAAATTTGCTAAAGAAGTTGATTTCTTCAGTATCGGTACAAACGATTTAATTCAATACTCTATGGCTGCTGACCGTATGAGTGAACGTGTATCTTATCTATATCAACCATATAACCCATCTATCTTACGTTTAATTAAGAACGTAATTGATGCAGCACATGCAGAAGGCAAATGGGCTGGTATGTGTGGAGAAATGGCCGGCGACCAAACTGCTGTGCCGTTACTTGTGGGTATGGGCTTAGATGAGTTCTCAATGAGTGCGACTTCAGTTCTTAAGACTCGTAGCTTAATGAAACGTTTAGATTCAGCTAAGATGAAAGAATTAGCTGACCGCGCGTTAAATGACTGCGATACAATGGAAGATGTAGTTGAATTAATCAACGAATATGTAAAATAATATCTGTATATTAAAAGACTAGGTTATTGGCCTAGTCTTTTTTTGTACTGGTTGAATTTTGCGGCAAATTAGCTTTCACCTGTTTAATCAGTTCTTCAAAACGGATGCCTTTACGGTAATTTGCGATAAATTCAAATATCGGTGTTAGAAAGTAGATGAAGATGCCATATTTTGGAATAATTAAGGCGATACCAAGCAAAATGATATCGAATAAAAAGACAAATACCGTTCTTTTCGCTAACCAATGATGGATAAATGTTGATTTTTGCCATTGCCGTGTGCTTAATTCATTTTTGACAATAATCAAAGCAAGCAAATGATAAAGGAGGGCAGCGATTAAATTGATGCTTCCAAAAAATAGAATGCTAATGGTTGGATTTGGATAATTGACTAACATTTTAACCGCAATTGGAAATAAGGATAAACTTAGGTGAAATAAGACATCCACCACAAAAGCTTGATGTGTGGTTTGTTTTGCTAAATTCATCAAATTGGTGCGTTGATACCAAAAGTCGATTAATATAATAAAACTAATGATAAATAAACTAATTTCTTCAAATAAACCAATCAATTCAGTCGTATTGTGTGGAACGGTAATTTCTAGTACTAAAACCGTCATGATGATAGCAATAATCGCATCGCTTAAAGTATCGAAACGTTCTTTTAACTTGCTCATTTCACTTCTCCTTTTGGTAAATAATGTAGTAAAAAGTTTTCGGCATTTTGATAGCTGATTTTCTCAATTTGTCGAGTTGAAAATCCTTTTTGCTTAAGTGCCTGGATAATTTTTGAAAAGCTGTTGACATCGCTTAAGTCTGGATGAACAGGAATACCATCGAAATCCGAGCCAAAACATAAGTGATTTTCGCCAACTAATCGATACATATACCATAAATGTTCGCTAATCGCCGTGGGTAGATCTGCTGGTTGTTTGAGTTTTAGAAATTGATCAAAGAAATTTACCCCAATCAGTCCATTTTTATCGGCAATTTTTCGAATCAGTTCATCGCTTAAATTTCTAGGATGAGGCGTTAATTTTCGCGCGTTTGAGTGGCTAGCGACTATTCCTTGAGCAGATGAAGCCAATACATCATTAGCGACTTGATCACTAGCATGAGATAAATCAATAATCATGTGTAAGACATTCATTTTTTCGATACAAGTAAAGCCAAATTTAGTTAAGCCTGTCTGGTTATCTGCTAAAATTTGCTTTTCTTTGTCCCAATATAGGATATTCGGCGTGCCAATTTCATTCGGATAGTTCCAAGTTAAAGTAATTAAGCGTACACCAAGTTGAAAAAATTCCTCTAAATTTTCGATGTTTCCTTCTAGAATCCCGCCTTCCTCAAGGGTTAATAATGCACTGATTCGCTTCTTTGCTTTATTTTTATAATAGTCAGTCTGAGATTTGATGAGACCAATTGTAGCTGGATATTTTTCTAGCTCTTTGATGAAACGCTGGTACATTTCTAAGGCCGTTTCTTTGCGGTTAGGATAATGCCTTTTATCTAGAAAAATCGCAAAAGTTTGCAACAAGAAATCATTTTGTTGGAGTCGTTTTAGGTCAATTTGAAAATGATTTTCTACAAGATGGCTATTTTTGTTTTCGTAAAGTTTCATGATTGTATCACAGTGCAAGTCAATAATCGGCATATTCATCATTCCTTTTAATTTTTGATTCTAGTATAGCACTTGAAAAATATTTTGAAAAATGGAAATTAAGACTAAAGGACGACAAAAAATTTCAGAAAAATATGGTATAATCGTTTTGAAAGATTTTGAAAAGAGGTGGAATGGTTGAAAATTGGGCTATTTACTGATTCGTATTTTCCACAAGTAAGTGGTGTAGCGACTTCTATTAAGACGTTAAAAGACCAATTAGAACGTTTAGGAAATGAAGTCTATATCTTTACAACTACTGATCCGAATGTCACGGTTGATGATCCACAAATTATTCGTATGCCAAGTGTCCCTTTTATTTCTTTTACAGATCGACGTATTGTGGTTAGGGGAATGATTGATGCTTATCAAATTGCCAAAGAAAAAGGATTAGATTTGATTCATACCCAGACAGAATTTGGGGTTGGTTTGCTTGGACAATTAGTTGCTAGAAAATTAAAAATTCCTGTTATCCATACCTATCACACAATGTATGAGGATTATTTGCATTATATCGCCAAAGGTAAAGTCATTCGCAAAAGTCATGTACGTTATCTAACCCGATTATACGCAAATCATACGGATGCTGTCGTGTGTCCGAGTGAAAGGGTAAGTCAGACTTTGATAGATTACGGTGTGACCCGACCGTTAAAAGTGATTCCGACGGGGATTGAATTAGAAAGATTTGTACGTCCGGATATTACCTCAGAGATGACTGCGCAATTAAGAAAAGACTTAGGTATTCAAGAAGATCAAATCATGTTATTATCTTTAAGTCGTATTTCATATGAAAAAAATATTCAAGCTATTATTCAAGGAATGCCGCAAGTCTTATTAATGATGCCCAATGTTCGTCTTGTTGTGGTTGGTAAGGGACCATATCTTGAAAATCTGCAAAAACAAGTACATGATTTAGGGTTGCAAGATTATGTGCAGTTTACTGGTGAAGTTGAAAATGATAAAGTAGCCTATTATTATCGTGCAGCCGATTATTTCGTGAGTGCCTCGACTTCTGAGACACAAGGATTAACTTATACCGAATCTATGGCAGCAGGTACACCGATTATTGTGGAAGGGAATGCTTATTTAAATGCGTTGATTAATCATCCTAGTTTAGGTGCAACCTTTAAAGAAGATGCTGATTTTGCTGAATGTTTAGTGGAATATATTCACTCAGGTATCCAGCCGGATGAGCAAATTTTGAAAGATAAATTATATAGTATTTCTGCTGATTGCTTTGGTGATACGATGTTTGCTTTTTATCAGCAAGTTTTGGCAGAATATGCACAAAAAGAAATTAAAACCAAATCCTCATCCATCGCAAAAATCAAGGTAAAACTATCCGCAATCAAACCTTCAATTACAAGAGAAAAATAGGAAAGTATCTGAGATGAAGTTTTTGTCTTTGTCTTAGATACTTTCTTTTTGTATAATAAATTTGTGAAAAATAAAATGCAAAGAAGGAATGGACATGAAATTAGGATTTATCGGTACGGGTGTGATGGGTAAAGCGATGGCCGGTCATTTACAAAAAGCAGGTCACGAGTTATTTGTATATAATCGTACCAAATCAAAAACAGATGAATTAGTCGCTAATGGTGCAATTTGGGCAGAAACACCACAAAAGGTAGCCGAATCAGCAGAAGTTATTTTTACTATGGTTGGTTATCCAAAAGATGTAGAAGAAATTTACTATGGTCCTCAAGGTATTTTTCAAGCAGATGTGAAGGGAAAAGTTTTGGTTGATTTTACGACGAGTACCCCTACGCTAGCTGAAAAAATTTATCAAACAGCCAAAGAAAAAGGTGCAGATAGCTTAGATGCTCCGGTTTCTGGTGGAGACTTAGGTGCGAAAAATGCGACCTTAACGATTATGGTTGGTGGGGATCGTGTGGTTTATGATAAGATTTTACCGTTATTTGAAATTGTTGGGAAAACCTTTAACTATCAAGGGACTGCCGGAAAAGGTCAACACACTAAGATGGCCAACCAAATTATGATTGCCGGAACAATGACTGGTATGACGGAAATGTTAGTCTATGCTAATAAAGCCGGCCTTAATTTAGAGCAAGTCTTAGATACTTTAGCTGGTGGCAGTGCATCTAACTGGTCAATGATTAATTACAGTCCACGTATCTTAAAAGAAGACTTTACACCTGGATTTTTCGTAAAGCATTTTATTAAGGATTTAAAAATTGCCTTAGATGAAGCGCAGAAGATGGATTTAAATTTACCTGCAACTCAAAAGGCTTACGAATTGTATGAACAACTGGCAGAGTTAGGCTTTGAAAATGATGGCACACAAAGTTTAATTAAATTATTCTGGCATGAAGGAAAAAAACCTTAAAAAAAGGTAAGGAATTTGCGGAAAATTAATGCAAGTTCCAATGGTTTTTGATACAATATAACAGAAATGATTAAAGGGAGGATTGCCGGATGAAAAGTTCGCAATTAGTCGCCATTATTAGACGTTTAGAAGCGATGATTGAAGCACAAGATAGTGAGGTGCAAGTTCGTCGTTTTGAAAAAGAAGGTGTTGAGAAATGTATCGTGACTTACGATAGCTCAACAGAAACTTTTGAATTAACTGAAGCAGAATCAAATCAACCATACCAATTTGATAACATCGATATCGTGGCGATGGAAATTTATGATTTAATTCAATAATTAAGCCTGAAAAAATTCATGTCTTAGTTTATCCAAAGATGCAAGATAGCTTGATTCGATAGTTATTTTGCATCTTTTCTTTGTTCTTTAAAAACTTTGAATATCAAAATTTTTTAAATAAATTTGCAAAAAAGGCTTGCAAAATGAAAGGAGATTAGATATAGTTTGATTATCAAATCTTTTGAGTATCAAACTATCTAGGTGAAAGCAATATGGAAAATAATTACGAACAAATTAATCAGTTATTAGTCGATGTGTTTAATGATATTTTGATTATTGAAGAATCAGAACTGAAGAAATCCCAGTTCAACGATTTATCAATTACCGAAATGCATACGATTGAAGCGATTAGTATGTATAAGAAAAAGACCACCTCAGAAGTTGCAAAAGAATTGTCCATTACTGTGGGTACCTTGACAATTGCCATTAATAAGTTGGTGAAAAAAGGCTATGTGGAAAGAATTCGCAGTGAAGATGATCGCCGGGTAGTGAAATTAGGTTTGACAAAAAAAGGCCGATTATTATATCGCGTACATCAACATTTTCATCGCGAAATGATTAAGGCTATATTAGTAGGAATGGATGAAGCGGAGTCACAAGCATTGCTCAAGGCTTTGAATAATTTGCATTCATTTTTACAAGATTATAAGTAAGAATAGGATGTATCATTGTGTTGCAAATATTTCAAACTGCACATTATGTTCCCAAAAAAGTTCTGACTAATGAAGATTTATCCAAAATGATGGATACTTCTGATGAATGGATCTATTCGCGAACAGGCATCAAGACTCGCCACATTGTTGAAACAGAAAATACATCTGATCTATGTATCAATGTTGCACGTCAACTATTGGATAAAGCTAACATATCTCCTGAACAAATTGGTTTTATTCTTGTGGCGACGATGACACCTGATTATCAAAGTCCATCGGTTGCTTGTCAAGTTCAAGGAGCCATTAATGCGCATCAGGCCTTCGCTTTTGATCTTACAGCTGCTTGTGCGGGGTTTGTCTATGCCTTGCACACAGCTAAAGGATTGCTTCATGATTTGCCAGCGGGTCAAGTCGGAATGATTATCGGTGGGGAGACCTTAAGCAAAGTAGTGAATTGGCAAGATCGCACAACAAGTGTCTTATTTGGTGATGCTGCCGCGGGAGTACTCGTACGTTCGAGTGAAAAATTTGGGCTTATCAAAAGTCGCTGTTATGCAGATGGCCATTATGCACAGTCATTAACGAGTGGGTTTATTGCCAATCAGAGTCCATTTAGTTTATCCCAAGAAATGATTTCGGATAAGTTAACCATGAACGGCCGTGATATTTTTGATTTTACGACACGAACGGTAGCAAATAGCCTAGATGAATTTTTGGGAGATGAGAAAGAAAACATTGATTATTTTCTTTTGCACCAAGCCAATGTCAGAATTCTTGATATTATGGCGAAAAAATTGAAGGTAGACCGTGATAAATTTTTGCAAAATATGGAATATTATGGCAATACTTCAGCAGCATCGATTCCATTGTTATTATCGGAGTCAGTGGAAAAAGGGACTATTAAGATAGGCTCAAAACAAAAGCTTGTGTTTTCCGGTTTTGGTGGGGGATTAAGTTACGGACATATCTTAACAACCATTTAAAAATCGTAAACAAATAAATTTAGAAAAAACATTTTTGGAGGAATATATAATGACTAAAGAAGAAATTTTTGGAAAAATTCAAGAAATCGTTGCAGAGGAATTAGATAAAGAAGCTGGAGAAATCCTATTAACAACGAATTTACAAGAAGATTTAGATGCAGATAGCTTAGATTTATTCCAAGTAATTAATGAAATTGAGGATGCATTTGATGTCAAAATTGAAACAGAAGAAGGTATTCAAACGGTAGAAGATTTAGTTAACTTTGTGGCAAATAACCAAAATTAATCAAATAAAGACAGGAGAAGCGCAATTTCCTGTCTTTTCACTATTAATAAGTTAACTCAAAATATCACCTTGTAAATGTAAGGAGCTAGAGATGAAAAAAACAGCTTTTCTATTCAGTGGACAAGGCGCACAATATTTTGGAATGGGGCGCGATTTGGCTGAAAAATATCCGATTGTCGATCAAACGTTTAATGAAGCAAGTGAAATCTTGGGTATAGATATGAAGAAGTTATGTTTTGAAAAAAATGAACAATTAAATTTAACGCAATATACCCAACCAGCAATTTTGACGGTTAGTGTGGCCATTTTACGTTTGTTATCTGAATATCAAATACAACCAGATGCAGTCATGGGATTGAGCCTAGGTGAATATAGCGCCTTAGTTGCTAGCGAGGTTTTAGATTTTCCAACTGCACTAAAGATTGTTGCAAAACGTGGTCTGTATATGACACAAGCCGCTCCGACTGGTACAGGTAAAATGGTGGCAATAATGAATGCCCCCATTGAAACCATAGAAGAATGTTGTCAAAAAGCGAGTCATTTAGGAGTGGTTGCCCCAGCTAATTATAATACGCCCAACCAGATTGTTATTGGTGGTGAAGTGGACGCGGTAGATGAAGCGGTGACTTTATTACATCGTGCGGGTGTCAAAAGAATGATCGAGTTAAATGTGAGTGGGCCTTTCCATACTGCTTTACTTCAATCTGCAGGTGATCAACTGCATGAATTATTTCAAACAGTGACTTTTCAAGCGCCTAAGATTCCGGTGATTAGCAATACAACTGCCAAAGTGATGTCTAAAGAAGAAATTGCCCATTTACTAGAATTACAGGTTCAATCACCGGTTAGATTTTATGAAAGTATCGCCACATTACAAAGTATGGGAATTACAGAAATGATTGAAGTTGGCCCTGGAAAGGTGTTATCTGGATTTATAAAGAAAATTGATAAATCAATCCATATGTTTCGAGTTGAAAGTGAAGAGACGTTGCAAGTGTTGTTAGCGGAAAAAGGAAAATAAAGAGGTAAAAATGGAATTAAAAGGACAAACTGCATTTATTACAGGTAGTACTAGAGGAATAGGCTTAGCAATTGCCAAGGCATTCGCTAAACAAGGTGTTCATATTATTTTAAATGGTCGTCGTCCGGTTAGTGAAATACTTATTGCTGAAATAAGAGCTTTTGGTGTTGAGTGTATTGGTATTTCTGGAGATATCTCTAATTCAGAGGAAGTCAAAGAAATGGTTAAACAAGCAAATGAATTTGCGCCTGTGACTATTTTGGTCAATAATGCGGGAATTACTAATGATAAATTATTGTTAAGAATGAATGAACAAGATTTTGAACAAGTTTTGAAAGTGAATTTAACGGGTAGTTTTAACATGACACAGCAATTACTAAAAGGTATGTTAAAGCAACGAAAAGGAACGATTATTAATATTTCAAGCGTTTCGGGATTAATGGGAAATGTCGGTCAAGCGAATTATGCAGCCAGTAAAGCGGGGTTAATCGGATTTACGAAGACAGTCGCTCGGGAAATTGCCCCACGCAAAATTACTTGTAATGCAATTGCTCCGGGGTTTATCGAAACGGATATGACTAGTGAGCTTAGTGACAAAATTCGTGAAGAGATGACAAAAAACATACCATTACAACATTTTGGTCAAGTAGAAGATATTGCAAATACTGCAGTTTTCTTAGCGAAGAGTCCTTATATTACAGGCCAAGTGATTAATGTTGATGGTGGATTAGTGATGAATGGATAGGAGTGTTTCAAGTGACTCGTGTCGTAATTACAGGCTATGGTATTGTTTCTCCAATTGGTAATGATGCGGATAGCTTTTTAGATAGTTTAAAAACTGGTAAAAATGGGATTGGCCCGATTACGAAATTCGATGCTAGCCAGACAGGAATACATGTAGCAGGTGAGGTCAAGGATTTCCCATTAGAAAAATATTTTGTCAAAAAAGATTTAAAACGGATGGATTTGTTTTCGATTTATGGTATCCATGCGGCTTTAGATGCGATGGAAATGGCAAAATTAGATTTAGAAAAAATTGATCAGGATCGTTTTGGGGTGATGGTTGGTTCAGGGATTGGCGGATTGCCTACGATTCAGGAGCAAGTAACACGTATGAATGAAAAAGGCCCTAAACGTGTTTCGCCTCTTTTTGTCCCAATGTCGATTACGAATATGGTTGCAGGAAATATTGCTTTGCGTGTGGGCGCAAAAGGAATTTGTACAACTACGGTAACCGCTTGTGCATCCGGAACGCATTCGATTGGTGAGGCTTTTCGTAATATTAAGCATGGTTATGCAGATGTTATGCTAGCGGGTGGCTCGGAATCAACTATTTGTGAAATCGGGATTGCCGGTTTTGCTTCCCTAACTGCACTATCAACAAGTGAGGATCCTAACCATGCATCGATTCCGTTTGATGTTGATCGCAATGGCTTTGTGATGGGAGAAGGTGCTGGCGTGTTACTTCTTGAATCTTTAGAACATGCTTTAGCTCGAAAGGCGACTATCTTGGGTGAAGTGGTCGGTTATGGGGCGAATTGTGATGCTTATCATATGACGGCGCCTAATCCAGATGGTTCTGGGGCAGGTAAAGCGATGAAGTTAGCCATGAAAGAAGCCAATGTCGCACCTGATGAGATTGGTTATATTAATGCACATGGGACTAGCACACCGGCGAATGATAAGTCTGAGGCAGTGGCGATTCATTATGGCTTGGGCGAAAATTATTTAAATACTTATGTAAGTTCTACAAAATCAATGACAGGTCATTTACTTGGTGCTGCTGGTGGTGTTGAAGCAGTGGCGACTTTATTGGCATTGCAACATCAATTTATTCCACCAACGATTAATGTTACTCATCAAGACCCAGAAATTACGCTTAACGTGGTTAAAAATCAAGCAGTGGATGCTTCTTTTGATTATGCGATGAGTAATTCACTTGGCTTTGGGGGCCATAATGCGGTAATTTTATTGAAACGATGGGAGGATGAAGCATGAATTTAGCAGAGATTAAAGAGTTATTTTTGCTATTTAATGATTCTGATGTTCGCGAATTTGATTTAAAGCAAGCAGATTTTTCGCTTTATCTAAGTAAAAATGAGCAAAATCGTGTTGTGCTTAACTCTAGTCCCATCCAACAAGAATCAGTGGGAGCGACAGAATTACCAAGTTCTCAAAACACTACTCCGTCAGTTCAAGCGTCAGAAAGTACGAACAAAGTGATAGAAGATGTCGTGACCATTCAATCGCCATTAGTAGGAGTGGCTTATTTAAAACCATCTCCAGACAAAGCCCCCTTTAAACAAGTTGGCGATAAGGTCAAAAAAGGGGAAGTTGTCTGCATTATTGAAGCGATGAAAGTCATGAATGAAATTACTAGTGACGTTGATGGTGAGATTGTTGAGATAAATGTTTCCAACGAAGAAATGGTTGAATATAACCAAGTATTATTTACAGTAAAAGAGGGATAAACATGGTATTAATGGATATTGTACAAATCAAAGAAATCATTCCACATCGTTATCCTATGTTGCTTATTGATCGTGTTGAGGAATTAACTGAAGGGCAAAGAATTGTGGCAAAGAAAAATGTGACAATCAATGAACCTTTCTTTCAAGGGCACTTTCCACATGAGCCTGTGATGCCTGGCGTTTTAATTGTAGAAGCTATGGCCCAAGCAGGCGCAGTTGCTTTATTATCATTACCACAATTTAAAGGAAAGACTGCCTATTTTGGTGGAATTGATAAAGCAAAATTTCGTAAAAAAGTAACACCTGGAGATACTTTGATTTTGAAAGTTGAGATTCTAAAAATTAAAGCAAATGCCGGCTTAGGTAAGGGAATTGCGCGTGTAGACGGCAAAAAAGTTGCTGAAGCCGAGCTCACATTTATGATTGGATAGAGGCAAATGTTTTCAAAAGTATTAATTGCAAATCGTGGAGAAATCGCAGTCAGAATCATTCGGGCTTGTCGTGAATTAGGGATAAGAACGGTGGCAGTGTATTCTGAAGCTGACAAAGAAGCCATGCATACTGAATTAGCCGATGAAGCTGTTTGTATTGGCCCAAGTAAAGCAAGCGAATCGTATTTAAATAAACAACAAATATTAAGTGCTGCGGTCTTGACGAAAGCGGAGGCCATCCATCCAGGCTTTGGCTTTTTATCAGAAAATAGTCAGTTTGCTGAAATGTGTGAGGCTTGCCATATCACCTTCATTGGTCCCAAAAGCCAAACCATTGATGAAATGGGGAATAAAATTCATGCGCGCCAATTGATGAAAAAAGCAGGTGTACCAGTCATTCCAGGAAGCGATGGGGCGATTGTCGATGTCAAACAAGCACTAGAAATTGCCAATCAGGTAGGCTATCCTGTCATGCTTAAGGCTGCGGCAGGTGGTGGTGGTAAGGGAATTCGCAAGGTATTGTCTGAAGCTGAGTTACCTAGTGCCTTTGCTTCTGCTCAACAAGAAGCTAAAGCCGCCTTTGGTAATGATGAAATGTATCTAGAAAAAATTATTTATCCAGCTAGACATATCGAAGTTCAAATATTAGGCGATAAATATGGGAATGTCCTTCATTTTGGTGAACGTGATTGTTCCTTACAACGCAATAATCAAAAAGTATTAGAAGAATCACCATCTGTTGTGATTTCTGAAACGAATCGTGAAAAACTAGGTAAAATTGCGGTCAAAGCAGCAAAAGCGGTGTCTTATGAAAATGCTGGGACTATTGAGTTTTTGATGGATTTGTCTGGTCAGTTTTATTTTATGGAAATGAATACCCGTATCCAAGTAGAGCATCCTATTACTGAGATGGTGACGGGGGTTGATTTGGTGAAAAAACAAATTGAAGTAGCTGCTGGTGAAAAATTAACCATTAAACAAGAAGATATTAAGTTGCGTGGTCATGCGATTGAATGTCGGATTAATGCTGAAAATCCTGCCTTTCATTTTGCTCCCTCACCTGGGAAAATTGAAAATCTACTATTACCAAGTGGAGGTATGGGGCTAAGAGTGGATAGCGCGATGTATTCGGGTTATGCCATTCCACCATTTTATGATTCGATGATTGCCAAGATTATTGTGCATGGTCAAACGCGTTTTGAAGCACTGATGAAGATGCAACGTGCGCTTGGTGAATTAGTAACAGACGGGGTTGCGACCAATGCTGAGTTTCAGATGGATTTAATCAGCCATCCCAATGTAATTGCTGGGGATTATGATACTTCATTTTTACAAGAAACATTTTTACCTGCTTGGCAAGAAAGTTTGAACTAGGAAGTGAGTAAATGGCTTTATTTAGGAAGAAAAAAGATTATATTCGTATTTCACCCAATCGTGAAGAACACCCACAAAATCAGCCTAGTGTACCAGATAATTTGTGGGCTAAATGTCCCAACTGTAAAAAGACCATTTATACTAAAGAGATTGGCCAAGAAAAAAGTTGTCCTAATTGTGGCTATCATTTTAGACTAAATGCCTGGCAAAGACTAGCGATTACTGTTGATAAAAAAAGTTTTACTGAATTTGATACTGAGTTAGTAACTAAAGATCCTTTACAGTTTCCCGGTTATCAAGAAAAAATTAGCCAAATGCAAAGCAAAACTCACTTAAATGAAGCAGTTTTAACGGGAATTGCTAGAATTGATGAACAAACCATTGCGATTGGTATCATGGATGCAAACTTTATTATGGGTAGTATGGGGACTGTTGTTGGTGAGAAGATTACACGTCTTTTTGAATATGCCACGCAAAAGTCCTTGCCGGTAGTCTTGTTTACCGCTTCTGGTGGGGCTAGGATGCAAGAAGGAATCTTTTCATTGATGCAAATGGCTAAAATTTCTGCTGCAGTAAAGGCACATAGCAATGCAGGTTTATGTTATATTACGGTTTTAACCGACCCTACGACTGGTGGTGTTACTGCTAGTTTTGCTATGCAAGGCGATGTCATTTTAGCTGAACCTCGGGTGTTGATAGGTTTTGCTGGGCGACGTGTGATTGAACAAACTTTAAAACAAGATTTACCTGATGATTTTCAAAAAGCTGAATTTTTATTAGCGCATGGTTTTATTGATCAAATTGTTCCAAGAAACGAGTTACGCACACGTTTAAGCAATATTATCAAACTTCATACGCAGAAAGGATGGTTGCCAAATGAGTAAATCAGCTGCTGAGATTGTCAAGTTAGCTCGTAAACAAGATCGTTTGACTGCTCTGGATTTTTTTGAACAAGTATTTACTGATTTTCAAGAGTTTCATGGGGATCGTCTATTTTCTGATGATGAAGCTGTCGTTGGTGGAATTGCTTTATTAGATCAAAAACCGGTGACTGTTATAGGTATCCAAAAAGGTAAAAATCTACCAGAAAATCTCCGACGCAACTTTGGACAGGCACATCCTGAAGGTTACCGAAAAGCGCTCAGATTAATGAAACAAGCTGAAAAATTTCATCGTCCAGTGATTACCTTTATTAATACCGCTGGAGCCTACTGTGGGATTGGTGCTGAAGAACGTGGTGAAGGAGAAGCCATTGCTAGGAATCTTCTTGAAATGTCTGACTTAAAAGTGCCGATTATTGCTATTATTATTGGCGAAGGTGGTAGTGGTGGTGCTTTGGCTTTAGCTTTAGGAGATGAGGTCTGGATGATGGAGCACGCCATATATGCGATACTTTCACCAGAAGGATTTGCTTCTATATTATGGAAAGATGCTTCAAGAGCAAATGAAGCTAGTGAATTAATGAAAATCACAGCAAAAGAATTAAATGAATTAGGCATTATTGATAAGGTGCTCCCTGAAGTCATGCAGGAAAGAGCGTTGACCCATCAAGAAATTATTGATCAAGTGCGTATCGAATTAGTCTATACTTTGAAGCAATTATGTCAGTTATCTGTGGAAGAATTACTTGAAAGACGCTACCAAAGATTTAGAAAATATTAAGCAAAAGTGAAGAAACCTTATATTAGGATTCTTCGCTTTTTTGCATATTGTTTTTGCATAAATATTAATTGCCGATTGAATAGTATAATTTCTTAGTATTATACGGATGATTTAGTTATTAATAGAAAACGTTACCAAAAAATGATGAAAAAATATTCAATTTTTTTGCATTTTTTAGTTTCTTTTTTCATGATTATGTGTTAATATGCATAATATAGTTGAAATATTAAATAAAAATGCATAAAAATAAGGAGTGTCTCATATGAAAAAAGTATTTGGTTTAGTAGGAGTAGCAGCTTTAACATTCGCTCTAGCTGCTTGTGGTTCTTCAGACAAAAAAGAAAGTAGTAATCAATTAAAACAAATTCAAGATGCAAAAGTATTGAAAGTAGCGACTTCTGCAGATTTTGCACCATTTGAATTCCATACGAAAGTGAATGGCAAAGATAAAATTGTTGGTGCTGATGTGGATTTAGCAAATGAAATCGGTAAAGAATTAGGCGTTAAGGTTGAATTTATGGATATGGAATTTAACGCTGTATTGACCGCTCTTGATCAAGGAAAAGCTGATGTGGCGATTTCAGGAATTTCTGCTACAGACAAACGTAAGAAAACTTTTGCCTTCTCTGAAAACTATTTTGTTCCAGAACAATTAGTTGTTGTGAAGAAAGAAAATGCTGAAAAATATGCCGATGTGAAAGCATTAGCAGATAAAAAAGTCGGGGCCCAAAAAGGTTCTGTTCAAGAATCTGTCGTAACTAGTCAATTACCAAAAGCACAATTAGTTTCATTAGCCAAAGTGCCAAACTTAATTGTTGAAGTAAAACAAGGTTCACTGGATGCTTTAGTTTTAGAAAGTGCTGTTGCCAAATCTTATGTAGAACAAAACCCTGAATTAGCAATCGCGGATGCAAAATTAACATCAAGTGATAACGAATCATATGCCATTGCTTTGAAAAAAGATAGCAAAGAATTAAAAGCAAAAATTGATAAAGTAATCAATAAGTTAAAAGATGAAGGCAAGATTAATGAATTCATCGAAAAGAATACAGAACTTGCTGATAAACAAGCAAGCAAATAGATTGGAGTTTTAACAATGGATTTTTCTTTCTTAAAGGAATTTTATCCGTATTTTATATCGGGTACAATCATCACTTTAATTATCTCAGTGATTACTGTCATTTTAGGGACCATCATTGGTGTGGTGATCGCTTTGATGAAATTATCAAAAATCAAGCCATTACGTTGGTTTGCGAATATTTACATTGAAGTGTTGCGTGGTACACCGATGCTTGTGCAAATTTTAATCGCGTTTGGCTTGCTTCAAGGATTATTTAAACTGCCTACTGTTGATTTAGGTATTTTGAGTCTTGATTTTGGCCGACTATTTCCAGGGATTATCGCCATTTCATTGAACTCTGGGGCGTATGTAGCGGAAATCGTTCGTGGGGGAATTAACGCGGTTGATTTTGGTCAACAAGAAGCCGCGGCCTCACTAGGTTTACGTCCAGCTCAAGCCATGCGATATGTTATTTTGCCACAAGCTTTACGGAATATTTTACCGCCTTTAGGAAATGAGTTCATTGTGTTGATTAAAGACTCATCACTATTATCAACAATTGGTATCTATGAATTAATGAATAGTGCTCAAATCGTGATTAGTTCTTCTTATATTCCTTTGACTCCTTTATATGTCGCTGCAGCCATTTACTTTATTTTGACTTTCACGACTTCAAGAATTTTGAATGCTTGGGAGAAAAAACTAGGTAAAGGTTATCGTAAATAGGGGGATTTCAGATGGAAACAATTATTAAAGTTGAACATTTAAGCAAAAAATTTGGTGAGAATGAAGTTTTAAAAGATATTAATTATGAGATTAAACAAGGTGAAGTGGTCGTCATTATTGGTCCGTCTGGTTCAGGTAAGAGTACCTTTTTACGTTGTATGAATTTACTTGAAACACCAACTTCTGGACAGATTTTATTTGAAGGCCAAGATATTACCGATCCAAAAAATGATATCTTTAAGATGCGTGAAAAAATGGGGATGGTTTTCCAAAACTTTAATCTATTCCCTAATATGTCCGTATTAGACAATATTACCTTGTCACCAGTAAAGGTCAAAAAAGAAAATAAACAAGCGGCTGAAACTTATGCCAAAGAGTTATTGCAAACAGTAGGGCTACCGGATAAAGCCAATGCCTATCCGCAGTCATTATCTGGTGGGCAACAACAAAGAATTGCGATTGCCAGAGCCTTGGCAATGAAACCAGATGTGATGCTATTTGATGAACCAACTTCAGCCCTAGACCCTGAGATGGTGGGGGAAGTACTTGGTGTCATGCAACGACTTGCTAAAGAAGGGATGACCATGGTAATCGTAACGCATGAAATGGGATTTGCCAAAGAAGTCGGGGATAAAATCGTCTTTATGGATGGTGGATACATTGTTGAAGAAGGGACGCCAGAAGAAGTTTTTGGCAATCCACAGCATAATCGTACCAAAGATTTTTTAAGTAAAGTTTTATAGATTATAGTTTAAGAATCTTAAGCAATATTTTTAGGGCTTAAGGTTCTTTTTTTTGCTAAAATTAGGCTTGGATATTATACATTTCATTTATTTTTTTGTATAATCATTTGTGACAATGATTATTTTATAGAGAGTTTGGTGAGTTTTATGGGAGAGCGTAAATTTTGTCGAGAGTCTAAGGTGATTCAAACCCATCGCATTTTTCCTTTTGACCTTAATCCATTTGGCTTTTTATATGGCGGTAAATTAACAGCGTGGATTGATGATGCTTCGTCGATTTCTATTTCAAGACATTGTAGGCGTGGTGCAGTTACGGCGTCAATTGATTCTTTAAATTTTCTAAAGCCCTTACATGCGAATCATTCTGCATGTATTGAAACTTTTGTTAGTGGCGCCCATCATAAATCAATGGAAGTCTTTGTAAAAGTTGTGGGCGAAGATTTAGTTACAGGTGAGCGTTATCTAGCTGCTACTTGTTTTACTACTTTTGTCGCAGTGCCATCTTTTATGAATGAAGAAACAGAATTCCAGGTGCCAGCTGTTATTCCAGAAACTGAAGAGGAAAAAATGGTTTGTGCGGGTTATGAAAAGCGCAGGCAAGCAAGATTAGCCGAACGAAATCAATATAAAGATTTTGCGGCTAAGTTATCAACAGAAATTCCATGGTAGGTGATTTTTATGCAAGATGCTACAGCGATGGCCGAATTATTACGTGCGCAAAAGATTAGTTTTGAGGAATTGCTTACAGATATTGAAACGAAATCCAATCAATTACAGCCAAAACTAAATGCTTGGACCTATCTTGATTTAGAGGGAGCAAAAAAATATTATCGAAAAAATCAGGATAAATTGAGTAGAACTGTTTTTGCAGGATTACCCATTGCTTTAAAGGCTTTGGGGCAATCGAAAAAAGGTTGGCCAAGTACTGCCGGATCGTTACTCTTAGCTGAAAATAAAGCGAAAGTGACTGATTATTTTGTACAAGAGATTGAAAATTTAGGCTTTGTTCCAATTGGTCAGAGTAATGTGCCAGAATACGGTTTTAAAAATATTACAGATTCAAAGCTTTACGGAAATTGCTTAAATCCTTTTGATACGACACGATTTGCTGGCGGTTCCAGTGGTGGCGCTGCAGCATTAGTGGCCAGTGGAATTTTACCGATAGCCACAGCAAGTGATGGCGGCGGCTCCATTCGTATTCCAGCAAGTTTTTGTGGCTTGGTTGGTTTAAAACCGACCCGTGGAAGTATGCCAGTGGGGCCAGGAAATTGGCGTTCATGGCAAGGCGCTTCGATAGCATTTGCCTTGACGAAATCTATTCGTGATACAGAAAACGTATTTTATAATTTGCGAACGAGCCAACCAGAAGCACCCTATCAAGCACCAAAACGTGAATGGATGCATTATGAAAAGGCGGTTCGTTATCCACTTCGCATTGCTTATTGTTTGAATAATAAAGTAAGTGATTTAGATTATCGTGTAAGAGCTGAGACGCTTAAAATAGTTGATTTCTTGAAAAAAGAGGGCTTTGATGTGGAGGAAATCTCTTATCCAGTAAATATGGTCACTTTGATGAAGCAATATTATCGGATGAATGCGGCAGATACAGCGGCGATGTTTCAAGAAATGCAGGCAAAATTAAAGCGACCATTAACGAATCAAGATATGGAAGAGATGACCTGGGCGATGTATCAATTCGGACTTGATTTAAAAGCAAGTGATTATGTATTAAGTCTGCAGTATTGGGATGAAATAGCAGCGAAAACAGAAAGCCTATTTAAAGCGTATGATTTATTCTTAACTCCTAGTACAGCGCAAGTAGCTCCGAGTGTCGATACTGAATTTTATTCTCCTAAGATTGGGGAAAAATTACGATTTGCACATGAATTATCCTCGAAAGAAAAAGAAAAACTAGTCTATGATATGTTTGTTAAAAGCCTTTCTATTACGCCATATACGCAATTAGCTAATTTAACTGGACAACCTGCAATCAGTTTGCCAACAGGTCGAGTGAATGATTTGCCGGTGGGTGTTCAATTTATGGCTTCTAAAGGACGTGAAGATCTTCTGTTGATGGTGGGGGCTTTACTGGAACAAGCAAAATTATTTACAATTGAATAAAGTAAAAAAGTGGAAAAAGATAGGCAACACGGCAGTCAAGGGTATGCTGTAAATAAGGTTATAGAGATGATGAGAGAAACGATTAAGAATACATCTCGTGAAGAGTCAAAGTAATTATTATGTTTACCAAGGTGGAAAACTATTTGCTTTTTTTCCCATACATCATTTTATACGTATCACTGGCTGCTCATCCTTTTTTGCTAGTAATTCACAAGTAAATAGTGTATAATTTTTATTTAGCAAGGAGTGTCCGCATGAGATGCTCCTAAATTTTTGTAGATAGGAGTTTTTATGTTTTTAAAATATAAACCGACTTGGATGGTGTCGTCGATTTATCAAATTACCCCTGAACAATTGAAAAAATTAGGGATAAAGGCTGTTTTAACAGATTTAGATAATACATTGATTGCTTGGAATAATCCGGATGGTACGCCTGAATTACGGGCATGGTTAGAGGAAATGAAAGAGGCGAATATTCCGGTGATTGTTGTTTCAAACAATAAAGCAAGCCGAGTTGCACGGGCGGTAAAACCATTTGGCCTTGATTTTATTTCTAGAGCGATGAAACCATTTGGCTTAGGCATTCGTCGCGCAATCAGACAGTTGAATTTGCAGCCTGAACAAGTCATTATGGTAGGCGATCAATTGATGACGGATATACGTGCTTCCCATGCAGCAAAGGTACGCAGTGTCTTGGTAAAACCGATTGTCAAAACCGATGCTTGGAATACGAGAATTAATCGAATGCGTGAAAAAGTAGTGATGAATCATTTATTGAAAAGACATCAAGATATGATTTGGAAAGGAGCAATTGAAAATGAGTGAAGCCTTACATTGTATTGGTTGTGGTGCACAAATCCAAACAGATAATCCCAGTGAGTTAGGATATACACCTAAGTCCGCACTAGAAAAAGGAATTGCTAATGATGAAGTCTATTGTCAGCGTTGTTTTAGATTGCGTCATTATAACGAAATTCAAGATGTCTCCCTTACCGATGATGATTTTTTGCGTTTATTAAATGAAATTGGGGAGCATGACGCCTTAATTGTCAATGTCGTGGATATTTTTGATTTTAATGGTTCGATTATCCCTGGTTTGCATCGTTTTGTTGGTAAAAATCCAGTATTAATGATTGGCAATAAAGTGGACGTCTTACCAAAATCATTAAAACGTGGGAAATTAACCCAATGGATGCGAGAACGTGCCCATGAATTAGGCTTGCGTCCAGTGGATATCTTACTGACAAGTGCGAAAAAAGCCCATGAAATGGATGAAGTACTAGAAAAAATAGAAGCATACCGCGAGGGCCGTGATGTGTATGTTGTAGGTGTAACCAATGTTGGAAAATCAACTTTAATCAATCAAATTATCGCTAAAGTTGCCAATGTGAAAGATGTGATTACGACTTCACGTTTTCCAGGAACGACTTTAGATAAGATTGAAATTCCGCTTGATGATGGACATTTTTTAATTGACACACCGGGGATTATCCACCGTCATCAAATGGCGCATTACTTAGGGAAAAAAGATTTGAAACTAACTGCACCACAAAAAGAAATTAAGCCAAAAGTTTATCAGCTAAATGAAGGTCAAACGCTCTTTTTAGGCGGTTTGGCACGATTTGACTATGTGAGCGGAGAGAAAGGTTCATTTGTCGCTTATGTTTCGAATGATTTAAATATTCATCGTACCAAAATGCAAGGAGCAGATGAATTTTACCAAAAACATGTGGGGAGTTTATTAACCCCGCCGCAAAAAGATGAAGTCGCTGATTTTCCAGAATTGGTGCGCTTTGAATTTGCAATTAAAGAAAAAACAGATGTCGTCTTTGCCGGGCTTGGTTGGATTACAGTTCGCCAACCAGGAATTGTAGCTGGATATGCACCTAAGGGAGTCGACGTTATTGTTCGTAAAGCATTAATATAAAGAAAGTGAGAAAGATATGTTAACGGGAAAACAAAAGAGATTTTTAAGAAGTCAAGCCCATCATTTACAACCGATTTTTCAAATTGGTAAAGGTGGCGTAAACGAAGCGATGAATACCCAAATTGCTGAAGCGCTAGAAAAACGCGAATTAATCAAAGTTTCATTGTTACAAAATACCGATGAAGTAGCAGATAAAGCCGCATTAGAGATTGCACAAGCGACAAACAGTGAAGTCGTACAAGTTATCGGGCGGGTCATTGTTTTATACAAAACTTCAAGTAAAGAAAAATACCAACGCCTGACGCAACAATTGAAATTATTGTAAGATTAGATGAGGGATGAATTGTTTGAAATCAAAGTATATCACTGAAGTTGAACCATTAATTCAAGTACAAACGACGCAGTCAAGAAAGCAAGTAGGTATATTAGGCGGTAATTTCAATCCGGTTCACAATCAACACCTATTAATTGCCGATCAAGTGGGGACGGCTTTGAATTTAGAAAAGGTCTATCTGATGCCTGAATATTTACCACCCCATGTTGATGAAAAGGACACGATTGAGGCTGAACACCGATTAAATATGTTAAAATTAGCCATCGCGGACAATCCTTTATTTGATATCGAACAAGCTGAGTTACAACGTAAGGGAAAAAGCTATACTTATGACACCATGAAAGCATTGATTGCCCAAAATCCTGATACGGACTATTATTTCATCATTGGCGGCGATATGGTAGAATATTTACCAAAGTGGTATAAAATTGATGAATTAGTCGAAATGGTGCAATTTGTGGGTGTTAAAAGGCCAGGATATACAATTGATACCCCGTATCCCATTATTTGGTTAGATGCACCGATGATGGATTTGTCTTCTAGTTTAATCCGTAAAAAGATTACGCAAGGATGTTCGATACGTTATCTAGTGCCTGAGACTGTGCGAAATTATATTTTAGAAAAGGGGCTTTATCTTGAAAGTTGATGTAGCAAAATATAATCCAGCGATGCGTGAAGAATTGATGCAACAAGTACAGATGCAGATGAGCGAGAAGCGTTTTGTGCATGTATTGGGCGTAGAGGAGATGGCAGTGGCTTTAGCGAAAAAATACGGTGCAGATCCCAATAAAGCCAGTATCGCAGCTCTATGTCATGATTATGCCAAAGAACGAAGCGATGATGATTTTATCTTTGAGATTGAACGCAAACAGCTTACTCCAGCCTTATTAAAATGGAATAATGCAATCTGGCATGGCGTTGTCGGAGCAGAATTTGTACGCGATGAATTAGGTGTAGAAGATGAAGAAATTCTACAAGCTATTCGCGTGCATACGACCGGTTCACGAGAAATGAGTCTTTTAGATAAAGTCATATTTGTAGCGGATTATGTGGAAAAAAATCGCCAATTTCCAGGAGTTGAAGAAGCTCGCGAATTAGCCATTACGGATTTGGAGGCAGCCGTGCGCTATGAATTAACGCATACTTTACAATTTTTAATTTCAAAAGGACAAGCGATTCATCCAAAAACGATAGAAACGTATAATTATTATGTAGCCAAACATTAGGAGGAGATTACCATAGATAGCAAACAAATTTTAGAAGTAGCTGTAAAAGCAGTAGATGACAAACACGCCCAAGATATCATTGCTTTAGATGTCCGCGAAGTTTCTTTATTAGCTGATTATTTTGTGATTTGTTCGGGAAATACAGACCGTCGTATTAATGCGATTGTCGATGAAGTGGTTGAACAGGCTTATAAAAATCAGATGGATGTCAAACGCGTCGAAGGAAAAGAGGCAAGCAAGTGGGTCTTGATTGACTTAGGTGATGTGATTGTTCATGTTTTTAATCAAAATGAACGTGAATTTTATCAATTAGAAAAACTTTGGTCAGATGCACCTTTAGTAGATTTAAGTGAAATGGTTGTGAATGATAGTGGCTTATGAGACCTTTGCCTTTGTCTATGATGAAGTCATGGATACCTCGTTATATCAACGTTGGTTAGATTTTTCGTTGCGTTTTTTAGGTGACCGCAAGAAAATTTTAGAGCTTGCTTGCGGGACCGGGGCACTTGCTTTAGATTTTGCCAAAAGCGGTTTTGATGTGACAGCTTTAGACTTATCTGAAGAAATGCTAATGATTGCCAGTTCACGCGCGCAAGAAGCCGATGTGGATATTCAGTTTGTTGAAGGGGATATGTTGGATTTAACCGATATTGATACGTATGAAGCGGTGACTTGTTTTTCTGATTCGATTTGTTATATGGAGGATGAACAAGCCGTCCAACAAGTCTTTGATGGCGTGTATCAAATCTTAGAAGAAAATGGCGTCTTTATTTTCGATGTGCATTCTACTTATCAAATTGATGAAGTCTTCCCGGATTATAGCTATCATTATCAAACAGAGGATTTTGCCTTTTTATGGGATAGTTATGCTGTAGACGTGCCACATAGTATCGAGCATTTCTTAACATTCTTTGTGCAAAATGAAGAAGGATTGTTTGAACGCCGTGACGAAATTCACCGTGAAAGAACTTATCCATTAAATCAGTATTTGATGATGTTAGAAAATGCTGGCTTTGCAAAAGTGGAAGCCTATGCCGATTTTATCGATAGCGAACCAAATGAAAAAAGTCGCCGTTGGTTCTTTGTCTGCGAAAAATAAAACAGTAGAAAGAAAAGATGGTTGGCACGTTCAATCATCTTTTTTATTTGCGAAGGAGGATGTAAATGAAAGCCTGTGGCGTTATTGTTGAGTATAATCCGTTTCATAATGGACATCGCTATCATTTGGAGCAAGCACGTTGTAAATCCCAAGCTGATGTCATTATCTGTGCGATGAGTGGAAATTTTTTACAGCGTGGGGAAGCGGCAATTATTGATAAGTGGCAACGAGCAAATAGTGCCTTACAAAATGGGGCGGATATTGTTTTAGAGTTACCGTTTGAATGGGCAGTTCAGTCTGCGGATTATTTCGCACAAGGCGGTGTCAATATGTTAGCAGCGATTGGTTGTGAGAGTCTTTGTTTCGGAACAGATAGCCAGGAGAAAATGGATTATCAGCATATTGGTCAATTTTTACATCAAAATCATCAACAGTTAAACCAACTTTTTCATCAAATGGCTGACGAAAAGCTTTCCTATGCTGAAAATATGATTCGCGTTTTTCAAGCTTTAGAAATAGACGTTCCTTTTGATCATAAGCAACCAAACCATATTCTAGGATTGAGCTATGCAAAAGCGAATAGTCAACTACTCAAACCAATGACTTTATTAGCTATTCCTCGGATCGAGAGTGGTTATCATGAACAAAAATTAGGAGAGTCTAGGATTGCAAGTGCTACGGCTATTCGTCGCGGAATCTTTCGTGGAGAAGAAATTACCCCTTATGTGCCGTCTAGTTCTTTGGCTTATTTAACCGAACGGAAAGTTTGTTTAGAAGATTTCTTTCCATATTTAAAATTTCGTCTATTAACGATGGATTTAGCAGAATTACAGCAAATTTATCAAATGGAAGAAGGTCTAGCTTTCAGAATGAAGAAGCTTATTCGAAGCTGTTTTTCTTATGAATCTTTAATCAATCAGCTTAAAAGCAAACGATATAGTCAAACGCGTATTCAGCGCTTATTGTTATATTGCTTGTTAAATGTGCGCAAGGAAGAGATTCGAAATGCTTGGCAAACTCCAAGTATAAGAATATTAGGCTTTACTGAAAAAGGACAAGGATATTTAAATAAAGTGAAAAAACAAGTGCCTTACCCGTTGATTACTAGAGTGGGTAAAGTAGAGGCTACTCGTCTTTCGTTGACGATTCGATCAGATGAGGTCTATCGATTGGCGAATTCACACATTCAAGAACAAAATTTTAGAACAATGATTAAAATGTTGAAGGATGAATGCAATTGAAAAAAATGGTACTTTTTGTGTATGGATTATTTTTAAGTTCGCTGATTAGTTTAATGTCATACACATTTATTATGCTTGAAGGGAATTTTTCTCATGCAATTTGGCATGTTTCGTTTTCAAATCCTTTCTTACGTGTTTTTTATACGTTTTTGGTTGTATTTGGCTGTACAGCTGTTGTATATAGATTGAAAAAGCGTTGGGGAAATTTACCCATTACGACACATGATGCGATGAAGGAAATGAAAACAAGCCAAAAAGTAATTTATCATAAATTTTGGCGAAGTTTAATTGTAGCATTACTTGTTCTGATGAGTGGAGCAGGGGTAGGTCCAGAAGCACCTTTACTAGGGGCGGTCATTGCATGTTCAGTTTGGCAAGCGGATAAAATGCGTTTTATCAATGCGAATTATGAGCAAATTTTTTCACAAAATTGGAAACATCGATTGAAGTATTTTTTACATCCTACACGTTTTTTATTATCTTATTCTGAAAATACGTTTAAAATGGATTTAAAGAAGAAAAAAATATTAAATATCTTGTATATTATCAATGGTGTGGGATTGTTTTTCATACTCATGCGCTTGAGCGATCAACCTTCATTTATTACAAAGATGGGCACGGTTCATTTTAAAATGCAACAATTGGTATTTTACCCATACTTATTGCATATGGATATGTATTTTCGTTTATATATCAAAAAGTAAAAAACATCATAAAAACTTATCTAAATGCATTTACTTTATCCCTTCGAACAAGATTGTTACTTGGCGGTCTTGCTATTTTTATTGTAGTATTATTCATCCCTCAGTTGATGTTTTCAGGACAATATGAAATGACTAATTTGGCAATCAGTGCTACACAATTAACTGCATTGAGCTTATTACTCTTATCTGTAGGAAAATTAGTGTTTTTGGATATCTGTTTGTACACGACCTGGACTGGAGGAGACATTTTTCCAATCACTTTAGCCAGTATTTTGCAGGGTTTTTTTGTGGCGAAATTATTTCCACAAGTAGATACGGTTTTTATTGTCGCAATAGTTAGTTATGTTATATGTGGACTACTGATTGAAAATACATGGTTAGGGTGTATATTTGTAGCTTTCTTTTTCCCTAGAGAATTATTTGTTTTTGCTGTAATCATTGCTTTGTTGTTACAAACACCAAAATATATTCGAAAAATTAATCAAAGAAGGACAGTAAATAAATGAAACGTTTAAAGATTCTTTGGAAAATCATCCGTGTTACAGGTTTTAGCAAGTTTGTCCTATCATTTATTTTGTATCTCTTTTTCTCTGCTTTCTTATTCAATTGGCTTGAACCATCTATTAGATCTTTTGGTGATGGTTTATGGTACGCTTTTGTTTCAGCAACGACGCTTTGATATGGGGATATTGTTGTAACGACTTTTTTAGGTCGAATGATTAGTGTAATTCTCACTATTTATGGTTTGATTTTTTTCGGTTGTCTTTCGGGTGTATTGGTTAATTATTATACAGAGATGAATCATCTACATCGTGAAGAAGAAAAATCAAATCTAAAAAAATGAAAAAACTGATGAAAAAAACTTCACAGATACTTACAATATCGGTATAATATGGAGTGGACCTTAAGTATTTATGAAATGAAACTATTAGAAAGCGAAGTGAAATTATGGGTCGTAAATGGGCAAATATCGTCGCTAAGAAAACGGCGAAAGATGCAAATAATAGCCGAATTTATGCGAAATTTGGTATTGAAATCTATGCAGCTGCAAAATCGGGTGAACCTGACCCACATTCTAACCAAAAATTACGTTTCGTTATTGAAAGAGCGAAAACTTATAATGTACCACGTCATATCATTGACCGCGCCATTGAAAAAGCAAAAGGTGGCGGCGATGAACAATACCAAGAATTACGCTATGAAGGTTTCGGACCAAATGGCTCAATGGTCATCGTGGACACTTTAACCAATAATGTCAACCGTACAGCTGCGGATGTCCGTGCTGCCTTTGGTAAAAACGGCGGAAACATGGGTGTAACTGGTGCAGTCAGCTACATGTTTGATAATACAGCATTATTTGGTTTTGCAGGCGATGATGCGGACGAAATCCTAGAATATTTAATGGATAAAGACATCGATGTACGTGATGTTGAAGCTGAAGATGGTCAAATTATGGTTTATGGTGAACCAACTGATTTCCATGCGATTCAAGAAGCACTAAAAGAAAAAGGAATCACTGACTTTAGCGTGGCTGAAATGCAAATGATTCCTCAAAATGAAGTTACCCTAACTGGGGATGACTTAGCTAAGTTTGAAAAAATGATTGATGTTTTAGAGGACTTAGAAGATGTTCAATCCGTTTACCACAATGTAGACTTTGGCGAAGAATAATATATTTGTAACGATAAGGCTGGATGCTTGAAAGAAGTGTCTGGTCTTTTTTTCTTGTTTTCCAAAATATATTTATACCCGTTGTGCTAGTTGAAAAATACTGGAAAAAATAAAAGATTTCGCATAAAGTAAACTCAAAACCAACCACAGAAATGAGTGAACGATACGCGAAATCAATCCCGGTATACCGAAACTTTTACTGAACCACAAGTACTTTTTTCAATGATTTTAGAAAATCTCTTATTCGATTTAATTGTGTCGGTAAATGAGTGGTCGGAATCTCAAAATAAACTGAAATAGTGGAGTGCGCCGGTCGGAAATTCTCAAGTGGTAGGTCACTGAGTAAAAATTCTAGAAATTCGTATTTATCCTTAATGGGCTTGATTTTCACGTCAAATAATTGCAATTTATTTTGTAAATATTGTGCGATGGCTGATTGTTGTTGGATAATTTTAGGCTGAACAGGACACAAAAGAATATCCGTGCCCCAAAAAAGACACGGATAAGCATTATTTGGTTTGAAAACTTTCAGGATTTAAGTCTAATAAATAAGGACTTAACTGACCTTTTTGAGAAACGATATGTAATTCATGCATGGCACGGGTAAATATCGTATATAGAATTAATTGGTCATGTGTAGTTTGGAATTGTTGGTTAACATCCCAAGCAACGACTCGGTCAAATTCCAAGCCTTTTGCAAGATAGGCAGGAATAATCATGATATCACGCTTCATAAAGGTTTCCTCTGAATCAAGCAGTTGAACGGTTGCCTTTAGCTTTTCGTCTAATTGTTGGTAAAGCTCCTGACATTCTTTCGTGGTTTTACAAATAATTGCCGTTCGTAAATGGGGTTGTTCGGCACTACATTGTTGGATAAATTGATTGAACCAAGTGATTTTTTCATTTTTATCAAGTGTCCATAAAGTAGGTAGACTGGCATGGCGAGCAGTAGCCACAACTTGGTCTTCTTGAGATAAAAACTGGTTCGCAAAGTCCGTAATTTCCTGCGTAGAACGATAACTAGTCGTTAATTGATAATTAGTCACTTCAACATCTGGGAAAAGACGATCGAGGCTGCCGACAATTGAATCATTACCAAAGATTTTTTGATTTAAATCCCCGCATAGACTGATATTTGCTTTTGGATATAAACTACGCAATAAAGCGACTTGAGCTGGTGGAAAGTCTTGCATTTCATCGATAAAGATAAAGCGCCCCTTTTGTTCGACATAGATCGGATACAGTCCTTTTGCCAATAAGAAGTATAATGTTGCATCACTGGTTGTCAATTGGCGGTTGCGCAAACGATTCTTCACTTCGGTAAGATGGTTTTGATATTCTGCTACATCAATACCAGACACAGGCTCTATAGATTTTAAGAAATGTAGATATTGGGCTGCCAAATTGATGAACGTATAATTTTTCACTGCACGTTTGATTTTTCTAAATTTCTTTTTGACGATTTGTTGGCGAAACTCTTTTAACATTTTGCGCTCCGTTTTTTCGTCGGCTTCTAAATTTGGATTATCTTCAAAAGCTTGTTGGAGCATTTCTTCAGCAAGCGTTTTTACTTCAGGCAATTTTGCTTCATCTTTCATCAGGCCACCGATTTTTTTCAATAGTCTTGTTTGTAAGAGTTGCATGCGTTGATGAATCGGCAAGTTTGGATTGGTTTCTAAATAATAGGCACGTATTTGCTCTTTAGATAAAATCATCCGGTCGTTTAACTTCAGATTTCTAAACAATGGGCCCACAGTGGTGATACTTTTGAGATATGGCTTGATTTGATAGACAGCGGTGACACTTTGTTTAAAGCTATCGACAGCATTTTCTAAATCAGCTAAAAATTCTTCTTCACTCATCGTATTTTTAGGAATTTCCATCGTTGGCAAGAGCTGTTGTAGAAAATCATTGAAAGTAAAGGTCGGCACTTGGCTTTCACCTAAAGACGGCAGCACCATCGAAATATAATCGGTAAATAAACGGTTAGGAGAGAAGACGAGGACTTGCTTTTCATCTAGCCATTGACGATTATGGTATAAAATATAGGCCACCCGTTGCAAGAGTGCTGAGGTTTTTCCGCTTCCAGCAATCCCTTGAATTAAGACGGCCTTACTGTGGCTGTCACGGATGATGGTATTTTGCATTTTTTGGATGGTCGCCACGATATTTTTCATTTGATTGCTGCTGGTTTCATCTAATACTTCAAGCAAGAATTCATCATTAATTGTATCATTAGTATCGACCATTGCTTGTAGTTTGCCATCTGTGATTTTGAATTGTCGTTTTAAAGTAAGTTCGACTTCAAAGGTGTCATGATCGGTTTGATAACTTGCTTTTCCAAGATGACCTTCATAGTATAGGTTGGCAATCGGTGCACGCCAGTCAATAATGGTTGGTTCTTCATTTTTATCCCGTAAAGAAGCGATTCCCAGGTACAGTGTTTCGTCGAGCGCTTCTTCTTTGAAATCAATCCGTGCAAAATACGGACTTTTTTGCATGGCAGATAGTGTTTGGATACGTTTTTCTTGGGATTGGGCATTTTGATATTTCATCATTAAATCTTGTTCGTGTTTTTGATATTCCACGACTGATTCGTAAAAGGCCTCTTCAGAACCTGTTTGAATCTTTATATCGGCTAATTCTTTTAAATCACTTTGAAAATGGCCGTTTAGTTCTTGTAATTTTCGGCTTAAGATATTTTTTTCTTGTTCTATATTAACGAGTGTTTCATTTAAATGTTGGATTTCTTGTTCTTTTGCGTTAATTGTAATCACCCCTAACAATTCTTGACTTAAAATTATAGCATAGATTAGGGGGATTAACTACCATTTGATAGTAAAAAAGTATGTTATGTCTTAACTAAAAGCTAAAAGATAGTTGACAATTCAGTTCGTTCGTTTATCATAAAATTAGATTATTTTTGAGGAGGAATTTTGATGCCATTCGTACACATTGAATTAGTGGAAGGTCGCAGCCAAGAACAATTAGAAAACATGATGAAAGATGTGACAGAAGCCGTTCACAAAAATACTGGTGCACCTAAAGAACATATTCATGTCATTATTAATGAAATGAAAAAAGGCACATATGGTGTAAACGGTGAGTGGAAAAAATAAGCAGTTCAAAAATGTCTGGAAATCTTCTAGGCATTTTTTGTTCAATTTTTCTAGCATTTCTTTTCATTTTTTCTTGCAATTTTCAAGAAATGGTGTTTAAATAGAAGACGTAAATTGATCGATGAGAAAGACACCTAAACTTGAGAGTCTTCTGATAAGAGAGGAAGGTCGTGGCTGAAAACCTTCTAGGAGAAAACCAAGGGCAGACCACTTTCACAAGACCCTTATGAATCTAAGGGCGGTGCAGACCGTTAAGACTTTCAAGGAGTAGCAATACTTAAAATTAGGTGGAACCACGTAGATACGTCCTAGTGTAGTCATGAATGATGGCTATGCTAGGACTTTTTGTTTTACGTGAATCATCAGAAATATGGAGGAAAACAAGATGGTTAAAATTACTTTTCCAGATGGTGCAGTCAAAGAATTTGCTGCAGGTGTAACAACGAAAGAAATCGCTGAAGGTATCTCAAAGAGTTTAGCGAAAAAAGCATTAGCCGGTAAATTAAACGGCCAATTAATTGATTTAACACGCGAAATTAATGAAGATGGGGCAATTGAAATTATTACGCCAGATCATGAAGATGCGTTGAGCCTATTACGTCATTCAAGTGCCCATTTAATGGCTCAAGCAATGCGTCGTTTATATCCCAAAATTCACTTTGGCGTAGGTCCAGCCATTGATTCTGGTTTCTACTACGATACAGATAATGGAGAAAATGCAATTACCGCAGAAGACCTACCAGCTATCGAAGCGGAAATGATGAAGATTGTGAAAGAAAACTTACCAATCGAACGCCGTGTCTTAACAAAACAAGAAGCACTAGAATTATTTGCGCAAGATCCATATAAAGTGGAATTAATTACCGAATTACCTGAAGATGAAGTGATTACTGCTTACCAACAAGGTGAATTCGTAGACCTTTGCCGTGGCCCACATGTCCCTTCAACTGGTCGTATCCAAGTCTTTCAATTATTATCAGTGGCCGGTGCATATTGGCGCGGAAATTCTGACAACCATATGATGCAACGTGTTTATGGTACTGCCTTCTTTGATAAAAAAGACTTAAAAGAATTCTTGCGTTTACGTGAAGAAGCTAAAGAACGTGACCACCGTAAATTAGGTAAAGAACTTGATTTATTCATGGTATCTAAGGAAGTTGGTTCTGGTTTGCCATTCTGGTTACCAAAAGGCGCTACGATCCGTCGTACCATTGAACGCTACATTGTTGATAAAGAAATTAGCTTAGGTTACCAACATGTCTATACTCCAGTGATGGCTGATGTGAACCTTTATAAGACTTCTGGCCACTGGGATCACTACCATGAAGATATGTTCCCACCAATGGATATGGGCGATGGTGAAATGTTGGTATTACGCCCAATGAACTGTCCGCACCACATGATGGTTTATAAAAATGACATCCATTCCTACCGCGAGTTACCAATTCGTATTGCTGAATTAGGAATGATGCATCGTTATGAAAAATCAGGTGCTTTATCTGGTTTACAACGTGTGCGTGAAATGACTTTAAATGATGGACATACATTTGTGCGTCCAGATCAAATTAAAGATGAATTCAAACGTACTTTAGACTTAATGACTTCTGTTTACCATGATTTTGGTATTGATGATTATCGTTTCCGTCTAAGTTATCGTGATCCAAATAATACAGATAAGTACTTTGATGATGATGCTATGTGGGAAAATGCACAAACCATGTTAAAAGCTGCGATGGATGAATTAGGCTTAGAATACTTTGAAGCAGAAGGAGAAGCGGCATTCTACGGTCCTAAACTAGACGTTCAAGTAAAAACAGCACTAGGTATGGAAGAAACACTATCTACTATCCAATTAGACTTCTTATTACCTGAACGTTTTGATTTAACATATGTGGGTGAAGATGGCGAAAATACCCACCGCCCAGTCGTTATCCACCGTGGAATCGTCTCAACTATGGAACGTTTTGTCGCTTACTTAACAGAAGTGTACAAAGGGGCTTTCCCAACATGGTTAGCACCAATTCAAGCAACCATTATTCCTGTGTCTGTGGATGCGCATAGTGATTACGCTTATGAAATCAAACGTCGTCTACAAGAAAAAGGATTACGTGTCGAAGTGGATGATCGTAACGAAAAAATGGGTTACAAGATTCGGGCTTCTCAAACGCAAAAAATTCCTTACCAAATCGTTGTTGGGGATAAAGAAGTGGAAGAAGGTACTGTTAATATCCGCCGCTACGGTAGCAAAGAAACACATGTAGAATTACTAGACATGTTTATCGATGCCATGGTTGCGGACGTGAAGAACTACAGCCGTAAATAGTGAAACAAAATGATAAAGATGCCAAACGTATTGATATTGGTTTGGCATCTTTTGTTTTTTTGTTAAAACTTTCATGGATTAATTTTGCAATCTATTTGCTTTTATGAAAAAAGTATGCTATATTTTCATTAGTAATGATACTTGAAGGTGAGTGAGCGATGTTTAATTGCTCACTCTTTTTAATGAAAAAATGCCTTGAAGTTCACTAAAGGAGGTCTGAAGAATTTGAGTAGCGTTGTCCAAACAGTTACCGATTTAGTTACACCAATTGTTGATGAACATGGATTTGAATTAGTAGAAGTAGAATTTGTCAAAGAAGGAAAAAGCTGGTATCTTCGTGTCTTTATCGATAAAGAAGGCGGAATTGATATTGAAGAATGTGCGCTTGTCAGTGAACAATTAAGCGAAAAATTAGATAACGTTGATCCTGATCCAATCCCACAAGCTTACTTTTTAGAGGTTTCTTCACCAGGAGCAGAACGCCCATTGAAGAAAGAAAAAGATTATGAAAAAGCATTAGGAGAATACATTCATATCTCTTTATATCAAGCGGTTCAAGATGAAAAAGTTTATGAAGGATTTTTGGAAAGCTTCGATGAAAATCAATTAACATTAAAAGTACGCATCAAAACACGTGAAAAACAAATCACTTTTGATCGAAACAATATTGCCAAAGCACGTTTAGCAATTCAGTTTTAATTATGGAGGGAAAATAATCAAATGAGTAAAGAAATGTTAACGGCCTTAGAAACTTTAGAAGCGGAAAAAGGTATTGCCAAAGAAATCGTGATTGAAGCCTTGGAAGCCGCTTTAATCTCTGCCTATAAACGCCACTATGGACAAGCCCAAAATGTGGAAGTTGAATTTGATCAAAAGAAAGGGGACATCCATGTTTATGCGGTGAAAGAAGTCACTGAAGAAGTCATGGATAGCCAATTAGAAGTTTCAATTAAAGATGCGATTGCGATTAATCCGCATTATGAAATTGGAGATAAGATTCGTTTTGAAGTGACACCAAAAGATTTCGGTCGGATTGCTGCTCAAACTGCTAAACAAGTCATCTTACAACGTGTTCGTGAAGCAGAACGTAGCATTATTTATGAAGAATTCTCACAATATGAAAAAGAAATTCTTCAAGGAATCGTTGAACGTCAAGATAATCGTTATATCTACGTGAATTTAGGGAAGATTGAAGCCGTCTTATCAAAACAAGACCAAATGTTAAATGAATTCTACCAACCACATGACCGCATTAAAGTCTTTGTATCCAAGGTAGAAAATACTTCAAAAGGCCCTCAAGTCTTTGTAAGCCGTAGTCATCCTGATTTACTACGTCGCTTATTTGAACAAGAAGTCCCAGAAGTGTATGATGGTACTGTTGAAATCATGAGTATTGCCCGTGAAGCTGGGGACCGTTCTAAAATTGCGGTTCGTTCATTTGATGCAGATATTGATCCAGTGGGTACTTGTGTCGGTCCAAAAGGTCAACGTGTCCAAAATGTAGTCAATGAATTAAAAGGCGAAAACATGGATATCGTCGAATGGGATGAAGATCCAGCTGTTTACATTGCCAATGCGTTGAATCCAGCAGAAGTAAGTGATGTAATCTTTGACTTAGAAAATCCAAAATCATGTACGGTTGTTGTGCCAGACAATCAATTATCCTTAGCGATTGGTAAACGTGGTCAAAATGCACGTTTAGCTGCCAAATTAACCAACCATAAAATTGATATCAAACCTGAATCTCAAATGCAAGAATTCTACGCGCAACTTGAAGCACAAGAAGCTCAAGAAGAAGTAGATGAATCATTAGTAGAAGAAGCGTTTGACGAAGTGGCACAAGAAATTAGTGAAGAAGTTGTAGCTGAGGAAGTTGCACAAGATGATGCTGTAGAAGTGTTAGAAAGCGAAGATGAAACTTTAACTGAAGAATAGGAGGTACCTATGAAGCAAAGAAAAATCCCTTTAAGAACCTCTGTTGTAACCGGTGAAGTGATTCCCAAAAAACAATTATTAAGAATTACGCGCTCAAAAGAAGGTGTCGTTTCCATCGATCCAACGGGTAAAATGCCTGGACGTGGTGCCTATATCGCGATGGAGCCAGAAGAAGCTGAACTTGCTTGGAAAAAACGCATCTTTGATAAAAAATTTGGTGTGACATTAAGTGACGAATTTTATCAAGAATTACTAGATTATGTGAAACATCAAAAAGCACGTCGAGAGTTATTTGGAAATGAATAAACAAAAAGTATTGAATCTTTTAGGTCTTGCCCAACGCGCGGGTAAATTAGTAACGGGTGAAGAACTTGTTACCAAAGAAATCCAAGCACAAAAAGCAAAATTTGTTTTTGTAGCTAGTGATGCGGGTAAGAATACCTTAAAGAAATTGCAAGATAAATCAAGATATTATGAAATCCCTCTAAGTGAAGCTTTTACTAGTCTTGAATTGACACAAGCTTTAGGAAAACCAAGAAAAGCAATTGCGGTGATGGATCACGGCTTTGCTAAGAAAATGGGGGAATTATTGAACGAATAGGAAGGTGATTGAATGAGTAAAGTCAGAATTTATGAATTGGCGAAAGATTTAAATGTCTCCAGTAAAGAATTAGTGGAAAAAGCCAAAACAATTGGAATGGAAGTAGAAAATCATCGTAGTGCAATTACGAAAGAAGAAGCGCAACAATTAAAATCCGAGTTCCAAAATCGTGAAGTGGTTCAAACGGATGGTCATAAAAAATTCCAAACCCAAAGAAACAATCCGAACTTTCTAAACCGTCATAAACAACAAAGAAATACGAATTCAAATAATCGAAATCGCAAAAATACCAAAAATGGCGCAAATCAAAGAACAAACGATACTTCAAAAGCTGAATCAGTAAGCAAAAATATAGTTGCTAAACCAGTTACCGAAGTCAAAGAGGCACCTAAAAAAGCTGAATCAACAAAGCAATCTAAAGTGACTGAAGTGAAAAAAGCAGAAGTTACTAAGCAAGTGAAGCAAACCCCTGAAGTTAAAGTTGCTAAAGAAAAGCCAGCTGAAAAAGTACTTCCAGTTCAGCCTGAGAAAAAAGAAACTGCTAAGCCAGAAGTGACTAAAGTAGCTGAGAAGAAAGCAGAAGAAAAGGTGGTTGCTCCAGTTAGTGAAAAAGAAGTGAAAATTGAGCAACCTCAATTGGAGCCTAAAAATGAAAAACCAGAAATGAAAGTTGTTGATAATGTGTCAAACAATAAGAAGGAAAAGAAATCTCAAGTGAGCCAATCTGAAAAACAAGGAAAACCAATGAAACAAGAAAATCAATCAAAATCAGAAAAAGTGAAAAAAGTTGCCCCAGTTGGCACTGAACAAGAGAATCGTAAACAAGAGCGACCAAAAAACAAAGCGAAAAAACAACATAACAATGATCGCTATGAAGACGATAATTTTGGTAAAGGACGAAATGCTAAGAAAAATAATAAGAAAGATTTCGACAAACCAAATAATAAATTCAAGGGCAAAAAAGGCAAAAATAATAAGCCACAAGAAAAGAAACCAGCTGTGCCACCACGTAAATTCCGTGAATTACCAGAAGTATTGGAATATACAGATGGTATGAACGTAGCAGAAATTGCGAAAAAAATTCACCGTGAACCAGCTGAAATTATCAAAAAATTATTTATGATGGGCGTAATGGTCAACCAAAACCAACCATTAGATAAAGATACCATTGAATTATTAGCAGCAGACTATGGAATCGATGCGCAAGAAAAAGTCCAAGTCGATATTGCAGATATTGATAAATTCTTTGAACCTGAAGAAATCAATGAAGAGAATTTAGTAGCACGTCCACCAGTTGTGACCATCATGGGACACGTTGACCATGGTAAAACGACTTTACTAGATACTTTACGTAATTCACGGGTAACAAGTGGAGAAGCGGGCGGAATTACCCAACATATCGGGGCGTACCAAATTGATATCGATGGTAAACCAATTACCTTCTTGGATACACCTGGACACGCAGCCTTCACAAGTATGCGTGCTCGTGGTGCAAGTATCACGGATATCACTATTTTAGTCGTAGCGGCTGATGATGGAGTTATGCCACAAACTGTTGAAGCGATTAACCACGCCAAAGCTGCCAATGTACCAATTATTGTAGCGGTAAATAAAATTGATAAACCAGCGGCTAATCCACAACACGTCATGCAAGAATTAACCGAATATGAATTAATTCCAGAAAGCTGGGGTGGCGATACCATCTTTGTAGAAATCTCAGCGAAATTCGGTCAAAATATTGATGAATTATTAGAAATGATTCTATTAGTGGCTGAAGTAGAAGACTTAAAAGCTGATCCAACGCAACGTGCAATTGGTACCGTCATTGAAGCACGTCTAGATAAAGGTAAAGGACCGGTTGCTACATTATTAGTACAACAAGGAACGATGCATGTAGGTGATCCAATTGTTGTCGGTAATACATTTGGTCGTGTCCGCGTGATGACCAATGACCTAGGCCGTCGTGAAAAAGCTGCGGGACCGGCAACTCCAGTGGAAATTACTGGTTTGAATGATGTCCCACAAGCAGGTGATCGTTTCGTAGTCTTTGAAGATGAAAAGACGGCGCGTGCTGCTGGTGAAGAACGTGCCAAACGTGCTTTAGTCCAACAACGTTCAGTGACCCATCGTGTTACTTTAGATAACTTATTCGATAGCCTAAAAGAGGGTGAATTGAAGGAAGTTAATGTGATTATTAAAGCGGACGTACAGGGTTCTGCGGAAGCTCTAGCCGCCTCTTTACAAAAAATCGATGTAGAGGGTGTTCGTGTCAATATCGTTCACTCAGCGGTTGGTGCGGTAAATGAAAGTGATGTTACTTTAGCCGCAGCATCTAATGCGATCATTATCGGCTTTAACGTTCGCCCTACACCACAAGCGAAACAACAAGCAGAACTTGAAAGTGTGCAAATTCGTTTACATCGTATCATCTATAAAGCGATTGAAGAAATTGAAACAGCGATGAAGGGAATGCTTGATCCAGAATACGAAGAAAAAATTACAGGTCAAATGGTGGTCCGTGAAACCTATAAAGTATCTAAAGTCGGTACAATTGCTGGATGTTATGTATTAGAAGGTTCAATTAAACGTGATAGCGGTGTACGTGTCATTCGTGATGGTATCGTTATTTACGAAGGACAACTTGCTAGTTTGAAACGCTTCAAAGATGATGTCAAAGAAGTCAAAATGGGATTTGAATGTGGTGCGATGATTGAGAAATTCAACGATATCAAAGTAGACGACATTATTGAAGCCTTCATCATGGAAGAAGTCAAAGTAGACTAATAGACAGCTGCTAAGGAGGAAATTATGGCAAACTATCGTGATAGACGCTTAGCACAAGAAATCCAAAAAGAAGTCAATCAAATCTTGCGTAAAAAAGTTCGTGACCCACGCGTACAAGAAGTAACAATTACTGAAGTTCGTGTGACTGGAGATTTACAACAAGCAACGATTTACTATACCATTTTATCTAATCTTGCTTCAGATCGTACAAAAGCACAACAAGGGTTAGAAAAAGCAACTGGACTAATCAGACGAGAATTGGGTCATGTGTTAACCTTATATAAAACACCTGAACTATTCTTTAGTTATGATGAATCCATTGACTATGGAAATAAAATTGATGAAATGCTAAGAAATTTAAATAAAGAATATTAATATTTGGCTGAGTCAGAAAGTAGAATCTGGCTCAGTTTTTTTATTACAATTTTATTGATACTGTCTTTACTATTTGTCCAACAAAGAGTAAACGTAAGCGCCCAATAACAAGGTGTATATCATTCCTCCAGTCCTCCAGTTATACTGTATTCAACAGAAGATTGGAGGATTTTTTATGATGAAACAACCAATTGTCCCTTTAGAGCTGCCAAAAAATGACAGGAAACACTTCAAGCAACGAACTAAAAACGATCTATTGCTTCGTTGTAAAGTGGGACCTATTGAGCTCAGCTTTTTC
>NZ_JBQKFH010000011.1:0-67154 GCF_052119425.1 Enterococcus cecorum
GCGTTCGTCCTGAGCCAGGATCAAACTCTCATAAAAAGTATTGATAAGTCATAAATGACTTTAAGCTCAAAATTGATTTTGCTAGCTATTGCTTGCATGTATTTTTCTTTAACTCAAAAGTTAAAGACCCTACACATTGGTTGTTTGCATTTATTTGTTCAGTTTTCAAAGGTCTACTGTGTTGCATCGACAACTTCTAAAGTTTAACACTTTGTAATTTGTTTGTCAACAACTTTTTTCAAATAATTTTCTGAATTGTTTTTCAATTCAGCGACTCAATCAATATATCATCTTGGAACTTTTTTGTCAACAAGTTTTTTTATATTTTTTTGAGTGATTTGAAAATTATTTATTAACTTGAGAAAACCTTTATCAAATCAAGGCTCTATCTCAAAGACAAGTAATACTATACCAAGATTTCAGCTTTCGGTCAACAAGAAATTTAAAGTTTTTTTGTCATTTTTAAAACTTTTGCAAAAACTGGTACATTCACAACTATATTTGTTTTATTATTCGCTTTTTTCATAATAATAATACTGTTTCTTCTAAAATTATCGCTTTTTCGTTCATTACTTCTATTTGTTTATATTATATTGCGATCACTTGATTGCATCGGAATTTCAATCACTTCCAACATAAATTGACAAGAATTTAAAGCAAGAAGCGACCAATTCATAAATTTCTGAGATAACACTCGAAACCAAGTAGGTGCCTTCTTCGTTTTGGATAACTGGTTGCTAAATATTACGACTAGCTAAATTTCAAAGTGAAATTTGAGATAAGATATAACCAAATGAAGTAAATTTCCGTTTGACTTGTTCGAATTTTGGTACCTTACATACATCAAGCTCCATATCGGAAATAATTAATGATTTCACTGGCAAGGCTTCTTGTGGTAGTTCGTACTCAAGTACTACCTGTAAAATCAAATCAAAGACACCTTATAGATTAGTATTAGCAACTTCATCGTAGGTCGTTAAAGCTTCCAACTGATTCATAAATTTCTGACCTTTCATTCCCATTAGATGAAACTTCATATATTTACTTAGCTAGCCACTTCGGCGTATAGACATACTCGACTAGTAAAATCTTTATGCCTTGGAAAAACTTATCCGTTCGTAGCTGATCAACTCGCCTCACATTCTTATTCAAAAACGCCTAGAAGTCTCCTGTACTTCTAGGCGTTGTTTGTATATTATGCTTATTTTTCGACGTTTTTAAGAGTTGGGAATAATAAGACGTCACGGATAGATTGAGAATCAGTTAGCAACATCACTAGACGGTCGATACCGATTCCTAGGCCTCCGGTTGGTGGAAGACCATGTTCTAGTGCTTCTAGGAAATCTTCATCCACACCATGCGCTTCATCATTACCAGCTGCGCGTTCACGTTCTTGCGCTTCAAAACGTTCTCTTTGATCGATTGGGTCATTCAATTCCGTAAAGGCATTGGCAAACTCTTTACCCACGATGAACAATTCAAAACGGTCAGTGAAACGAGGATCTTCAGGGTTTTTCTTCGCAAGTGGAGAAACAGCCACTGGATGACCATAAACAAAAGTAGGTTGACGTAAAGTATCTTCTACAAATGTTTCAAAGAATTCATTGATAATATGACCGATTTCCATCGCATCAGTAATTTCTACATTGTGTTCTTTGGCTAATTGACGTGCTTGTTCAATCGTCATTTCTTGCCAGAAGTCGACACCTGTTTTTTCTTTCACGGCATCTACCATGTGTAAACGTCTAAATGGTGAAGTCAAATCAATCGCTTCTCCATCGTAACTAATTTCAGTCGTACCTAACACTTTTTGAGCAGCATTGCGGATAATGCCTTCTGTAAGGTCCATTACATCTTTATAATCAGTGTAAGCAGTATAAGCTTCTAACATGGTAAATTCAGGGTTATGAGTCGTATCAATCCCTTCATTACGGAACACACGAGAAATTTCGTATACTTTTTCCATACCGCCGACAATCAAACGTTTTAAGTGTAACTCTAAAGCGATACGTAAATAAAGGTCTGTATCTAAAGCGTTATGGTGCGTGATAAATGGACGAGCCGCTGCCCCCCCTGCTTGATTGTGTAAGACAGGCGTTTCAACTTCGATATAGCCTTGAGAATCTAAGTAACGACGAATTTCGCTGATTATTTGGCTACGTTTCATAAAACGGTCAAAACTTTCACGGTTACTGATTAAATCTAAGTAACGTTGACGATATCTTTGTTCGACATTGGTTAGTCCATGGTATTTATCAGGTAATGGGCGCAATGCTTTCGATAAAATTTCAAAAGTTTCAGCCTTGATGGACACTTCACCGGTATTGGTCTTCATAATTTGACCAGTCACACCATAAAAGTCCCCTAAGTCAGCTTGTTTGAATAATTCATAGGCTTCTTCGCCGACTTCATCTTTTCTCACGTAGATTTGGATTTGACCTTCGCGATCTAGTAAATGCGCAAAACCAGCTTTCCCTTTACCACGTTTGGTCATCATACGACCGGCAACGCTAGCTTTTAAGTTTAAGTCATGTAATTCTTCTTTTGTTTTGTCATCATAAGCTTCGTGTAATTCTTTTGAGTTATGGGTACGCTCAAAACGTTTACCGAATGGGTCAATGCCTTGTTCGATTAGTCGTTCCATTTTTTCACGACGAACCAACATTTGGTCATTCAACTCTTCTTGTCTTTCAATTTCAGTCAAGATATTTTCCTCCGTTTCAAAATTTGCACTCATCCATAATATTGCCAATGAAAGGCGAAAAAATCAAGCGAAATTTAGGAATTGCTTGATTTTTTTCATCTATCTATTATCGCACAACAGGATTTTCCTCCGTTTTTTTCAAGAAGTCATCCAATAATTGAATCATTGTTGCTTTATCTTCCGTTTGGTTAATCGCTGCTTTGACTTTAGCCGCACGTGGAATGCCTTTTAGATAGTAAGCAGCATGTTGACGGAATTCACGTGAAGCGACTTTTTCCCCTTTTAAATCAATTAAACGGTCGAAGTGAATTTTCGCAATATCAATCTTTTCTCGCGGGGTTGGCTCTGGTAATAATTCACCCGTTTCCAAATAATGGACGGTGCGTTTAATCATCCATGGATTACCTAAAGCAGCCCGACCAATCATCACCGCATCGCAGCCGACTTCCTCTAACATTTTCTTTGCATCTTCTGGTGTGCGGACATCGCCATTGCCCATAAATGGAATGTCGATGTTTTCTTTGACTTGACGCAAGATTTCCCAGTTTGCATGTCCTTCATACATTTGCACCCGAGTTCGACCATGCATTGCTAAAGCCGCTGCACCTCCTGCTTGAGCCGCTTTGGCATTTTCCACAGCGAATAAATGCGCTTCATCCCAGCCAGTACGCATCTTCACAGTTACCGGTAATTTCACCGCAGAAGATACCGCATCGACCATTTCATAGACTTTATCTGGATCTAATAGCCATTTAGCCCCGGCTTCAGCTTTGATCACTTTATTTACCGGACAACCCATGTTAATGTCGATAATGGCTGCTTTAGTATTCGCTTCAACAAACTGAGCCGCTTCTACCAAGCTATCTTTATTGCCACCAAAGATTTGCACGCTTAATGGATATTCGCGCTCATCGATGTAAAGCATGTCTAAAGTCTTTTTATTGCGGAAATGAATGCCTTGGTCACTAATCATTTCACACACGACCAGACCGGCCCCTGCTTCTTTGACTGTCACCCGAAATGCCGCATTAGAAATTCCAGCCATCGGTGCCACTACGACTCGGTTTTTAATTTCAATATCGCCTATTTTCCAAGTATTTGTCATTTGTTTTCCTCAATTTCTGTGATTAATCCTTGTAAGTCTTGCTCAGAGAAGTGATATTTATTCCCGCAAAATGAGCAAACTGTTTCTGCGCCATGATCTTCATCTATCATTTCTTGTAATTCTTTGGTCCCTAAAGTAATCAGTGCTGTGGCGAATTTGTCTTTGTTACAATCGCACTTAAAGCAAACTGGTTGGGTTTCAAGATAAAAAATGGTCGTGTCATCCAAAATGGTTTCTAAAATTTGTTCTGGCGTCATCCCACTATCTAAAAGACTAGATACACGTGGCAGGCTGGCTAATTTTTGCTCTAGGCGTGAAATCAGCTCTTCACTTGCACCCGGCATAATTTGTAGCATGAATCCACCTGCTATTTGAATCGTGTCATCTGGATTTACCAAGACACTTAGTCCAACTGCTGAAGGGATTTGTTCAGAAGAGGCTAGATAATAGGTGAAATCTTCCCCTAGCTCACCAGATACAATCGGTGTTTGACCGGTAAATGGTTCTTTCAAGCCTAAATCTTTAATCACGACAAATGACCCTTGCGTACCCACCGCGCCTCTGACATCAATTTTTCCTTGCGCATTTAATGGTAGGGCAACTTTAGGGTTTTGGATATATCCTTTAACTTCTCCTTTGGCATTTCCATCGACAATGATTGCCCCTGCTGGACCGTCACCTAAGATTTTTACGGTTAATTTATCTTCCCCTTTTAAAGTCGATCCTAAAAGCAAAGTTCCCACTAAGGCACGACCTAACGCAGCCGATGCCGTATGCCAAGTTTCATGTCTTTTTTGCGCCTCTGCTACGGTATCTGTGGCATTCACCGCATAGGCACGTACCACACCATCATAGGCCAGCGCTTTTACTAAATAATCAGCCATTTTTCTCCTCCTTTGGCTCTTTTCACTTTTTCCTCGATACCTAAAGATAATACCGAATTCACGGGAAAAATTCAAATTTAAAGTTTAATTGCAAAAAGAGAACAGCACGGGGGCTATTCTCTACTCATTTCCAAACGCCATTGCATCTTACATGACTCCAGAAAGTTCAGTGGATTCAGGTTTTAGTTTTTCACCATAAAGTATTCATCCAGCCCATCAAATAGCGGTAAAATCCCTAAATTATTCGCTATAACAAAGTCGAATTACTTGCTTGATCATACATTTCCCTCCATAATCGCCTAACACCTTAACAATCGCCTAAAATAGAGTTATAATTAGGCGAAAAGTGAAGGAGGTAGGCGAATGAGAATTTTTAATTATGAAAATCTAGCAAGTATGAAGTGGGATAGCGAAGTTGTAAATCTCCTCACCCAAATTCATGAACATAAGGGAAAACAAGAACTTTTTCTTCAAAGAAAGCCTGCTGTTTTAGATAAATTAGTGGAAATTGCTAAAATTCAAAGTGTAGAGGATTCTAACAAAATTGAAGGTATTGTTACGACATCAGTAAGAATTAAGGAATTGATGAATCAAAAAACAACACCTAAAAATAGAGATGAAGAAGAAATTCTAGGATATAGAGATGTGCTCAATACAATCCACGAAAGCTATGAATACATCCCAATTAATAGTAACTATATTTTACAACTTCATAGAAATCTATTTAAGTATAGTGAGAAAGGTATAGGTGGCCGATATAAGAACACTCAGAATACTATTGTAGGAAAAGATGCAAATGGTCATACCATCGAAATATTTAAACCTTTATCTCCATACGAAACGCCCGCTGCAGTAGAACAAATTTGTAACGAATTAAACAGGGCTCTTGATAGAAAAGAAATAGATTCACTCCTTCTAATCCCAATTTTTATTCATGATTTTCTATGCATCCACCCTTTCAATGATGGCAACGGAAGAATGAGTCGATTATTAACCACACTCCTTCTTTATAGACAAGGATATTTTATTGGAAAATATATCAGTTTAGAAAGTAAAATAGAAAAAAATAAAGATAGCTATTACGTATCTTTAGAAAAAAGCGGAATCGGTTGGTCTGAAAATAAGGATAATCCTCTACCATTTATCAAGTATATCCTTAGAACAATATTAGCCGCTTACATTGACTTTGAAGAAAGAGTAGATTATGTAGATGAAAAAACACCTACAATAACCCTTGTGAGAAATGCCGTTGATAGCAAATTAGGGAAGTTTACAAAGAGTGATATTATGGAATTAGTGCCTAGCGTAGGAAGAGCAACAATTGAAAATATGCTTAAAAAACTTACTGAAGAAGAATACATTGAAAGACATGGTAAAGGAAGAGCGACATTTTATGTAAAAAAACAATGAGCAACTATAGACAGTGAATTTTAAGATAAAAACCAAATTGAACCTTTTCATTTCTCTTTTCTAATTACCCACAATTAAAAAAAGCGACCGATTGCTAGAATCAGTCGCTTTTTTCTTATTCTTCAGTTGTATCATCTGGTGTGATTGTCGTATCTTCATCAGATTGCGCTTGTTTTTTCGCATCACGTTCTTCTAGGGCACGTTTTGCTTCTTCATAACTTTGCGCTTTTTCACTTGGAAATTCAGATTCATCTTGTGCAGGCATTTTCCCTGTTTCAAACAAGGACTTGATTGCCTTAGCATCTAATGTTTCAAACTCTAATAATTTTTCAGCAATTAATTTATGTTTGTCACGATGCGTTTCGATGATTTCACGTGCTTTATCATGAGCTTCCATCAAGATACGGCGAACTTCTTGGTCAATTTCATAAGCAATTTGTTCAGAATATGCTTTAGTTTGACCATAATCACGACCAATAAAGACTTGATGATTACCTTCGTATTGCACAGGTCCAAGCTTGTCACTCATACCATATTCAGTCACCATGCTGCGCGCTAAGGCTGTGGCTTGTTCAAAGTCATTGGAAGCCCCGGTAGATTGAACACCAAAGATAATTTCTTCAGCTGTACGTCCACCTAATAGACCAACAATTTGTTCGAACATATCGTCTTTGGTTAACAACATTTGATCTTCTTTTGGTAAAGCAATCATGTAACCACCGGCGCGTCCACGAGGGATAATCGTTACCTTGTGTACAACACGCGCACGAGAAAGCACTAAACCAACAATGGTATGTCCGGCTTCGTGATAGGCCACCATTTCGCGCTCACGTTTACTAATGACGCGGTCTTTCTTAGCAGGACCAGCAATCACGCGGTCTTCAGCTTCATCAATATCAGAAGCATCGATTTTCGTTTTATTACGACGGGCAGCCACTAAAGCCGCTTCGTTTAAGACGTTTTCCAAATCAGCCCCGGCAAATCCTGGTGTTTGTTGGGCGATTACTTTCAAGTCGACGTCATCAGCCAATGGTTTATTTTTCGCATGGACGCGTAAAATAGCTTCACGACCTTTGACATCGGGACGACCGACTAAAATTTGACGGTCAAATCGGCCTGGACGCAATAACGCTGGATCCAAGACGTCTGAACGGTTGGTAGCAGCAATGACGATTACGCCTTCATTTCCACTGAAACCATCCATTTCAACAAGCAATTGGTTAAGGGTTTGTTCACGTTCATCATGTCCGCCACCCATACCAGCACCACGTTGACGACCCACTGCATCAATTTCATCGATAAAGATAATGGCTGGTGAGTTTTTCTTCGCAGTATCAAATAAATCACGTACACGACTTGCTCCGACCCCGACAAACATTTCTACAAAGTCTGAACCAGAGATAGAGTAAAATGGTACGCCTGCTTCACCGGCAACTGCTTTGGCTAATAAAGTTTTACCGGTTCCTGGAGGTCCTTCTAGTAACACCCCAGCTGGAATACGTGCACCTAATGCTGAGAAGCGACGTGGATCTTTTAAGAATTCCACCACTTCGACTAATTCTTGTTTTTCTTCTTCAGCCCCAGCTACGTCAGAGAAACGCACGCGGTTGGCTTTTTTATCGGCTTCTTTGGCTTTTGATTTACCAAAGTTCATCACGCCACGGCCACCACCGCCACCACCGGCTTGTTGACCCATAATCATGTAGAAGAAGAATATCATGATGACAAACGGCACCATGCTAATTAAGAATGAAATCCAAACACCGCTGCTAGATTCTTCCTTAATGGTTGTATCTACGTTATGTGTTGCTGCCAAAGATGTAATTTCACTTAATGTGGAATCATTTGGCAAGACAATCGTTGTAAAACTCGTTGACTTCGTGCTAGTTGAACCTAGAATCGAAAGTCCACTGTTATTACTTACTGTTTGTTCATCTTTGTATTTCCCGCTAATTTTGTAGACGCCATTTGCCGGTTGTACGGAAAATGACTTGATTTTACCGTCTTCTAATTGCTCAGTAAATTTCGAGTAGTCAATCGATGGTGACTGACTGCTACCATTGCCGACAAAGAAGATTAAAATCCCCGCCATTGCAAGAAGCACAAGGATGTAATATAAGGTATTTTTTAACATACCATTATTATTTTTTCTGTTCATCGAGCTCCTCCTTGCCCTTGTTTGTCTTTTATTGACCTATATATTTTAACATAAGTATCAATATTTTTTTACTCATTTGTTTGATAAATTTCAGGTTTTAATACCCCAACATAAGGTAAATTACGATAACGTTCGCAGTAATCTAAACCATAGCCGACCACAAATTCATTCGGCACATCAAAGCCAACATAATCAGCTTCGATATCCACCGCGCGTCCTTCTGGTTTGTCTAAAAGGGTCACAATGGTAATCGAATTTGCTTTACGATATTTGAATAGGTCTACTAAATATGCCAAAGTACGACCACTATCAATAATATCTTCCACGATTAACATGTCACGGCCTTCTACATTGGTATCAAGATCTTTCACAATTTTGACCTCACCAGATGACACTAAGGCATTTCCGTAACTTGAAACATCCATAAAGTCGATTTCCACATGGCTATCCATCGCACGAATAATATCCGCCATAAAAGGAACAGCCCCTTTTAAGACACCTACGACTAAAGGAGTTTTTCCTGCAAATTTTTCTTGTAATTCCTTACCTAGTTCTTCACAACGAGCGGCGATTTGCTCTTTTGTAATCAATACTTTTTCAATGTCATTCATCAACATGACCTTATCCTCCTTAAATGCTACTCTATGTATCGATAGACCAGTATGTAACGTATTTTATCAGTTTTAGCATCAATACTCAAATAAGAATTCACAAAAGGAAGCAAACTCATGATATTTTTTGACGCATCTAAGACCACAATTGCCTGCATTCTTTGTGCTGTCGGCATCTTTTCGTCAATAAAATACCGCCGAACCTTTTTTGTTAAACTTGCACTTAACGCGATTTTATCCCCAGGTTTTCTCGGGCGTAACGTTAAAACCGGATTTAATTCTGCCAAAAATTCATGGCGAAATTCTGAGAAATGTTTGACTTTTTTGGGAATTTTTTCCTCCCCTGCGACAAACAAGCCCACCCAACGATTTTCATCAATCATGATTGACTCGCCCACTTTGAGCGTGTAGCAAAAATCTTGACTCGTCACTTTTTCTTTTTGACGCGCAATGATTAGCTTGTCTTGGCTGGCTTGAATTTGCCACTGGTTTTCTACCGAGAGTACAAAAGTAAGGCGCTTCTCGGCAAGTAGGTCTAACACTTGCGCTACATGGGCTTCTTTTAAGGGAATCTGCGCTTTAAGTGATAAGCGATGAAAAATCCCCTGTAAAGCAAAATAGCGTTTCGCCGGTGTGAGTTGCAAAAAGGGTTCAAGCAAAATCTGATAAGTATCGTACCTTTGTCTGACAAGTGTATCATACCATGTATCTTGCATTTCTTCCAAGATTTCCTGTAAAAAGTGCAGCTGCTCACCCAAACGCGCCACTTGGTTTAACGCTTGCGGATTTTCGCCTTTTAGCACTGGCAGTACCTGATGACGCATACGATTACGCGCATAGGCAAGACTTTGATTGGTTTCATCTTCAAAATAGGTTAATCGCTTTTCGTGCGCATAATCATAAAGTGTCTTTTTATCCGTAAATAGTAAAGGACGGTACAATGGCAAGTCGGTCTCAGGAAGCACACTTTTGGCTTTCATACCAGCTAGATTTTGAAAATTACCGTACTTGACTAACTTCATCAGCATGGTTTCCAGTTGGTCATCGCCATGGTGGGCCGTTAATAGACAAGTAAATCCTTGTGCTTTCATCACTTGGGCAAAATAACGATATCTTGCTTTTCTTGCCTGCGCTTCAAGATTTGTGGTCGTTTTTTCTTGCCAATTTGCCGTAAAGAAAGGTAATTGGTGTGTTCGGCAATATTCTTTTATAAAGGCTTGTTCTATCGCTGCACTTTCTCTTAGTTGATGGTTAAAATGCACCACCGCCATTGGGATTTTTGCAAAACATCGCTGCATCAAATCAAGCAAGACCATCGAATCCACGCCACCAGATACAGCAATTAATATCCGATCACCGGGCTTAAAAAAAGCATTTTTTTGACAATGTTGATAGAATTGTTTGGCTAAATCCATAGCACACCCCTTTCCTTATTTGGCGACATCACTCGGACTTTCCCGACATTCCGGACAACCTTAGCTGCTTGGAGCTAATCGACCCGGCTCACATCCTTATAACTCGGCGTTCAACAGCTAGACATTGTGAAGTTCGCCCTCCCGCTTGAGAAAATCCCCTTTCATCCGATTTTCTCAGCGGTAGGTAAGCACATAAATTTCTTCGAGGCTTTCCGAGCTACTTCACGACCTTATAATAAAACGAGCATCAATTAAGTCTCGTCTGGAATAATGAGTACTTAACTGATGCTTAGAAATAATAATTTGAATTAGCTACGACGTCCGCCACGTCCACCGCGTTTGCCTTCTGTATTGCGGCGTAAAGAAGCTAGGCGATCATCGCTATCCTTTAAGAATGAACTCATCAGCGCATCGAAGTCTTGCTTAGGTGCATTTTCTTTGCGGCCATTATGATTTTTGTTAAATGGTTTTTTGTGTGAATGTTCCTTCTTTTCTTCTTTTGGCTTGTCAATTGCTTTACGAATGGATAAACCAATCTTCCCATCTTCGCCTATAGCAGTTACCAAAACAGTCACTTCATCGCCAACTTTGAGTACTTCATTAATGTCTTTGACGAAACCATTTGAAACTTCACTAATATGCACTAGGCCGGTTTTTCCCTTTCCCAAATCTACAAAAGCACCAAAATTGGTAATTCCTGATACTTTTCCTGGTAGTTTTGCTCCAACTTCGATTGACATAAAAAAATAGTTCCTCCTAATATAACCCTTGTATATAATTCAACGTGACTTGCACGATGGATCCTTAATCATTTGAATCGCTAGTCTCCGGCAACACATAAACTAGCTCTCCTTCTTTTGTATAAAAATAACGACTTCTAGCAAGTTTACCCACATAGTCATCGTCTTTTAATTGCGCCACTTCTTTTTCTAGAGCAGCCTTTTCTTCCTTAGTCGTTTTATTCTTTTCCTTTGTTTCTTGTGCGTAAGTCTTTAATTCACGCAAACGCATTTGATCTTTGAAAAGCGCCACACCTGCACTAGCAAACAAAATAAAGGCAATCGTGAACAGGAGGGTCAAACGACGTCTGCGAAAGATTAACTGTCGCTGTGTATAGTTAGTGCTTGCATGAAATTGTTTGGTTGCAGCATTATCCAACATATGTACATTATCTTTTTTTGCCTTTTTCAACACCCTTGCCTCCTATTGATTCTTTCATACTTGTCAATTATACCAATATCTAAAAACAATGTCTAGATAGCTAAATTGAAAGTCAGACAAAAAATAGCCTTCCTCTTTTTTAGAGAAAGACCATTTTCTTTTTAAGCTTCTATGCGTTTTTCAGAAAGAATTTCATACATCTTACTTGCATCTTCTTTTTTTGTAGAATCTTGCAAAGCGAGCACTTTGACTTCAAGCGTTTTATTGCCAAATTGAATTTGCAATACATCGCCGACTTTTAACGTGCTACTTGATTTGGCTAATTTGCCATTAATTTGAATTCGTCCTTTATCTGCTACTTCCTTGGCAACAGAGCGACGTTTAATGATTCTGGATACTTTTAAAAATTTATCTAATCTCATTTTTTCCCTCGCATTAATACTAAAATTTGTTTTCCTTTTGGTAATAAGAGCCACTCACGAATCGTCAATAAGCGGACTTTTAAAGCTGTTACTAAAAATAATGTCGCACCAATTATCACGCCGAGAATACATACCGCTAATGAAGCCAGCCGCGATAAGTCAGTCGGTAAAAGCTGTAGATAACCGATTAACCCTATCGTCATCACTAATAAACACACAGCTAATTTTAGCACAAATTGATCTTCTTTCCAAAATCCATTGACTACACGACTTGTCTTTAGCATAAAATAGCCCAAAGCATATCCTAAAGCAAGAATGGTGGAAAGACTCGCACCATTAATCGAAAAGAAAATCGTGAGCGGATAAGATAAAATCATTTTTAGCACAATCGCACCTACAACAGCATAAAAAGCCGGTCGAAAATGATTTTTGCTTTGTTCAATGGCTTGGTAACTCTGAATCATCGACATCATAAAAATCGCAATAGCAAAAATACTCAAGGCGCTACTTCCTAAGGTGTCTCTAAACAAGGCTTTATTCATCAAAGGTAAGATTAAAATCAGCCCCACGGTAGCCGCACTCGCCAAGGTAGCTATCAAACGCAAATACATCTTACTAGAACGTAGGTGAGAAAATTCCTTCTCTTGCATCTGATAACGGGTCAGATTAGGCAGAAAACTCGCAGACAAAGCGGTTGAAACGACTAAGCCTAATTGTACAAAAGGTTGACCACGGTCGTAAATGCCTTTTAAATTTTGCGCCTCAAGCATAGAAAGCCCCGCCTGATGCAATCCGTTCGCAACTGTAAAGCTATCCACTAACTGAAAGACAATCAATAGTCCGGTATAAAGCGTAAGTAAGCCACCTTCAATTATTAAGCGTGATAACAGATAGCGTTCGGTTTGGAAAAGTTCTTTGATTTGTGCCACAGACGGCCAAGCAAAGTGTAGCCAAGATAACTGTTGCTTTTGATATTTCTTTAAAATGCATAAGGCAATTATCCCACCAATCACTGAGCCTGTCATCGCCCATTGTGCCGTCTGGTAGACATCAAAATACCCGAAAGAAAATCCCAAAGCTGCCAAAATGATGATGAGTACGCGAATCAGCTGCTCATATACCTGGGAGACCCCACTAGCTAGCATCGCCAATTCACTCTGATAAGCGCCACGATAAATAGAAAGCAACGGTACTAAGAAAAAGGTACAGGCACTCACCATCAACACACCAGTTAATCGTTCATTGCCCATCCATCTGGCAAGCAGTGGACTCAGTAGCAGCAAACCAATCGCCATCGTAAAAGATAAAATCACCAATAGTGGAAAGATTTTCGCTGCTTTTTTCTGTTTTTCTAAATCATTTGGACTTTCCGCTAAAAACTTGGATAAAAATTGCGGAAAGCCTGTTAACGCCAAAGTCATCGCTACTCCATAAAAGGGGTAAGCTTGCTGATAGACATAAAAGCCCAAATCACCCACAAAGTTTTGGAAAGGAACGCGATAAACCGCACTTAAGATTTTTGATAAAAAGGCCGCAAATGTTAATATAAACGCCCCTTTGAGTAATTGTTTCATACTTTTATCGGACATTGGATCCTCAATTCTGCACATCTGTTTGTTTTTGTGCGACTTGTTTTTCGTATTTTATGTCACGTAAAGCTTGCATAAATTGATTTAATTCCATCAGCCAGACCATCGCCGGCATTTTTGGTGTCAAGCTTAAAGTGATTTCCATCTTATCTTTGGCTTGGTTCATATTTGCTTTTAATTTGGTAGCCGTTAATGCTTTAAACAAATCTTGCACCACATATTGCTGCGTGCCGACTTTGCTCAAGGTAATTTTGACAGCTAGTCCTTGTTTTTTCACAGCTTCTACTAAGGCACGTTCTGCATTCATTTTTAACTCACCGACTGCTAATAAATGCGCGACTTCATCTGGATATTCTCCAAAGCGATCGAGTAAATCATCTTGTAACTCGTCCAGTGCTTCTTGACTATCCAACTCGCGAATCCGTTTATAAATCTCGATTTTTTGCCGTTCATCTTCAATATAGCTCGTTGGTAAGTACGCATCCAAGCCCAAATCGATTTCGACCATCGTTTTTTCCAATTGGGTATTTTTCCCTTGCTTGCGATTGACCGCTTCAGCTAGCATTTGCGAATACATATCAAAACCGACTGAATCGATAAAGCCGTGTTGTTGCGCACCTAATAAATTACCCGCACCACGAATCGATAAATCACGCATCGCAATCTTAAAGCCAGAACCCAACTCAGTGAAGTCCTTGATTGCTTGGAGTCGCTTTTCACTGACTTCATTTAAGATTTTTTGCTGTTCATACATAAAGTACGCATAGGCTACACGATTACTACGGCCCACTCGACCACGCAATTGATACAAGGTAGAAAGCCCCATATAATCGGCGTTTTCGACAAATAACGTATTGGCATTTGGAATATCGACCCCAGTTTCAATAATTGTTGTCGTGACCAAAATATCATATTGGCCTTCAATAAAGTCAAATAGCGTATTTTCTAGCTGAACTTCTGTCATCTGTCCATGCGCAAAGGCAATCCGAGCATCAGGAACTAAAGCTTGGAGTTCTGCTACTTTGCTTTCGATACTCTCCACCCGATTATATAGATAAAAGACCTGGCCGCCTCGAGCCATCTCACGCATAATGCCTTCACGAATCGCCCCGGCATTATACTCCATCACATAAGTTTGAATAGGATAGCGATTGGCAGGTGGCGTCTCAATCACTGATAAATCACGCACACCTAACATCGACATATGCAACGTTCGCGGAATAGGCGTGGCAGTTAAGGTTAACACATCCACTTGGGTACGCAATTGTTTCAAACGTTCCTTATGACGGACTCCAAAGCGTTGTTCCTCATCAATGACTATCAGACCTAAATCACTAAAAGTCACGTCTTTAGAAAGCAAACGATGGGTGCCAACGATAATGTCAATTTGTCCATGTTTAAGCTGTTCGATGGTTTCGTTTTGTTGCTTTTTGGTTCTAAAACGACTCAGCAAGCCAACATTTACTGGAAATCCTTCAAAACGTTCCAAAATCGTCTCGTAGTGTTGCTGTGCCAAAATCGTAGTAGGCACTAAGAAGGCGACCTGCTTACTTTCTTTAATGGCTTTAAAGGCTGCACGCAAAGCTACTTCTGTCTTACCAAAGCCGACATCTCCCACCAACAAGCGATCCATTGGTTTTGCTTTTTCCATATCTTTTTTGATTTCAGCGGCACTCTTTAATTGGTCCGGTGTCTCTGAATAAGCAAAAGCATCTTCAAATTCTCGTTGATAGCCATCATCTGGTTGGTACGCATAGCCTTTTTGCGCTTCTCGTTTGGCATATAGCTCAATCAAATCATCAGCAATATCTTCAATCTTTTTGGCAACTTTACGCTTGGTCTTGGTCCATTCGCTGCCACCTAATTTGTTAATCTTAGGTTGCTTAGATTCTGAAGAGACATACTTTTGAATTAAGTTCAGCTGCGTCACCGGGATAAACAATTTATCATCATTTTGGTACTGAATGGTCATGTAATCTTGGTGGACGCCATCTACTTCCAAAGTCTGCAATCCTAGATACTTCCCGATACCGTGATTGGCATGAACGACATAATCGCCCACTTTTAATTCGTTATAGCTCTTTAAGCGTTCGGCATTGGTAATATTTTGACGGCGTGCTCGTTTTTTTGCGACTTTTTGGAAGATTTCACGCTCGCTAATCACCACCAAATGACTTTCTGGCAATTCAAAACCAGCTTGTAGCTCAGAAACAATTATCTGACTACGGTTAGTAAAAATCTTCTCCGGTGTGGTTTCTACCGCATAAATTTCGTGCTCTTTAAAGGCTTGCATCAACTTTTCTTGTTGGGTCGTGCTGCTGACTAAAAAGAGGACGGTTTGTTGTTGGCGTTCAAAGCGGTCTACTTCTGCCTTCAACAAGCCCATTTGTCCAAAGAATTGCTGCATCGGACGGTATTGTACCTGACAAATCGCCTTGAAACGCAAATTACCCATCCCTTTTTGGAAAAGGGAGAAAAAGGTAGTTGGCGCCTTGTGTTTGGTTAAGAGTGGCTGGATTTCCCGGAAAAATTCTTGGCTTGAAAAAATGCGCATTTCTTCTAATTTTTGGGCTACCCATTCCATCGTTTCTTGCTCTAACTGACGGGCTGATTCCATTACACGGGCATAGTCATCCACGATAAAGTAATGCTCATCGCTAAAGTAATCTAAAATCGTGACTGGCTTGTCGTAAAGTAAATCAACATAGTAATGAACGACATCAGTGGCTTCCAAATGGCGCCAGCGTTCCATCAACTCTTGGAAATACTCGGTTAAACGCACTTGATCTTCTTCATGCTTAGTTACGGCCAGGCGCTTTTGTAATAACTTTTCTACTTTTTCAATTCCGCGGATAAAATCTTGCGGAAGAAATACATACTCACTCGTCGGCGAAATCAAGACTTCCTCAATCTTTTCAATCGAACGTTGGGTTTCTACATCAAATAAACGTAAAGAGTCAATCTCATCATCAAATAATTCGATACGGCATGGATAAGTCTGGTCAAGCGGATAAATATCAATAATGCTGCCACGAATACTAAATTCACCTGGTTTGGCTAACATTTGCTCTCTTGTATAGCCCATTAAAGTTAATTTTTGCGTGATAGCTTCTAAATCCAAGGTTGCCCCGATTTTTAAAGCGAGATGACTATCTTGCCAAGTACTTTTTGCTGGCAAAGCTTTTCTTAAACTTGCAACCGGCAAAATATAAATTCCTTTTTGCCCTGAGCTAATCGCATTTAACGTAGCGACACGCTGACTTTTCGCTTCAGGGGACGCAAAAGCCATCTCCGCAGATAGTACTTCATCCACCGGGAACACAAACACTTCATCTATCTGCGTACGTAAATCATCGGCTAACTGGTTGGCATAAAACAAGTTAGGACAGATGATCACAATTGATTTTTTTAGCTGTTGAAATGTATCGATTAAAGCTAAAGTCTTGGCCGAACCTGCTAACCCTAAGACCAGTTGGCGCGATAAGCTTTCTTGTAATCCTGCTTGCCAAGACGCAATGGCCGGATCTTTTCCGACGATTCTTGCTAAACTCATTAAAATCCTTCCTTCATGTTATTTTTGAAACAGACTTAGCCACTTTTACTTTTTTATCAGTAAAAATGGCTGATGATTAATTAAATTGATTCATGGTTTTCATAAAATCATTGGTCTGGATAAAATATTCCAGAGCTTCGACTGTTTTATCCATCGCTTGGTTGATAACAGGCTGTTCATCCTTATCAAAATTGGTCAATACATGGTGAATGACCGTCTGATTTTGTTTTGGCCGAGCAATTCCGACTTTGATGCGGTTAAAAACTTGACTATTCAGATGTGAAATCACACTTCTGACCCCATTATGACCCCCAGCGCTTCCTTTTTGACGCAGACGAATCTTCCCTAGTGTCAAATCTAAATCATCATAAACAATCACTAGCTCTTCTGGATAAATATTGAAATAAGTCATCAACGGTCCAACTGCTTTTCCTGACTCATTCATAAAGGTTTGCGGCTTCACGAGTAGAATCTTTTCCCCATTTTCAAAATACTCGCCGACCAAGGCTTGGAAGGCATTCTTTTTAAAGGTTACCTGATGTTTTTTTGCCAATTCATCAATAACCATAAAGCCGACATTATGCTTGGTTTTTTCATATTTTGTTCCCGGATTTCCCAGGCCTACAATCATTTTCATGAATATTTTCCTTTCAAATTTAACAAAAAATCTTCATTATCCTACTATTAATTGTCAAAAAAATCAATAGCTTTGCCTATTCAGTATAGCACACTTCCGAATGATAGCGAATATTTCGTGATTTTTGTTTTCTATTTTTATGAAAATCATTTACGAAAAACACCAAAACTGAATTTTCTCATCTGTACCACTCTATGAAAATAAAAACATAAAAATGAAAAGAGTGTTTTTTCATTATATGCTAGCAAAATATCATTCTCTATCCTTTTCATCTATCGCAACAAACAATCTTGAACCTTACTTTCAAACACATAAAAATCAAGAAACGACCTTTTTTATCTCCTTTTCCTTCTTGTTCGTGAAGCAACGAACGAAGAATGAGAATTTTTCTCATTTTAGTGTATATTTTCACAATTGAACAAAGCCGATTTAAAGCCAAAGAAAACATTTGCATAAAAACAGTTCAAAATTCTGTTACATTTTTTGAAAAAAGTAATGACAAATCTTCGTGAAAATGGTAGCATAGACATAGAAATAAAAATCTTTGGAAGGATTGGTACACAAGATGTCAAACGAAAAGAAACATCAAAAAGTTATTCTAGTTGGAGACGGTGCTGTAGGTTCTAGTTATGCATTTGCGTTAGTTACTCAAAATATTGCTCAAGAAGTTGGGATTGTTGATATTAACAAAGCAAAAACTGAAGGAGATGCCATTGACTTATCTCACGCTTTAGCTTTCACTTCTCCAAAAACAATCTATTCAGCAACTTATGAAGATGCACATGATGCTGATCTTGTAGTCATCACTGCGGGTGCCCCTCAAAAACCAGGTGAAACTCGTTTAGACTTAGTACACAAAAACTTAAAAATCAACCGTGAAGTCGTAACATCAATCGTTAACTCAGGTTTCAACGGTATTTTCTTAATCGCTGCTAACCCAGTAGATATCTTAACTTACTCAACATGGAAATTCTCAGGTTTCCCAAGAGAACGTGTTATCGGTTCAGGTACTTCATTAGACTCAGCTCGTTTCCGTCAAGCACTTGCTGAATTAGTAGGTGTTGATGCTCGTAACGTTCACGCTTATATCTTAGGTGAACACGGAGATTCAGAATTCCCAGTATGGTCTCACGCTAACGTTGCTGGTTTACAAATTTACGATTGGGTTAAAAGCCATCCTGACATCAACGAAGAAGAAATCGTTGACTTATTCTTCAGCGTTCGTGATGCTGCTTACACAATCATTGAGAAAAAAGGTGCTACTTTCTACGGTATCGCTGTTGCCTTAGCACGTATCACTAAAGCTATCTTAGATGATGAAAATGCGGTATTACCATTATCTGTTTACATGGACGGCGAATATGGCTTAGAAGATATCTTCATCGGTGCCCCTGCTGTAATCAATGCAAAAGGTATCAAACAAGTTATCGAAATCCCATTAACTGATGGTGAACGTGAACGTATGCATGCTTCTGCTAAACAATTAAAAGAAATCATTGATGAAGCATTTGCTAAATTAGATGCTGAATAAGCACTAAATATAGATAAGTAAAAAACGTCTATCTTGATTCTTCAGGATAGGCGTTTTTTATATTTCTAACAAAAAAACACCTACTTATGGAGCAAATACCATAAGTAGGTGCCTATTATTATTTTAGAAAATCACTACTGGTGTACCGACTTCAACCGCATTGAATAGTTGCGCCATCACACTAGGTGGTGTATTCACACAGCCATGAGAGCCACGGGTTTTCCATAAATCGCCCCCATAAGCAGGTTGCCAATCAGAATCATGAATACCGACTCCCGTCCAATCCACTGGCATCCAGTAACTTACTGGACTTGCGTATTTACTACCATCATCATTGGTACCACGTAAAGTTGCATTGCGTTCTTTCTTCCAGATGTAGTCGACTCCCTTAGGTGTAGGGGTCGTTGGTTTCCCTGTGACGACATCCGTTTCAATGACTACAGCACCATCTTTGTAGTACCACATGTGTTGATTTGTTAAGTCTACTTCGATATAGGTGTTCCCTACAAGTGGTTGACTCGCTTTAGCACTCCCTTTTGTAATTGGTGAGCGCGTGAAGTTTTCTCCAGCTAAAATTTGTTCAGTAAGGGCGGCGGCTTCATCTGCCACTTGGATACTCCAACTTAGCGTTCCCGATGGTACGCTCACTGTGCCACGTTTTGTACTATTAAAACTTGTTGGGTTCGTGCTAGTATTGTATTGATTGGCCAATTGTTGCACATATGCTTGCACTTTTTCTTGATTCAACGTTACTTGTTTATTTTCATAAGTCACCCAATCCGCAATTTGTTCAGTTGGAATTTGGAAAGTGGTGCCATTAATCGAATAATTAGCTTGAACTTGAATCACTTTATTCACAGTGTTTAATTCTTCTTGTAAGTGCGCATCTTTAGAAGTTACGCTTGGTTTTTGAATAAAATCATTTAAGCTGACAGATGTCTGACCACTCTTTAAACCTTTTTCAATGGCCTTCATCGCTTGGTCTACATTGAAATTATTTCCTTGAACTTCTGGCGTAATCACAAAACCTGAAGCCTCTCTGGCAATTCCGGCGTCTTGTGTTTGCGTACGCCCTTGATTGACTTGATCTAGCTCAGTCTTTAAGCTATTTAACTGTTGTGTTAACACTTCTTGGTTAAAAGTTGTTTTATTCGCAGTGGCTTTCTTACTTGAAAAGAATGATCCACCCCAAGACCAAGGATTTTGCGCCTTTAAGATAGATTCCAAAGTCGCTTTTGAATTTGATTCCATCCCAAAGTCAGACTTCTTGATTTCTTTAAGCACTTGATTGTCTAACTTAATTTGGAAGGATTGATTTTTATGTTGATCATCCACGGTTTTTTGTGCTTGCTCCAAGGACATATTGCTAATTTCAACGGCTTCTACCTGGGTGTTAGGTAAAAAATGTTTTGAATAATAATTGCTGCCCAGTGCATAGCCGCCGACTGCTACAATCCCAACAGCAGCAATGGAGCCAAGGATGAGTTTGGTATTTTTATTTTTTTTATGACGTTTTCTTCTATTTGAAACTTCTGGCATATAAACACTCTTCCCCTATTTACTTTCTGTATCAATTATCATACCACATTTTCCCCAAAAAAGTTTTAACATATGCTTAAATTTTATATTTGCTTAAAAGATACGCTGTAAGCCGGTTTTATCAAGTTGATAGATTTTCTCGCAAACCTGTTCTAGAAAATAACGATCATGCGATACCGTCAGCAAGGCGCCGTTATATTGCTGAAGTTGTTGTGTTAAGACTTGGTTGGAAGTTGGCGATAAATTACGCGTCGGTTCATCTAGCAATAATACATTAGCTTGGGATAAAAGTAGGCCTAAAATCACCAATTTTGCCCTTTGACCGCCAGATAGATAGGCTATAGGGCGCTGCATCTCTTGAACAAAAAACTGCAAACTACCCAGATAAGTCATCACTGTTGCTTGATCTTGCTTGGTTTGGGATAACAAATATGCGACAGGACTTTGCGTGGTATCCAACGCTTCAAAATAATTTTGTGGCATATACTTCATTTGAATATCGGTTCGCTTTTGTAGCATTTCAGCGATTTTGTGTAAGAATAGGCTCTTACCAATCCCATTATTGCCCACGATACCTACTTTTTCTTGACCAAAAAACGTAAAATCAATCTGCTCAACCAATATTTTATCCGCGACTTTAAGCTGATCATTTTCTAAGTGAATGAGTGGCTTACTAGAAGGCACCGCTTGAACAGTCTGCCATTTTAAACCAATTACCTCTTCTTGTTGCGGCATTTCGGTAAATTGAGCGCGCTCTTTTTCAAATCGTTTTTCACGAGATTTTAAACTCGCCATTTTTTTCGCTAACAACCGCCCCTTCGTATCCAACTTAGTGGTTCGCAATTGATGTTGGACCTTTTGCTTGACCTGCTGGAGTTGAGCATTACGTTTTTTATCTTCGCTTCGTTGCTTAAGAGCGATTTGCAACTGTTTATCTGCCGCACTTTTTCTTTGTTCAATATAGGTTTGGTAATCTTCTTTGACAAAATGGACGACGGCACGCTGTTGATGCGCAATTTTTTCCAGATGAATGATGCTTGTTGCGGTATTTTTTAATAACACTACATCATGTGAAATATAAAGTATTGCTAAATCACTCGTTCGAATAAAGTGTTCTAACCACTGGATACTTTCATAATCTAAATCATTCGAAGGTTCATCCAATAACAATATATCCGGATGATGTAACAGAATTTTCACTAGCTGGATTTTGATTTTTTGCCCACCAGAAAGTGTACCCATCTTTTGGCTTGAATATAGAAAATCTTGATCCAATTGAAAATCACTCGCCAACTTTGCTAAGTAGGAATAATCAATTTCATTGGCATCTAAATCACAAAACAGAAAATCATAGACACTTAATGGTTCATCTTTGCTAGGTAAAAATTGCGGCAAATACCCAATTTGCTGAAAGGTACATTGATAACTGCCTTGCGCTTCTAAATAATCATTGACTTCAGGGCAGCGACAAAGCCACTTTAGTAACGATGACTTACCCGTTCCTTCTTCTCCGATAATAGCGACCTTATCCCCCGCATGAACAACGCCCGTTAAGCCATCTACCAAACGAAATTGGTCTTTTTGGTGGATTAAGGTTAAGTTTTGAAACTGCAACATAAACATCCCTCCTCGTGTATTTTCTGAACGAATGCATTTTTTATAACCAAGCTGCTTGGAGCTGATCAACCCAGCTCACATCCTTAATATCGGCGTTCAGCGACTAGCCACTTCGGCGTATAAGCCAGCTCGTCTGGGAAAGTCTTTACTTCTCGGACTTTCCCGACGTTCTGGACAAACTTATACGCTCGTGGCTGACCAAGTCGCTTCACGACCTAAAAAAAAGATACTTACTTTTGTTATTAAACAACAAGAGTAAGTATCTTTGCATGCAAATATATAGGATGATGACTGCAGCTATTAGGCTTTCCTACTACGATTGCTAAATTTGATGGTGCAAAACTCTATGTTTAATAACGCATCTATCTTGTTTTTAGCAAAAGTAGCCAATGCACAACAGTCCTTTCTTTTTGGAGCAGCTAACTTAGCGCTCGTATTTACGACTTCATTATCACTCAATTCTCATCAAAAGTCAATCTTTTTTTAATCTGTGTTTGGCAGCTAGTCATTTTGAAAATTCGCCCCAACGATTGTGAAAGTCTTTAAAACTAACTGATTTTCACATCTGTGGGTACGCACGAGTTTTCTCATGTCTGCCCAATCTGCCACACATCCTTTTTTTAGTGATTGCTATTCATCTCAAAGGCTTCTTTCATCGCTTTGGTTCCATGGTCAAAATCAACAATTTCTTTTAATTCACCTTGAATGACGCGTCTGGTTTCCCCGCTCATTTCACCACAAGTCACCAGTGTTACCAAGCGTTTTCCTGGCACCACATCTAGCAAATCCACCCGATCAGGAGAAACGCGCTGATTGTTAATCGCTTGGTAGACATAAATTTTAGATAAATCTGTCAAATAAATTTTGTCGCCCACTTTCACATGATCAAGCGGCGTAAATAACAAACTTTCATCAAACATTCGATGGGAAGCAAGGCCATAATTTCCCTCGCCCATCTTCTGTTGCTCACTTGTCGTCCCAGCTCCGTAAAGCAAAACTTCATTGGCTAACCCTTTAAATATCGGCAAATTCACTTTTACACTTGGAATGGCAATCCCACCAATCACCGGCAAATCTTTAGCACTTACTTGGTTTTTCATAATTGCTTCTAAACTAATCGGCTCGACCTGATCAAAATCAAAAGTTGCCCGAGCTTTTTCATTGTCTTTCACTTGTTTTTTATCTAATTTCGTCACCTGATAGCTGTTGATTTTTTGATGGAGTAAATATTTTTGAATCGGCTTATTAAAAACTAAAACCAAGCCCACAACTAATAAAACAACTGTCAGGATATTTAGAATAACAGAGACTAGCTTACGTTGTTTCTTTTCCGCCATATCGCACACCTCGCCTTTATTTATAACAAAATTATGCTATAATTTCTTTGTTATGTCCAGTAATTCAATTGTAGAAAAGGTGAATAATTTGAAAAAAGGTGTACTCATCATCAATCTTGGGACCCCTAAAAGCCCTGAGGTGAAAGATGTGAAAAAGTATTTAAAAAAATTTTTAAGCGATCCACGAGTAATTCAAATGCCGCGTTGGTTTTGGTTGCCGCTTTTAAATGGTATTATTTTACAGACGCGTCCCAAAAAATCAGCACAATTATATCAACAAATTTATACAGACCAGGGGTTTCCATTGCTTCATTATACGCAAGCACAAAAAGAACACTTAGCGCAACTCTTACCTAATTATGAGGTCGGGTTTGCTATGAGTTATAGCGATCCAAGTATTGAAGACGCCCTAGATGCCATGTTAGCCAAAAAGGTAACGGATTTGACGATTGTACCGATGTATCCACAATATTCTGGTACCACAGTCGGTTCGGTATTTGATAGCGTGATGAATTATTTTAAAGGGAGCGATAAAATTGTTACTACGCGATTTATTCGTTCTTATTATGACCATCCCGATTATATTCAGTACTTTGCTGAAAAAATCAAAAACTTCCTGACCCATCATCAGGTGGATGCCATTTTGTTTTCTTACCATGGCTTACCTGAAAGCTATGTACAAAAAGGGGACACCTATCCAGATGAATGTCATAGCACCACGCAAGAAATCATGGCAAAAGTCGGTCCTATTCAGTATTTTGAAAGTTTCCAATCCAAATTTGGTCCCGGAAAATGGCTCACTCCGGCTACTGATGCCCTGATGAAAGAACTACCGACACAAGGAATCAAAAATCTCTTAGTCGTAGCGCCGGGATTTGTCGTGGACTGTCTGGAAACCATTGAAGAACTTGAAGAAGAAAATAAGGCGTACTTTTTACAAGCTGGCGGCCAACATTTTTACTATTTGCCACCCTTTAATGCCGATTCTGATTTCGCCCAATTAGTAGTGAAATTACTATCCTAGCCGCCCTTTTCATGATATAATGAGGGTAAGAAATGGAGGCGATTTTATGTGGTTAGATGTATTAAAAATTGTCGTTGTTGTCTTCGTTTTAGGTGCGCTTGGTTTTAAGGGTCAGTTCTTGACTCGTTGGCTAAGTGACTTAACAGAAAAAAGTAAATAATCGTATAGAGAGCTGATCTAAGTGGAGTGGCTCTTTTTTTAGAATTCGCTACCAATGTTGATTTACTTTTTTCATGATGTGCTACAATTAATTATATAAATATTCTGACAATTCAAGAGGTGATTGGTATGCGTCAATTTCTAAGATTCCTATTATCGATTGGTTTACTTTTTATACTTACAGGCTGCCAAAGTACTGCCAGTAAATCTGCTGAAACTCATGAAAGCACCCAAAAGACAAGTTTAAGTACTGCCCTGAGTAATTCGACAACAACCAGTACGCAACAGGCTACCACGCAAACACTCAGCAAAACGTATCAAAGTCTAAGTGATATTCCTAAAACCTTAACAGAGGAAAAGCAAACGTGGCAATTATTATCCGTTGACGTAAAAAACGAGAGTCAGCTAGAAGCCACCTTCATTCCTGAAACTGATCACACGCAAGCAAAAGACGAATGGACCGAAAAATACACGGACCTCAAAGCTATTCCTAAAACGATTACACAAGCAAACCACAGCTATCATCTTATCAGAGTACAATTGATTGGCGAAGTATTCGAAGCAACCTTTACCAGCGAAAAATAAAATATTAGCAAACAGGCCAGAGATGACATGCATTCTGACCTGTTTTTTCATTTATTTTCAAAAGTCCATGTAACACCCTCATCTTGAGAATAAAAGCTTAAGTGTTCTGTCTCGCTGGCACTTGTAGATACATGAATGACCAGTTTACCCTCTTGATAAAATGGCATAGAAAGATATTGAAAATCCTCCAATTTCAATCCATAGGTCTTTACTTTTTCTGGCATTTCTTTCAATTGATTAAAGGGAAGAAGTACCTCTGTAAATGTTTTTCCGCCATCTTTGGTCATAAATATTTGAGAATGTGTCTGTGAAGCACCTGTCACACCGATAAAACCAAAGTCACTCGTAAAAAATTCGATCCCTTCTGCCACACCAGCTACTCCAGCAAACGGATTTTCATGTATCATCTGCCAGTGCGTTCCGCTATCTTCTGTTTTTTCTAGCACATAGTATCTAGATCCGGCTGCTGCATCTGCCACTTTTAAGCGATAACCAATAGATTTCTGTTCAGGAACAAAATAATACACACTACCATCCTGTGAATCTGTAGTCCATGTTTCGCTTTGCTGTGATTGGTTGATTATTTGCTTTTCTTGGGATTGATCGATTGAATCTGGCGTAAGATATTTTGGATTCAGAATTAATCGTAAAGGCGAAATATCTTCACGCTGTGGAATAAATAAGGAAACGGCAAAACCTTCGACAGCTCCTCCATTGTTGAGTTTAGCCAGTTCTTCTCTTCCTTTTTCGTCTATGGATTCCAAACCTTCTGCTGTTGTAAATTGGCGTTTCCCAGTGTAAAGAAGGCCATATACATCGGCATCATTTGTAACTGTCAATGGAGAAATTTTTGCCCGAATATCCACCTGATTGAACATTTGAAGTAAGGGCGCAAATGAGGCAGCTTCATCAAAAGTAGTGTTTGCCTTGCCATTCATCTGAATAATGAGCTTTTTAGATTGTGCTTCATCGTAGGAAAGCAAAAAAGTCTGAACCTTTCCCGAAGTATCGCGTCCGTATAAAAAACCATCCACCTTTGTTATGGTGCCATTCTTTTTAAACTGCACAGAAAATTCATCCAGCACATACAATGTGTCTGGTACGTTCATTTTTTTCCTGATATCCTTTAACAAACCATATACGCCATCCTGATAAAGATTACGATGGACGAATTCGACTTGCTTCTCATTTAAGAGTTGCATTATCTTCCAGGAGAGTTGCCCATGATAAGGAATCCCTGTATAAGTAATCAAGCCACCAAAAAACAGCGTAATTGCTAGAAAAGTAATCAGGCGAATCCGACTAAAAGAAGGCCAGTTTCCAAGACCTCTTAGAATCAACTTTACAAGCAAAAATACAATGAGTATCCCCAAGCAAATCAGTAAAAGAGGCAGTCTACTTCTAAGCCCTCCTTTAAAACAAATCTGGTATACTTGATAAAGAACAAACGCATACAGCAGCAAAATCAGCCAGTCAACACTTTTTTTCATAAATAAATACTCCTTGAAATCAACGAATTCACCATAACATCAGATTATTTTCAGATTTAAACTAAATTAGACACAATAATAAGCAAAATAATCTTTACTTAACTATTGTACAATGAAATAGACTGTATAGACTACTCCTAATATTTCTGCATTATTATCTTAACCTTATCTGACAAAGTTCCTATAAGAATTTTGTTGAAAGGTTCATCCAGAAGTTTGATAGTTTTGTGAACAAATGATTACGCACCATCTTGAGACTGCCTTAAAAGAACGGTGCGACCGAATCATTGAACTATAAAATAAGCCCTTATCTCTGACTTTACTTCAAAGATAAGGGCTTAAAGTTTGCTATCTTTTCTTCCATGCACGAAACAACAATACAATTACTACGGCACATAAAGCTCCAGCACCATCTAGCATCACATCTTGGAATAATGGTGTCCGTCCACCGGTTAACATTTGGTGAAACTCATCGCTGGCCGCATAACCCAAAGCCGCAAAAACACTAACCGGGGCACACAGCCAAGCAAGATTTAATTTCGCGCTTAATCCTAAAAATAAACTTCCACCTAAAATAAAGTAAGTGGTAAAGTGAGCAGCTTTGCGAATAAAAAATTCCACAAAATGAAAATAACCCGAATGTGCAATACTCACGGTTGAACCGGCATAATCAAAAGAAATCTTACTCAACCAGTCACGTAGCGGCTCGTCTTTTAATAGTTTGGTCAGCAAAGATATTTGAGATTGTTGCTCATAAGTTTGCGATGAACTGTAAAATAAGATTGCCATCATGATTAACGTAACAATAAGATAAAAGTTCCCATTTTTTCTAGATTGTTTAAACATTTTTGTCCTCTACTTATGTCATTATTATGAAGAAATACTTGACCTACTTCTTTTCTTTTTATAGCTTAACACGAATGACAACTTTTGAATAGTCGATATCTTTTGAAGTAGAGCGGACTTTCCCGACGTTCCGGACAACCTTATCCGCTCGTGGCTGAGCAAGTCGCTTCACAACCTTTATTCATATTTTGCGCGTGGGCCGCCGATGTATTTTGGTCGGCTATAAAGGGCAGTTACATGTGCACCGCCAAGTTCGCGGATACTTGGGCGAATCGGTACTTGGACGTGTTTGATATGCATGCCAATTGAGGTATCTCCTAAATCGATTCCTGCTTTGGCCACGAGATGCTCCACTTCGACTGGTTCGGTAAAATAGCGAAAAGCAGCCACACTACAAGCCCCACCTGCATGTAACTGAGGGACAACGGCAACTTCTTCTAGATTGTAACGTTCTTGCGCGGCTCTTTCCACAACCAGGGCACGATTTAAATGCTCACACCCTTGGACTGCTAGAAAAATTTGCTGCTCTGACAAAATCGCAAGCAAAGTTTCAACGACCCATTCTCCAATCTCTTGACTCGAATTTTTGCCAATCACGCCACCAGCAATTTCACTAGTGGAACAACCCAAGACAAAAATATCCCCGGCTTTTAGCTGTGCTTTAGCCAAAACCTCTCGCGTAATCGTTGTTAACTCACGGATTAATCGTTCTTTTTCAATCATTTACTTTACCCCCAGATGTAGCATTTTCTTACTGCGCGAAATAGCTCCATAGCTTAAATAGGTCACACCCATTCCAAATGCCGTCTGAACGATATTTCCTGGAATCGAGGCAATCCCTGCTGGCCATGTATAAAGCAGACTGGTCGCAAAAAAATAACCAACAACCATCCACACACTAGCTAAAAGTAAACTCCAAACTTTGGCAAAGGGTAGACCACTATGAAAGAGTTGACCGGCAATATATCCTTGAAGTCCATGAATTACAAAAGAAAAAATCATCCACTGTGGATATCCTGATAATAAGTCAATGAGCCCGCCACTTAAACTACCCACAATCAAACCACCTGTGCCACCAAATAAACAAGCACTCAAATAAATACCCACTTCACACAATGTCACAATTCCTTTTGTCGCAGGTATTGGAATAATCACCATCATTGATAAGGCGACGGTCAAAGCTGTCATCATCGCCAATTGTGCTAATCTTTTTACTTTCATTTTCTTCACCTAATTTCCTTTTATTTGCGGCCAAACATTGCCACTTTCCTCTGTGACAAAAAATCCAGCTTGAATGGCCTGATACACATATTTTTTAGCTTCCTGACTGGCTCCAAGAAGTGAATGATTTTGTGCCAATGCCCCACACAACGCACTGGATAAACAGCAACCCGCACCATTGATTGTCGCCTGCTTGATTTTGGGTGCCTGTAAAACATGAACCACATCATCCAAAACCAAAAAGTCCACTGCTTGATTGCCTGACAAACGCGCGCCAACTTTCAAGTAAACCGCACACTGAAACCGCGCTTGCAAACTTTGGGCCAAATTCTGCACGCTAGCCAGGTCATCGGGAATCTTTTCTCCCAATAATAAACAAGCTTCTGGCAAATTCGGCGTAAGGATGGTCGCAATTGCCAATAAGGGTTGTAAAGCAGCAAGATAGTCTTGATTCGCTTGCTGAGAAGTTTCCTTAAAAGCCAATACCGGATCAATGACTATCGGAATTTTTCCAATAAACGGCTGACAAAATTGATAAACTGCTTTTATTTGTTCAGGATTTGCTAGCAGTCCAATCTTAATGCCCGCCAATCGATTTTGAAAATTTTGCGCAATCGTAGCCAGTTGCATCTCAAAGGTTGCAATGTCCATTTCGTGAAAAACAAATTCTCCTTGCTCTATACCAGCCACTAGACTAATCACGCTCAACGAAAAGAAACCATAATGCTCCATCGTTTTCATATCTGTACCAATACCGCCACCGCCGAGCACATCTAGCCCGCCAATGGTTAATAAACATCGCTTCATCCATACACCTCACTTCTTTTCTTTTATTATACCGATTTTTGATGATTCCCCTACAACCAATTGGACGAAAATTTACCCAACCAATTTATGATTTTCAAATCAGCTAGTTCTGCTTCCCTTTTCCTAGCTTTTTCAAGAAAATAACATTATAATGAGAATGATTTCATAATTGAAAGGATGACTGAAATGAAGTATGCAATCAACTGGGATTTAGAATCAATTTTTGCTGGCGGAAGTAGTTCTGAAAGCTTGCAACAAGAATTACAAGAAATCAGCACAAAAATAAAAGAATTCCACCAATTAGTCGACGCTTTTACACCAAATACTGAAAATCAAGTAGAAGCATTGACCGATATTTTAGCAGTTCACGAAGAAATTCAAAAAAGCTTTACTGAATGTGGCTCATTTATCGAAGCTTTGAACTCTGCAAATATCCACGACCAACAAGCCAAATTATTAACTGGTCAACTTTACAGCAATCTTCCTGCTTTTCAACTAGCCACAACAATTTTAAATAAGAAATTTGCTAGCTACAGCGAAGAAGATTGGCAAAACTTAATGACACACTTTAGTCAAATTGCTTTCCGACTATCTGAAATGCGCAGAGATGGCCAAGAATTATTAGATGAACAATCTGAAAATATTATCAATACCTTGGCACTAGATGGTCAAAGTGCTTGGAGTCAACACTACGATACCATCGTCGCAAGTATCCAAATTCCATTTAACGGCGAAATGCTTTCAGCCGGTCAAGCCTTCAACACCATGATGTCTAGCCAAGATAAAGCGGTCCGTCAAGAATTATTCGAAAAATGGGAAAAAGCTTGGAGCGAAAAAGCAGATATTTTTGCTGACACGTTAAATCACTTGGATGGGTTCCGTTTAAATAACTACAAATTACACGGCGTACAAGATTACCTAAAACAACCTTTGGAATACAACCGTTTGGACAAAGAAACGCTAGACATGATGTGGGGAACCATTCAAAAAAATAAACAACCAATTATCGACTTCTTGACACGTAAAGCGCAATTGTTCGGTAAGGATAAAATGGATTGGCAAGACCAAGATGCACCGATTGTTTTAGGTGATTTTGAAGAACGTCGCTATACTTTTGATCAAGCCGCAGATTTTATCGTGGAAAACTTTAAGAAATTTTCTCCTAAAATGTCTGAATTTGCGCAAATGGCCTTTGATAAAGCCTGGATTGAAGCAGAAGATCGCCCTGGTAAACGTCCTGGTGGTTATTGTACAAGTCTACCTAAGTCACAAGAATCTCGTATCTTTATGACTTATGGTGAATCAGTCAATGAAGTTTCCACTTTGGCGCACGAATTAGGACATGCTTTCCATAGCCATGTCATGTGGGATTTACCTACTTTGAACCAAGACTACGCGATGAACGTTGCTGAAACGGCAAGTACTTTTGCAGAATTAATCGTGGCAGATGCAACCTTAAAAGAAGCCAAAACAGATGAAGAAAAAATCAATTTGCTAGATGTGAAATTACAAAATGCAATTGCAATGTTTATGAACATTCACGCACGCTTTATCTTTGAAAGCAACTTCTATGCAGCACGTCAAAAAGGCTTAGTAGCAACGGATGAAATTACACGTTTAATGGTCGAAGCACAAAAAGAAGCTTATATCGATGGTTTAGGCAGCTATCACCCACATTTCTGGGCAGCTAAACTACACTTCTTTATTGATGAAGTACCATTTTATAACTTCCCATACACATTTGGTTACTTATTCAGCTTAGGAATTTATGCCAAAGCTAGCCAACATGCAGATGGTTTTGAAGATCAATACATTGCGTTACTCCGCGATACAGCAAGTATGACGACGGAAGAATTAGCGAAAAAACACCTAGATACCGACTTACACCAAGCAACTTTCTGGCAAGCAGGTATCGATATGGTTCTAAAAGATATCGCAACCTTCATGGAATTAACAGAAAAATATATCTAATTTGTTACAGATTAAATGCGCACCCTATATCTAATCGCTATGGTATAGGGTGTGTTTTGGTAAGGAGGATTTTGATGGAATATATTACCCCCATACTAACTACACAACGATTAATCTTACGCCCACTCAGTGTTGAAGACGCCCATGAAATGTTTCATCATTGGGCTAGTGATACTAAAGTAACAAAATACCTCACCTGGACAGCTTATCAATATGAGCATGAAGTAAAAGAGCGACTCCGATTACGGGAAAAACGCTACCAAAACAAAGAAATACTGGACTGGGGATTGGTGGTCAAAGAAACAAATACATTAATTGGCACAATCACCGTGGTTGAATATGATGAAAATATTGGCACAATGGAGATTGGTTATGCCATTGGTCGCCCTTGGTGGCATCAAGGATATACGTCAGAAGCATTCAGCCGAGTGATTACCTACTTATTTGAACACTACCCTTGGTTAAACCGTATTGAAGCAAGTCATGACGTGAACAATCCAAATTCCGGTAAAGTAATGCAAAAATGTGGACTACAATTTGAAGGAATTCTGCGACAAAAAGGAAAAAATAACTGTGGAATTGTTGATATTGCGATGTATGCTATCTTACGCAAAGATTATCTTTCACAAAATACTCCATAGCATTGAACAAATACCCGTTGTAAAAATTCGTCCTCCCATCTATATGTTTCTCAACGGAAGATAAACTTCTGAATTTTTTCCTGTCTGATTACACAGTTTAAGACCTCATAATGAAAACGCATGACTCATTCACTTTGAGTCATGCGTTTTTGCAACAAAAAAGCCCACTATAAAAGCGGGCTTTTCTCTTATCCTCGATTTTTTTGTTCCAGATAAGCGCGATGTTTTAAACCGAAATAATGTAATTGGTCCAAAATAGGTGCTAATTCTTTACCATGTTCCGTCAAGCAATACTCGACTTTTGGTGGAACAGTTGGGTAAACGACACGCTTAATTAAATCTTCTGCCTCTAATTCGCGCAAATTTTTCGTCAACATTTTCTGCGTAATACCAGGAATCGCTCGTTGTAAGACTGAAAAACGTACGGTCGGATTTTTAAATATTTGCATCAGGATTTTCAATTTCCACTTACCGCTCAAGACTTCCAAACCATCTTCCACACGGCAAGTCATCACATTAAGCGTCTTAGGATTTGCGATTGTTTCTTCGTTCATAGGCCATTCCTTCCAATAGTATCTTTTTGGTAACTAGGGCAATAAAAAGTGCCTACTTCTCAAATGCTTTTTGATGTTCTATAGTGATTATACGAAAAAGAAAAGAAAAGAGGAAATAAAATGATTGAATTAGGAATTTCTACTTTTGGTGAAACAACCCCTATTGAACATACCGGCGAAGTATTATCCCACGATCAACGCATTCGCAATATGATTAAAGAAATCGAGCTTGCCGATCAAGTCGGATTAGACATTTATGCCGTTGGTGAACATCACCGCAAAGATTTTGCCGTCTCTGCTCCTGAAATTATTCTAGCTGCAGGTGCCGTGAATACGAAACATATCAAGCTATCGAGCGCCACCACAAACATTTCGCCCAACGATCCCGTGCGCGTATTTCAAAATTTTGCAACAGTGGACGCTTTATCCAATGGTCGTGCAGAAATCATGCTTGGTCGCGGCTCATTTATCGAATCTTTCCCATTATTTGGTTATAACTTAGAAGATTATGAGGAATTATTCAATGAAAAATTAGCCATGATGCTAGAATTGAACAAAGGTGAAATACTGACATGGAAAGGAGATTTCACGCAAACAGTTGATCATCGGGGAGTCTATCCGCGTCCCGTTAATGGGAAGTTACCATTATGGGTAGCGACAGGCGGCTCACCAGATTCAACCTTACGTATCGCAAGTCTAGGCTTACCGATTGTTTATGCGATTATCGGAGGCAATCCAATGCATTTTAAACCATTAATTGATTACTATCATCGCGTGGGGAAAGCTTACCATCATCCTGCTGAAAACTTAAAAGTCGCCGCACATTCTTGGGGATTTGTGAAGGAAAATCATGAGGAGGCCATCGAGCAATATTTCCATCCTACGAAAACTTTAACCGATCAATTGGCTATGGAACGTCCACATTGGCAAGAAATGACAAAAGAACAATATCTACAAGCTGTTTCCGATGAAGGGGCGATGTTTGTCGGTAATGTTGAACATGTCGCGAACAAAATCATTCGTATCATGGAAACCCTTGGCCTAGAGCGCTTTATGCTGCATCTGCCGGTTGGTTCGATTCCTCATGAAGATACCATGCACGCGATTAAATTATATGGTGAGGAAGTCGCTCCTCGTGTAAGACACTATTTTGAGAAGAAAATCTAAGAAATAAAATAAAAATTTATGTTTTCATTTGAATTTTTTCTAAGCTTTTGCGACAATGAAGAAAACAGTTACCATAGGAGTTTATACGATTATTATGAGTAAAATCCATCGTCTCAGTCAAGTGGCTGCCTTTATCTTTTTGTTAGTCGCACTTAGTTCATTTTTACTTGTGTATGCCCCACTTCGCAGTATCGATGGGGATAAACAAAATTTGATTTTCTGGCTTGATTATGGGCTAATCATTTACCGCATCGGCATCTTCTCTTTGTGCCTAGCTGTATTTAGCCAACTTATCAGCCTGTTAAGCAAAAAAAGTGAAGCAACACAATAAACATGTTGCTTCACTTTTTGTTATCCTTTAAATCTTTTTAGACGTAGGGCATTTAATAATACTGAGACGGAACTAAAACTCATCGCCGCACCTGCTAACATCGGGTTAAGCAAAGGGCCACCGAATAAGTGTAATACCCCCATCGCTACCGGAATTCCTAAAACATTATACGCAAAAGCCCAGAATAAGTTTTCTTTGATATTGCGCATGGTAGCTTTACTCAAACGTAAGGCTGAAACGACACCATTTAAATCTCCGCGCATCAAAACGATATCGGCAGACTCAATGGCAATATCCGTACCTGTACCTATTGCGATACCAACATTTGCTTGGGCTAAAGCTGGGGCGTCATTAATGCCATCGCCAACCATCGCCACTTTTTTCCCTTGTGCTTGTAATTCTTGAATCACTTGTGACTTTTGATCTGGTAACACTTGGCTAATCACCTGCGTAATACCGGCTTGTTTGGCAATCGCTTGGGCAGTCTGTTCATTATCACCGGTTAACATCACAACTTCTAAGCCCATTTTTTGCAAGGCTTGAATCGCTTGAGGACTGCTTGTTTTGACCGGATCACTCACCGCAATAAGTCCAATCAATTCTCCTTGGCTTGCGACATACATCACCGTATTGCCCTGGCTAGATAATTGAGCCACTTGAGCTTGCACCGCTTCAATTTCGATATCAAAACTTTGCATGAGTTTTTCATTTCCTAATAGGACTTGTTTTTCATCGACTTTGGCTTGAATCCCTTGACCAGTCACGGTATGCACTTCAAAAGCTTGTCCAAGAGTGATCTGTGCCTCTTTGGCTGCTTGTAAAATGGCTTGAGCTAATGGGTGTTCTGAGCGTTTTTCGACACTGGCTGCTAAATAAAGCATTTCTTCAGTTGTGAAATTGGCAAAAGTTTGGATGTCGCGGACTTCTGGTTGACCTTTTGTAATCGTGCCAGTTTTATCAAGGACAATGGTTTGGATTTCTTGAGCAGTTTCTAGTGCTTCCCCATTTTTAAAGAGGACTCCTAGTTGTGCGCCTTTTCCAGTACCGACCATAATTGCCGTTGGAGTCGCCAAGCCCAATGCACATGGACATGCAATGACTAAAACGGAAATCATAATCGTTAAAGCAAACACTAAACCAGAGTGACCAAAAATCAACCAAGCAAGCCCGGCTAAAATGGCCAAGCTCATCACCACGGGAACAAAAATCGCTGAAACTTGATCGGCTAATTTAGCAATCGGTGCCTTGGTGCCTTGTGCTTCTTCAACTAATTGAACGATTTGTGAAAGGGTGGTATCTTCGCCGACTTTGGTTGCTTTAAATTGGAAGCTCCCTGTCTTATTAATGGAAGCACCAATAACAGTATCGCCCACTTGTTTTTCTACAGGCATGCTTTCTCCGGTCAACATCGATTCATCCACCGTACTTTGACCTTCTGTAATCACGCCATCGACTGGGATACGTTCTCCTGGTTTGACTAAAATGACATCTCCTACTGCCACTTGTGCGATATCGACTAATTTTTCTTTACCATCTTTCAAAACAACTGCTTTTTTCGGTGCTAAAGCTAATAATTCCTTGATAGCTTCCGAAGTTTTGCCTTTACTGATGGCTTCAAACGTTTTACCAAGCGTAATCAACGTCAAAATAACCGCTGCCGACTCATAATATAAATGCATGGCAAATTCCACTTGACCTTGATACACGGCAAATGTACCAACTAAACTATAGATAAAAGCGGCACTCGTTCCTAATGCGACCAAAGAATCCATATTCGGATGGCCCTTAAATAACATCTTAAAACCATTTAGATAAAAAGAGCGGCCAAAGTACAACACTGGCAAGGTTAAAACCAACTGCGCTGTCACAAAAGCAATCGGTGAGGTACTTGGATGAAGAAAACCAGGTAGTGGCAAGCCAACCATGTGTCCCATCGATAAATATAATAAAGGTGCCGTAAAGACTAATGAAAGAAAGAACCTACGCCACATTTGTTTAATAGCTGCTTGTTTTTCTTGCGCTAATTTTTCTTCATCGTCTTTTTTTAAGATAAACGCTTGATAGCCTGCTTCTTTGACCGCTTGCATGATTTCATTAGCTGTTAGTTCTTGATGATTATACTCAATATTTAATTTTTCCGTAGCTAAGTTCACATTGGCACTGGCAACCCCAGGTAAATTACGGGTCGCTTGCTCAATTTTGGCCGCACAAGATGCACAGCCCATCCCTTGAATCCCAAACACTTCTGTATCGCTTGGTTTAACTAATTCAAAACCGATTCCCTTCACCGCTTGCGCCATATCATCGACATTGACTTGGTTTTGTTCATAATCAACGGTTAGCTTTTCGCTGGCTAAATTCACATTGGCCCTCTTTACTCCCGGCAAGGCTTTAATCGTGCGTTCGACATTTTGCGCACACGAAGCACAGTGCATGCCTTTAATTGGATAAGTTGCCTGACTCATAAACATCCCTCACAATCTATATTTGCTTGCAAACAACTTGCAAGTTATTTCGTCTACATTTGTAATCAACTTACAACTATAGTGTACGCATCTAGGGTTCATTCGTCAATCATTTTTGCTTGATTTTTATGAAAAATGGCTATACTGTTTGACAAGCCAAGTGATTCTCATTTGAAAAAAATCGCTTACATGTTATACTTAAGCTAGTAGAGGAAGTCAGGCAGGAAAATAGTTGTTAAGCTTACGAAAAATGAAAGGTGTGAGCACAATGATGATGTATACTCATTTATTACCGTTGCTAAGTTTTATATTTGGACTCGTTCCCATCGCTTTACAAGTCGTGATGTGCGTATTACTATACAAAATCTGGCAGAAAATGAAATAAAAAAATAGGCTCGTCTAGCTATTGAAACTAGATGAGCCTTTTTTATTTTGTTTCACTAGACCACTCAAAGCCGTCAAATTGTTCGCCGTCATAATATTTCAGCAATTCTTCATAGCTAAGTAACGAAGAAGTCATCGGTTCTTCTTCTAAATCTTGGGCATATAATTTACGTTGCTCCTCGACATAAGCATAATACTGCTCCATCAAGGCTTTATTGAGTTCGCGCTTGGAGTTGGCCATGGCTTGCATATAGGGGAATTCTTGGATAAATCCTTGATAGACAGGCTTGCCATCTTGAACTTCTACAGGTAATTCGACAATATGTAAATCAATTTCTGAAAAATGTTCGAACATCACTTTCACCTCAAAACCATTATACACAAAACTCTTGCGCAATTATAGACTATGATGGCGTCTTGCTTGGCGTGAAATCGTCGGAACTTCCTTGACCACTTGATTTTTGGCCATTAATTTTAATTGATAAGGTTCGTGGAAAAGTTGACCATTCATATAAAAATCGCCACCAGATAAGAATAATCCCACTGGTTTCAATTCCTCCTCCTCGTTTAGGCGAATCATTCCGACTTCAAATAAACGTTGATAACTCGATCCGATGCGCACTACATATTCTTTTTGTCCGACTTGGGCCAAATCATAAAATGGAAAGAGTGTATTTTTTTCCAATGCATACCCTTGTTGCTGCTTGATAAAAGGCTCAGCAAGTGGCAATTGTTTGGTTTGGATACATTGTTCAACCACTTGATTGACTAGGAGTTGATAATCTTTGCCAAAGTGAATCGGTACTTGCATTAAGTCTAATTCGCCGGCAAAAGCATTATTTTTCTTAGAGCTGCTCGTTTGTATATTCAGCGCATCCTCTGGTAAATATTTGGCGAAAAGTTGCGTCACATCGTATTTAGAATTTTTATCCAGAAAATAATAAAAACTATTCAATACGATAAAATAAACCAAAACTAAAAAGACTAGGCTATATAAAAGCATTTGCAGATAGTGTTGATTTAAAAACAAGCCATAAATAATCCGCAAAATATACAAGGTCGGAAAAATACTAAGAATCGTATACGCGCGATTTAAATATTTGGGACTGATTTCCAAATAACCTAGAAACTTATGAAAAGAACTAATTAAATCAATTAATAATGTCAATTTCGTTCACCTCTTAGGACTGACTGGCTTCATTCGCATTTGCTTGCGTGTCTGTTTGGGGCTTTTCTTGTGTGCTACTCGTTGATTCTTGGGTCTTTTCTTGGTCGCTTTCAGTCTTATTTTGATTGTCTTGATTGGTATTTTGGTTATTGGTATTTTGATTTTGTTTCTCTTCTGTTGCGTTATTTTGACTCTCGGTATCTTGACTGGTTGTCGTCTGCGCTTTATCAGTGGTTTGGTCTTTTTTTGTCGGTGTACTTTCCGTCGAACTAGTTGTTGTTTGCGTTTTTTCTTCTTTTGTCGTACTCGTTTTTGGCGTGGAAACAACCGTGCTCGTAGTCGTTGTACTCGTTGGTGTTTTTACGCTTGGTTGACGGTAACTTTCACTATTGATAATTCCCGTTGTGGTCGCAATTAATACCGATAAAGTTAAGACGGCAATAGGTTTTACAATCGGCGCTACTTTCTTCAAAGCCTTTCCCTCTCTTCTTTGATTTCTTATTCTTTATACGCCGATTTGCTGAAACTTTCAATAAGTCCGCCTAAAACTTAGCCAACTTTTAAGAGTCTTAAGATTAACTTTACTTTTGTGAATTTTGCATGAAAAAAGCACCGGCGCAATTACCGATGCTCTTGATGTTTGCCCTTATTTCAATTGATTCACTACGTCCTGTCTCTTATTCAATATACGGACAACAAGAATTTGAGATTTTATTTTTATTAATTTGTAAAAGACGATATAGCTTTTCACATTAAAATATCTCAATCCTAAAGATGTCCACGGCTCATCAGGAAACACAGGATATCTTTCTGGAAATATTCTTAACTTTTCGATTGCAGAAATAATGGATAATACGTACCTACTAGCATATTCTTTTGAAGAGTAAAAAGTTAAATACTCTTTAATATTTATCAAATCATTATCCGCTTCTTTTGAGTATACAATATTCCAATAAACTGAGCTCATCAAGTTACTCCTCAAATTTTGCCTTTACTTCTGCAACAGTTAAAACTCTACCCTTTTCATAATCATCCAAGCCTTTTTGAATTTCACGGTCAAAGGCTTCTTTGGTTAAGGAATCATAATTTACTGGTTTTTGCGGTAGTTTTATTTCAAATGGGATTCTCTGTTGATTCACCACTTGTTGTAAAAACATGCTTAACGCGGTTGACATTGGGATTTGTAGCTGTTCGAGAACTTTTTCCGCTTCTTCTTTTAATTCGGGCGTCACTCTGGTAAAAATACTAGCTGTTTTTTTTGATGATACAGACACACTTATCGCCTCTTTCTTTTCTTCTTACCGTAAATTTAACACAACAAAAAGCAAAAAAGCAATCATTTGATATACAAACGATTGCTTTTAGTAAAAAGGATGTCAAGCAATGTACGATTCTTGCCTCACATCCTGTTATGATTCATCTATCTTCTAATTGGCATATACTCGGTTAAATCATAGAACTGTGATTTATCCACTGCATTGGCACGATATTGCCGATTGATACCCGCCTCATTAGCATAGTGGTTCAATTCGTTAATCAACCCTTCTTCTTGCGGTGTAAAATGTAAACGAGCATCCACTGCGGTTAGATAAATATAGTTTACGAGCTTACTCACCAAAATCGGCGGAGAAGGATTGGTGTCGATTTTTTTGTAAACTTGCAAGAGACAATCCGTAATATCTAACCATGATGTCGCTTGTTCTTCCTTCGTATGCGCAATTAGTAACTTATACAACTCATGTACCTTTTCTTTTACAGCTGATACTTCCATCACAAACCCCCCCCTCTTTAGCTATACTATCACTTCGAATTTCTTTGCTCACCCCATATTTAAGCGTTTACATTTTATCCGCTTAAAAAAGGAAAATCAAAAATTCAGAATTTTCCCATACCCTTATTTTACTCCTATTTTACTATTTACTCAAGAGATAAGTATTGGTTTCCGATTGACATCCAGCTTAGTTAAAGTATGCTATAATAAGCTAGGCCATGTACCTCTAGTCAAGAGTATTCGTGGTACGTTCAGCAAAAGTGAGGCAATCCGATGGAAGTTAACGAATTAATCAACCGCAGTATTCAAATTAGACAACGTTACCATGAATTAGAACGCCAGCATCATGGCAGCGAATGGTCAGTTGAAGAAGATCTTTTAGCTCTCAGTAATGATATTGGCAATCTCAATCGACTAGTGATGACCAAATTTGGCCGCTATTATGATGAGACACCCTATACTTTAGAACATAAATTAGCAGAAAATGTCTGGTGGTTAATTGAATTAGCGAATCGATTAGACATAGACATTGAACAAGAGCTCGAAAATTTTTTAACCGAAAAAGAACAATTATAAGCCAAAAAACGTTACTAACTCTCTCTTGAGCAGTAACGTTTTTGGGTTTCATTATTTAAATTTTACAGCTGTACCGTAAGCAACCACGCTTTGCATCTCTTGCATGATTGAGCCGCTATCAAAGCGCATCATGACAACCGCATCGGCACCCATGGCTTTGGCGTTTTCTTTCAAACGTTCAACTGCTACTTCCCGTGATTCTTCTAACATCTTCGTATAGGCTCTGACTTCTCCACCAACTAGACTCTTCAAACTTGCGCCAATATCTGAAAAGGCGTTTTTCGATTGGGTTGTTAAGCCAAATACTTCGCCAATAATTTCATATTCTTTTCCTGGAATTCTTTCTGTTGTTGTAACAATCATCTTTATTCTCCCTCTTCTTCTATCTTTTCTTTTACTTCTGGTTGTACTTTTTGTCCTTCAATCGCTGCAACAATTTCTTGATTAGCTTGTTTTCTAGACATCGTTTCATTGATTAAGTTCACTAAATCAAGGCCTGTGGTTTCTTTGATGGTTTCAAAGGTGCGAGCTAATCCTGCTTCTCCCATTTGATGAACACCATCGCCAGCTCCAAAGCTAACCACTTTATCGATATTGCTAATTGGCGCATTGACTTCTTTAGCAATGGCAGGTAAGACTTTGATAAATTCGACTAATACCCCAGCTTCGTTTAATTTTTGTAAAGCCAAGGCCATTTGTTCCTTGCTTTGCGCTTGTGCTTGACCGACTTTGGCAATCTTTTCGGCTTCAGCTTGCCCTAGTTTTTCAATTCTTTGGGCTTCAGCTTCGGCAGCTAATTTGATTTTTTCGGCTTCAGCTTGGGCATAGGCAATTTCTTGAGCTTTTTTCGCTAAGGCATTTTGTTCTACCACATATTTATCGGCTTCAGCTTTTTTACGAAGGGTTGCGGTTAATTCTTTTTCAGTTAATTCGGCTTGTTTTTCTTGAATTTCGATATTCTTTTCTTGTTCAATCAAACGAACCTTCATCTTTTCACCAACAGCCACTTGTTCTGCTTGTGCCACAGCTACTTCTTGTTCTTGTTTATAGTGCGCTTGTTTTAAGGCCATGTTTTTATTCGCTTCAGCAATTTCGGTTTTGCGGCGAATTTCTTCTTGTTGCGCCAATTGTTCGTTTTCGGCTTGTTTGATACGAGTTTCGCGCAACGCATTAGATTCTGCAATTTCAGCATTTTTCTTCACTTCGGCAATTTGTGGACGTCCCAAAGCATCTAAGTAACCATTTGGATCACTCACATCTTTAATGGTAAAGGAGACAATTTCTAGACCCATTTTTTGTAAGTCAGTAGATGCCACGGCTTGGACTTGTTCCGCAAAGTCATCACGGTTTTTGTAGATGGCTTCTACGGTCATAGTCCCTAAAATTGCACGTAAATGACCTTCCAATACTTCTTGTGCTTCATCTTCTAGTTCAGCGGTTGATTTGCCTAAATATTGTTCAGCAGCTGTTTTAATCGCTTCGGTACTATTGCCCACTTTCACTAAAACGGTCGCACTGGCTTTGATTGGCACGCCTTGTTCGGTATAAACTTCTGGTGTGCCGATTTCTAATTTGTGGGTAAGTAAACTCAATTTATGCGCTTTTTGCACAATTGGAATTACGAAAGTCCCACTGTTTTTTAAAATCTTGATGCCTTCTTTACCTAAGAATGAACCGGTTACAATCAAGGCTTCATCGGGTTTTCCTATACGATAACGGACCATCAAGAAGATCACTAAAGCTAAAACAACAAATACAATCCAAAAAATCGGATTTCCCAAAAAACTAAACATCTACACCACTTCTTTCTTTTTTAACGCGGATAATTGACGACGAGCGCCCGACCTTCAGCATCAAATTCGACAATCAAGACCTTACTACCAGCCGGAATCTCAAGGTTTGCTTTGATATCTTTTGGACGGAATAATTTGGCAGGAAAAGTCGCACGTGCATGACCACTACCTGTTTCCATTACTTCCCCAATCGAATCCCCTTTAATCTTGACGGTCAATTCACCTAGCAAATAATCTTCCTTTGAGAGTGAATTGCTTTGATTGCGGTCGGTCCACTTATTATAAAGATACATAAACGGCGCAAAAATTAGACTAAAAATCAGGTAAAGTCCGATAAGCCCCAAACTAATGATACCTACCCACACCAGGGCTTGCATCAAATCTGGTAAGGTGGCTATTGACTGATTTAACCAATTGATTAGTGCTTGCATTTTGCTCATCCCTTTAAGTTCTATAGTTGTATAATAACACTATTTGATTTTCTATTCAAGCAAGTTAAAGTAAAATCCATCTTAAGTCCTAGATGTTAATCCTTATGATGCAAACAATTGAAAGAGATTTATCTACAATTCAAACAATTTATTCAGTCGTAGTAAAAAAACAAATATAGGTAAAAACGCACTTTTTCTTCCTATATGTATAGCACAAAAAAAGACCGCCAAGAAAGCGATCTAATTTTGATAATCGATTTGAATCGCGATGCCGTCTGTATCTAGCAATTGAAGTTGGCGGGTGGTTTGATGCTTGATTTGAAACCCTAGCTTCGAGGCGCGACTGGCGATGGCTAAAAGTTCGGCTGCCTGGTCACTTACAAAACCGATTTTAGAAAGTCCGGCTTGCTTGTCTTGATGCACTGTATGACGTCGTTGCCACTGGTTAAAAGCTAAATGATGATGATAACTTCCGCTCGCAATCCAGGAAGCCTTGGCATATTGGTGCTTTTCTTGCATATCGAGTAACGCTTGATAACGTTTGGAACTAGCCAATGCATCGCCTACTGCTAAATGAACGTGCCCCATCTTAGTGCCTTGAGATAAGAAAAAGGGCTCAGGTGCTTGCGAAATCATATCATAAATCTCTTGAGCGGCTAATTCTTCAGTGACGCCAATGATCCGTCCATCGCTTCTGACATCCCACTGATTTTGCGGTTTATCGCGATAAATTTCAATTCCATTACCTTCTAAATCATGAAAATACAAAGCTTCACTATAGCCATGGTCCGCCCCACCTTCTAATGCCACCCCACATTGAATTAAATGATGCAAAACTTCAGAGAGTACAAGCCGTGTCGGTACCAAAATCGCCAAATGATAAAGTCCGGCTGTTTGCTTATCTTCCTTAGTGGCTTGTTGCAAGATCACTAATGGCCGCTGATCTGCCGGAATGCCTAATACGATTTGTTCTTTTGTTTTGGACAATACACTTAACCCGACAACTTCTTGATAAAACTGCGATAGTCTTGGTAAGTCAAGTACATTGAGATAAACGGGACCTAATTGTAACATATATATTCCTTCTTTCTGCTCTTTACTATAGACCTAAAGCCAACAGATAGGAAGTAGGCACTTTTTTTACCGTAAGTTTCCCAAAAGATACCTTTGCGAAAACTCAGACTTGTGAAACTTCACTTATTGAAACTTTATGACCTGTGCTATAATGAAATCAAAAAGAAGAAAGGGTGGCAGCATGAACTATTTAATTGTCGGCGCGGGACTTTTCGGGGCAACGATGGCACACAAACTCGCTAAAGCTGGACATCAAATCACCATCATCGAAAAACGCGACCATCTCGCCGGAAATATTTATACCAAAGAAGTAGCGGGTATCCAGGTCCATCAATACGGCGCGCACATTTTTCATACCTCGAATGAAGAAGTTTGGCAATTTGTGAATCAGTTTGCTGAATTTAACCATTTTATCAATTCGCCGTTTGCCTTCAGCCGTGGCGAACTCTACTCTCTGCCTTTTAATATGAGCACCTTTTATCAGCTTTGGAAATTAACCAAACCTAAAGAGGTTCAAGCAAAAATCGATGAGCAGCGCCAAGTCCTTCATGGGAAAAAACCGGAAAACTTAGAAGAACAGGCGATTGATTTAGTAGGAACGGATATTTACGAAACGTTGATTAAGGAATATACCGAAAAACAATGGGGCCGTAAATGCAGTGAATTGCCGCCGTTTATCATCAAGCGTCTGCCAGTCAGATTGACTTTTAATAACAACTATTTCAATGATAAATATCAGGGAATCCCGATTGGTGGCTATACGAAAATGGTGGAGAAGATGCTCGATTTACCAAACATTACCGTGCATCTCAAGACAGATTTTTTTGCTAAGAAAGCGGACTATTTGAACAATTACGATAAAATTATTTTCACCGGAATGATTGATCAGTTTTTTGATTACAGGTACGGTCCTTTAGAGTATCGTTCTTTACGCTTTGAACATGAATTGCTAGATGAAGCCAATTATCAAGGTAATGCGGTCATTAATTATATTGATGCCAAATATCCTTTTACGCGCATCATCGAACATAAGCATTTTGAATTTGGTCAACAGGAAAAAACGGTGATTACCAAAGAATATCCTGCGAATTGGCAAAAAGGCGACGAACCTTATTATCCCGTACAAACACCGGAAAATGCCGCCTTATATCAAAAATATTGTCAGCTTGCTAAGGACTATCCGAATGTGATTTTTGGTGGGCGTTTGGGTATGTATCAGTACTTTGATATGCATAAAGTCATTGAAGCTGCCTTAAACGTAGCGAAACAAGAATTAGCTCAATAAACCCTTCCCCGCACTTTGAATGAAAGTGGTGGGGATTTTTTATGCACCAAAAACTTGCTCTGTACTGAAAATTTACCTCTACAGTTCTCCTTGTTTCTTGGCATCATTTTTGCTAGAATCTACTCATTCAATCATCTTGAAAAGAGGGGTATTTGTGCCAGTAGGAATTATCGTCAATAGTATTGCCATTTTTCTAGGAGGAATTTGTGGCGGATTATTAGAAGAACGGCTATCAGATCGTTTCAAACAAGAAATCACCCTTATCTTTGGATTATGTTCGATGGGAATGGGTGTCAGTAGTATTGTCTTAATGAAAAACATGCCCGCTGTGGTATTTGCGGTCATTATTGGGACTGCTGTTGGATTAGCCTTTCATGTAGAGCAACGATTACGAGGCGCAGCAAGTGTGATGCAAAAGCCAATCAGTAAACTAGTCGGTGAGCAAACCCATATGAGTCAAGAAGCTTTTCAAATTCAACTCGTTACCATCATCGTGTTGTTTTGTGCTTCAGGTACTGGGATTTATGGAAGTTTGGATGCAGGGATGACTGGCGACCACACCATATTGATTGCTAAGTCGATTTTGGATTTCTTTACCGCGGCGATTTTTGCTTGTAATCTTGGCTATGTAGTATCCGTGATTGCTTTGCCACAATTTGTCATTTTCTTTTTATTATTCCTTGGTGCAAAGCTGATTTTTCCACTAACCAACCCAACAATGATCGCGGATTTCAAAGCAGTGGGTGGCTTTTTAATGTTAGCTACCGGATTTCGCATGGTCAATATCAAACAATTCCCAACCGCTGATATGATTCCGGCGATGGTGTTCGCGATGCCTTTTAGTTATCTCTGGACAGCAATCATTATGCCGATGCTATAATTTAATCAAAAAGTCACTCAGTTTGTGGGCTGAGCGACTTTTTTTATTTCAAAATATTTTCGACTTGTTTTTTTAAGCAAGGCAGCACTTCTTGATCAAACCAGGGATGTTTTTTCTGCCAAATTTGATTTCTTGGTGAAGGATGGATCAATGGAAAATACGTAGGCAAATAACGCTGATAGTCTTGCACCACTTGTGTTAAGGGAGTGCTTTTTTTGATGCCTAGATATCTTTCCATCGCATAATGTCCGATTAAAAGGGTTAGTTGAATATCCGGCATTTGTTCTAATAGCAGAGGATGCCATTTTTGCGCAAAACCTTTTCTAGGTGGAAGGTCCCCTGATTTACCAGCTCCTGGAAAGTAAAAGTCCATTGGCAAAATCGCAATTTGACCACTTTCATAAAACAGCTCCTCATCTACCCCTAGCCATGCTCTTAAGCGATTCCCACTCGCATCCGCAAATAATTTTTGACGATCTTGGGCTTTTTGACCAGGTGCCTGTCCTATAATAAGCACTTTAGCTGTAGGGCTCACCTGATATAATGGCGCTATTTGCTGTTGTGTATAAATTTGATTGGCTTCATCTTGCATGATTGATTGTTTAATTGTTTGCATCGACATTCCTCTTTTAAACTAATTTTTTTCGTATAAAGCTCTATTTAATAATTTTTATTATGCAAAAGATGAAAATAAACAGGTTTCAAAAAGACAATCCACTTATTTTCTTAATAGTTTTCAAAACTATTGTAACATGAATTCTTTCAGCGTAGAATTATTCTGTTTTTAACAGTTTATAAAGGCCGGATAGCAATGGAAATGCAAGTATTCTTCCTAATTTTAGGTATCCGTGAATAAAAAATGAAAGCACAACACATACGACCTACTACCAGTACAACAGCAGGTATTCTATTAGCCTTAGGGATTGTTTATGGAGACATTGGTACTAGTCCACTTTATGTAATGAAAGAAATTATCCATGGCAATCAAGGAATTATTAGTCGTCCATTTATCTTTGGCGTTATTTCACTTATTTTTTGGACGGTTACTTTGCTTACCACTGTCAAATATGTATTTCTCGCTTTAAAAGCAGACAATCATGGTGAAGGTGGCATCTTTTCTTTATACACACTCTTACGCAAGCAAAAAAAATGGTTAATCGTCCCGGCTATGATTGGTGGTGCCGCTATTTTAGCAGACGGGATACTAACTCCTGCAGTAACCGTTACTTCAGCCGTTGAAGGGTTAAAAGGACTCCCTATGCTGAGCTCATTTTTTGACCTTCATCAGCAAGGAATTTTATTGATTACACTAGGTATTTTAATGTTTTTATTTTTCATTCAACAATTTGGAACAGACATTGTAGGTAAAGCCTTTGGTCCAGTTATGTTATTATGGTTTAGTTTTCTAGGCATATGTGGTTTATTACAAATCAGCCATGATGTTAGTATCTTAACCGCCATTCATCCTAAATATGCCTGGGATTTACTATTCTATCGTCCGGAAAATCATCTGGGTATTTTTATTTTAGGAAGTGTTTTTCTGGCAACGACGGGTGCAGAAGCTTTATACTCTGATATGGGACATGTTGGTAAAAATAATATTCGGCTAAGTTGGCCTTTTGTTTTCATCTGTTTGCAATTGAACTACATGGGACAAGCAAATTGGATCTTACAACATGCGCAACATTTACAGATGGAAAATCCCTTTTTTGCTATGGTACCTGAACACGCACGCTTAATAGCGATTATTTTAGCAACCCTAGCTGCCATCATTGCTTCACAAGCATTAATTACTGGTTCATTTACTTTAGTTTCTGAAGCAATTAAATTAAAATTACTACCTAAATTACAAATTCGTTATCCTGGAAAAAGTATTGGGCAAATGTATATTCCTACAGTAAATTGGTTGTTATTAATTGGCTGCAGTGGCATTGTTTTAGGATTTCAAACATCTAGTCGCATGGAAGCAGCTTATGGATTAGCCATTACGGTAACAATGTTGATGACTACTATTTTGCTTTACCAATTTTTACTAGTTAAGCACGTGTATAAAGTATTTGCATTCATCGTATTTTTATTTTTCACTAGTATTGAAAGTATTTTCTTACTGGCCAGTCTCGTAAAATTTATTCATGGTGGCTTTGTTGCTGTCTTATTGGCATTATTTATTTTAAGCATCATGTATATCTGGTATCAAAGTAATGAAATTCAAGAACAAAATATTCGTGCAGTCAACCTAAAAGACTATTTACCTCAACTTAAGCAATTAACTACAGATGAGTCTATTCCGACTTATCAAACCAATCTGGTCTTTTTGGTTCCTCAACTGCAAGGTGAAAAAATTGCACAACAATATCTTTACTCTATTCTTGATAAAAAAGTCAAGCGAGCAAAAGTTTATTGGTTCGTCAGTGTTGTCGTTACTGATGAGCCGTATACAAAAAAATATGCTATTGATATGATGGGAACTAATTTTGTAGTCAAAGTACAGCTATTTTTAGGGTTCCGCGTGGCTCAGGAAGTCAATATTTACTTACGCCAAATTATCCAAGAGCTAATGGATCAAAAACGATTACCAGAGCAACCACAAAAATACTCACTCACTCCTGGAAGAAAAGTGGGTGACTTCCGCTTTGTACTCATTCGCGAGGAATTATCTAATTTGACCACCTTATCACGTTGGCAAAGACAAATCATGCAAACAAGGCTTTTAATCAAAAAGTTTACCGTCGCACCAGAAAAATGGTTTGGTTTACAGTATAGCGATGTGGTTCATGAAACAATTCCATTAAATGTAGGTAAAAAAAGAAAAATTTATCTAGAAGAATGTTTATTTGCTAAAAAAGGATAATTCGCTATTTCTCACCCTAGCAAGGAGCAAAATTTTCTTGCTAGGGTGCTTTTTTATTTACCCGTGATTGCCCATTGAATCAGTTGTGCCTGTGATGTGTGTAACTGATAATCTACAATCGTCACACTCGCATTAGGTAGTAAACCATCTTTACGAAAATCAGCGATACCATTCCCTAATAAACATTGAATTAACAACGTCAAATGAACACCATGACCGGCTATTAGCACATGACCATCTGGAAAACGTCTTGCTAACTCATCAACAACAGCCTTACCACGAGCGAAAACTTCTTCATAAGATTCCATCTGATAGTCTGCAGTCGGAAAAGCTTCCGGATGATCACGATAAAGTTGGCGGGTTTCTTGTGGGACTTCTTCAAACAAGATTCCTTCCCAATCGCCAAAATAAAACTCACGCAAACGTTCATCGACCACATATTGCTGCGGATTGACGGCTAATTGTAAAGTCGTTTGCGCACGAAATTGAGGCGATACATAAATAGCCGCAAAATCTATCCCTTCAAAAAAAGGACGTAATCTTTTGGTTTGTTCGATGCCTTCTGGTGTTAACGGCGAATCCACACGCCCCCCATTAAAGCGCCGTTGTTCATTAATTTCAGTAATACCATGTCGTAAAAAATAAAATCTTGTCATACTTACACTCTTTTCTTCGCTGTTTTTCTTTTATGATACAAGAGTTTGCTTTTATTGACCAGTCTTTGCTCCTTTTGAATTGATGTATCGATAAAGTTCGATAGAGAATCTACCTGCTTTGCCTGGTGCTGAAAGTATTCGTTCGATACACATCGGACGTTTTGATATGTATCGTAAATAATAAAAAATGCCGTTCTCACGTGATTGCGAGAATGGCATTTTATTTTTAATGAATATTTCCCATTAATTTTTGGATAGGTTTGCGATTGAAGTACAGGATAATTCCGGCAATCACCGCAACCGCACCGACAATCCCGTAATAAGCGGACTCGGTTTGCGGGGTATAAAAGCGAGCAATTTGCGCATTGATGACTTGTGAAGATGCATCAGCCAATAACCAAATCGCTAAAGTTTGCGCTTCAAAGGCTTTTGGTGCTAATTTAGTCGTTACGGATAAACCAACTGGAGATAGACACATTTCCCCCGCAATCATAATGAAGAAGCTACCGATTAACCATAATGGACTGACGCGACCTTCTACGCCATAAAGCATCCCTGGTAACATTAATAGCACAAAAGAAAGACCGGCTAAGACTAAACCAATTGAGAATTTCACAACGGTTGATGGTTGTTTCTTGCCCATTTTAGACCATAACCACACAAAGAACGGTGTCATTAACACAACGAATAATGGGTTGAGCGTTTGATACCAACTAGCTGGAATGGTAAAGCCAAAGAAAGTTGCTTGGGTTCTTTCACTAGCAAATAAAGCTAAAATGGATGAGCCTTGTTCTTCTAAGGACCAGAAAATAATCGCCGCAAGAAATAGTGGGATATAAGCACGTACCTTTGATTTTTCCTCGGCAGTCACTTCATCAGAAACTAACATACGAGTAAAGTAGATAATCGGAATCGCAATCCCCACCACGCTGACAAAGTTCACAAAGAAATCAATCGTTAGCACCCCTAAAGCATAGGCACCGACAAAAATAACTAAGACGGCTACAATTAATAGCGCAATGGTACGAAATACTTTTTGACGCTCGGTACCTTCAATTGGATTCGTTGGCTGAGTCGCAATGCCGTTTAATGTAGATTTGCCTTGGAAGTAGTAAACTAAAAGTCCGATAAACATCCCTACCGCAGCAATCCCAAAGCCTAGATGATAGCTGTAGCCTTGACCGACTGTTCCGACAATAATCGGGGCAAGTAGCGAACCGATATTAATGCCCATATAAAAAATCGAAAAACCTGCATCGCGGCGTAAATCTTCTTTAGAGTATAGATGACCTACCATACCTGAAACATTGGCCTTAAGCATCCCGGTACCGATGACGATTAAAATCATTGAAACGAAAAGGCCAATCACAGCTAATGGTAAAGCCAAGACGATATGACCAAACATGATAAATACGCCACCGTAAAAGACGGTCTTATGCGAACCAAATAGTCGGTCTGATAACCAACCACCTAAAATACTAGACATATACACTAACGCACCGTAAACCGACATAATGGCTACGGCTGTTGATTTTGGTAATCCTAGACCGCCATTCGTGACTTGATCATACATGAAATACAGTAAAATCGCACGCATCCCATAATATGAAAATCGTTCCCACATCTCCGTGAAGAACAAGGTGGCGAGTCCTCTAGGTTGACCTAAAAAAGTTTTTTCTTCGTTTTGCATCGAAGACCTCCTATACAATAATTATGTACTGACTGTTTAGATTCAGCCAAATAAAAAAAGACAATAAATATTTTACCCCTAATTATAGTGTTATGTAATAAAAAAGAGAATATCTTAATTTATCACAACTTGCATCTCGAAAAATTTCTATTAATTTTATTGTATAGACATTTTTATATGAAAGAAAATTATTTTTTATCATAATTTATTCATTTTTATTCGAGATATTTTTAATAATTAATATCCTATACCAAATATTAGTTATTTATTACACTTGTTTTCTTAATAGTCTGACAATTGAAAGCCTTTCGAATATACAAAACATCTGAAATTTTATAAATCGTTGCAACTATTCATCCAACGTAAATTTTTCGTTGCATAATCGTTGGATAAAAATAGTGGGAATTGACCGAAAATCCTTATACGACGCAAAAAAATCGTTGCACCCGAAAATGCAACGATTTTTTATGATTATTATGAAACGAGCTTTTTTACCATCCGATTTTCTCAGCGGTAGGTAAACACACGAATTTCTTCATGTCTAAACGAGCTGGTTCACAACCTTTCCTTCATCTATGGCTTTGAGTTGTTGGAAGCGTGCGTTGTTTTGGGCTAAGGCAGCGGGGGTTCCAGACATTTCTAGGCGGCCATCTTCAATGAAAATGACGCGGTCCATGATTTCGATTCCTTGTAGATGGTGGGTAATCCAAATCACGGTCTTATCTTGCAGCTGACTAAAGAACGTATCGATTAAGGCTTGCTCAGTTAATGGATCAAGGCCGACAGTTGGTTCATCGAGTAAAACAATCGGGGTATCTTGTAATAAAATACGTGCTAAAGCCATTCGATGACGCTCTCCACCTGAAAAACGCAAGCCAGCTTCATCCACCATGGTATGTAATCCTTCTGGCAATTGTTCGACTAATTTTTTCAAACCAACTCGTTCTAGCACTTGCCAAACTTCTTCTTCACTCTTATTCGTGTTTGCCATACGGACATTATTTAAAATCGTCGTATGGAATAAATAAGGTGCTTGCTGAATGACGCTGATGTAATGACTCATCGCATCACCAAACTGATAAGTCGGCACACCACCAAGCGTTAACAGTCCATTTTGCGGTTTCAAATCTCCGCGAATCAAACTAGCCAACGTACTCTTCCCTGAGCCACTCTTACCTAAAATCGCAATTTTTTCACCTGGTTCAATCGTTAAGTCCAAGCGATCCAAAACAAGATGATGATCATAGCTAAAACTCAAATCCTCCACTTGAATACGTGTATCGGTCACTTCTATGGTTTTAGGTGCTTCATCAGGTGTTTCATCTAAGGCATTTAAACGATTGATGGAATCTTTATAGACATTGCTTTCTTGCATCGCTTCAGGTAACACCACAAAAGCATCCACCACTGGAAAAGCACTTAATACAAAAGCCGCAATCCAGTTCGCTGCGCCCCCATGATTTCCGACAAAACGCTGCGAAGTCCAAACGATTAAACCAATCACGACAAAACTATAAATCAATTGGAATAAGACCTGCACTCGTCTGTTAAAGAGGCGTTTTTGATCTTGCACTTGATAGAGTTCTTGCTCGACTTGTAAATGCGTATCGACATACTCACTTCCACGTTGACTGAAAATCCAATCCGCAACACCTAGCACATTATCGGTCAAATCCGTATATAATTCTGTTTTAAGCGTTTTTTCTCTTTCTTGGCGCGCCCCATTGACAACCACGGACCAAACAGGCAAAACAATAACCAAGATAAAGAGCAACAAGGCTAAATACAAGGCAAAAAAGATAGAGAACATACCGACTGCGATGACGATAAAGGCATATAAAATCAAGGCAATAATCAATGGGAAAATCGTCCGCAAATAAAGGTTTTGAATATATTGAATGTCTTCTGCTAATAAGCCCAAAATATCTCCCATACGATACTTTTGCTTAAAGACCATCGCATCTTTTTCTAAAGTATGGTACAGTTTGCGACGAAGTTTAGAGGTCATCTTCAATACCCAGTTATGACTCGTTAAACGTTCGATATAGCGAAAGACCGGACGACTCACCCCAAAGGCCCGCGTTAAGACAATCGGCACATAAACCAGTAAAATATTTTCCGGTAATGAAGCCGACTTACTAATTAAGTATCCTGAGTTGAACATTAAAGCGCCGGCACTAAAGAACGTACAAAATCCTAAGAAAATTGCCAACATCAAAGGTGCTTTATAACGTTGAAGGTATGGTTTAACCCAGGTATCCTTTTCAAAAGCTTTTAGGATAGGAATTTTAGACATGACGTTCACCTCGCATTTTCTTCGTTAGTTCAAAGAAGGCGCCCCGTTTTTCGGTTAATTCGTTAAAGGTTCCCGCCTCGACTAATTTTCCTTCTTCTAAGACTAAAATATAATCCATTTGGTGCATCCAGTGCATACGGTGAGTCGCAAAAAAGACCAAACGATTTTCCATTAGCGGTAACATCTGATTCTTTAATTCGACCTCGGTTTCAATATCCAAATGGGCAGTTGGTTCATCTAAAATCAACACTTTGCGATTCTTATCTAAAAAGGCCCGTGCTAAGGCAATTCGCTGTGCTTGACCCCCACTTAGACTCCGTGCCCCTTCACCGATTAAGGTATCCAAGCCATCTGGTAATTGGGCGAACAATTCGCTAAGCCCAGCAACTTCAATGGCTTGCATAATCGCCGCATCATCAGCTTCTGGTGTATAAAAGGCAATATTTTCTCGTAAACTTGCCCGGAAAACATAAGGATTTTGCGGAATATAAATCAACTGCTTTTGCCAATCTTCTTGTTTAAAGCTAGTCGTTTCTTCGCCATTAAAGAGAATCGAGCCTTGCTTAGGTGTTAAAAAGCCACTCATGACATTCATCAGCGTGGACTTCCCTGAACCACTCATCCCAATGACGCCAATTTTTTGGTAGCCACTTACTTGTAAATTCACTGGTTGTAAGCCTGAGCCTTGACCATAATCAAAGGAAAGCTCACTTAAATCAAGCGTTGAGGATTCATTCCAAGGAGCAATGGCGATTTGTTCCACTTCATTTTCGGGTAATTCTAAAATTTCACGAATCGCTGTCATCGCATTTTTCCCATCTAAAGTCGCATGATAATCACTTGAAAAATCACGAACCGGCAAGAAATATTCTGGTGCTAAAATAAGAACCGTCAATGCTGGGAATAATAAGATTTCCGCATTTAACAAACGCAAACCTAAAAAGACCGCCACAATCGCTACTGATAATGTCGTAAAGAAATCTAAAGCAAAGGTGGACAAAATCGCAATCCTTAACGTAGACATGGTCGCTTTCCGGAATTGTTCACTGGTTTGATAGATGCCTTTTTCATAAGATTTACTCATGCCAAATAGTTTCAACGTATCAATCCCACGCAACGAATCGATGAAATGGTTCGATAAAATTTGGAAGGAACGATATTGACGGTCGGCCTTGGCTTGAGCAGCATATCCTAATACAATCATAAAAATGATAATTAATGGAAATACTAAAAGCAAAATCACGCCACTGACCCAGTCATAGTAAAAGACCACGACTAAAATCACCCAAGGCACAATCATCATATTCATCATCTTGGCTAAAATCAGATGTATATAATTTTCGACTTGACTGATACCATCTACGGTCATAGTCGTTACATTTCCCGTACCATGTGCTTGAACCACGGTAGGACCAAGTTTAAAGATTTTTTGCAATAATTGGGTACGTAGCTTTTTGGCTTGTTCTTGCGCATAATTATCTAAAAGTCGTTCACGCAAGTAAGTAATCACATGTCGAGCCATGAAAAATAGGAAAAAACCAAGCACGTAAAGTCCGACTTCTTTAAGTGTGTGACCTTCCCATAAATGAGTAATCGCCGCACTTAACATCCATGCTTGGCCAATGATAAAGATTGCTTGCAAGAAAGCAAATCCTGCAAGCAACCCAAACATTTGTCTAATTTTTTCAAGGCGCATAATTGCCTTATCTATCATTCTTCATACCCCGCTACATCAGCAGTCACACGTTTTCTGAAGATATAGTATGTCCAAGCAAAGTAAGCTAAGACAAATGGTAATAAAGTAATTGCGACAATACTCATAATCTTCAAGGTGTAAGGTGTTGAAGAAGCATTCTTAATCAATAAGTCAAATTTAGAACTGATTGAACTAATCATCACACGTGGGAATAAACCAGTAAATAGTAAAGCCACTAGTGAGACTAAAGTTAAACCACTGGCTAAAAAGGCTGCTAATTCTTTTCCTTTTAAGACTGAAATATTTGCAAAAACCGTTAATAACACGATTAACACCACTAAAGCTAAAGTTGTTGCAAAGTGTAGTTTAAAGAAGTCTGTTTGTAAGTATAATAGAATCGCAAATACGACTAAACCTGCGTAAAGTACGTAATATAAAACTTTCGCATAATCGCGCGCACGATGACGGATTGGGCCATCTGTTTTTAGCGCGATATAGTTTAAGCCGTGTAAGTAGCAAAGTAAAGTTAAAGCAACGCCACCCACGATAGAGAAAATATTAAAGTAATCTGTAAAGTGAGCAGTCATATTTCCATTGGCATCTAAAGGCATTCCTTGAATCATGCTGATAAAGATAATCCCAAAGAAGAATGGCACGATAAAACTACCAATCGTTAATGTCCAGTTCCAGAAATTCTTTTTACTTGGTTCGACTTTGTGACGGAATTCAAATGAAACCCCACGGATGATTAAACCAAATAAAATCGTGAACAATAGTAGGTAATAACCACTGAACAATGAGGCATACCAGAAAGGAAATGACGCAAACATCGCTCCACCAGCAGTTAATAACCAAACTTCATTTCCATCCCAAACTGGGCCGATTGTCGCAACTAATTGATCTCTTTCTTTTTCATTTTTGGCTAATGTATGCATAGACATGCCCACACCATAGTCAAAACCTTCTAAAAAGAAATAACCTGAGAATAATACACCAATTAAGAAGAACCATAAAAGTTGTAAATTACTCATGAACGGCACCTCCTTCAAATGGATCGACCGGACTTTCTACTGCGACTTCTTCTAATTCAGGGCCTTTGCGAACTTCTTTGACCACTAAAGTCACCATCACAGCAGCTAATCCTGTAAATAGTAAGAAGTAAATCGTATTAGAAATTAATAATGAAGTAGTAGATACATTTGGTGACACACTATCCATGATGGTAAATACACCATAAACTGTCCATGGATAACGACCTAATTCAGTAATTAACCAACCAGTTGTATTAGCTAAGAATGGCGCAAAAGTCGTTAAAGCCATGACCCAAATGACCCAACGTTTCTTAAATAGACTTGGATCTGGTTTTCTTGTCATCACTAGTCCAACGATTGAAACTAAAAGCATCAATACGCCAAAGCCAGCCATCACACGGAAGCTCCAGAACAAAGCATTTACTGGTGGGTAGAAGTTCAAATCTTCACCCGTTGATTTTTTGTAAGCTGCTACTTGATCTTTGAAATCTTTTTGGAACTGTTCGTTTAATTCGTTCATCCCTTTGATTTCTTTATTTGGGTTATTGAAAGCTAAAATCCCTAACATGTAAGGCACTTTCACCCCAAAGACTTCTTGTTTGTTTAATTCATCTGCCCAGCCGACGATGGTCCAAGCATTGGTCTTTTCGTAAGCTCCTTCAGTGGCAGCTAATTTCATTGGTTGTGTTTCTACTAAGTCTTTCATTTGTAAGTCCCCAGCAAGTAACACGCCTAATGAACCGACTAAAGCAACGGTTAACCCTACACGAATAGATTTGCGGTAGAAGTCTTTGAATTTGTCTGTAAGATTTTTGTTGCGTAATAATTGGAAAGCCGTTAATCCAGCAACAATAATCCCACCCATTGTAATCGCCGCAGTAATGACGTGTGAGTATTCATACCAAGTTTGTGGGTTTTTAATTAAAGCGAAGAAATCAGTCATTTCCGCGCGACCATTACGTAGTGCATAGCCTGTTGGGTGTTGCATGAACGCATTGGCAATTAAAATCCACAAGGCAGATAACATCGAACCTAATGTTACCAACCAAATAAAGACTACGTGAAGTTTAGGACTTACTCGCTTCCAAGTAAACATCCATAGTCCTAAGAAAGTTGATTCCATAAAGAAAGCTAATAGGGCTTCAACAGCTAGCGGTGCACCGAAAATATCACCAACGAATCGAGAATAATCTGACCAGTTCATCCCGAATTGGAATTCTTGAATAATACCAGTAACGACACCGACCGCAAAGCTTAGAAGAAAAATATTTCCCCAGAACTTAGCCATCTTTTTGTACATTTCGTCCTTTTTAACAACATACAGTGTTTCCATCACAGAAATTACTAAAGCGGTACCGATAGAAAAGGGTACGAAGAAATAGTGAAACACTGTTGTCATCGCAAATTGGAAACGTGCTAATGACACAATATCCATTTCAAATCCTCCAATATAAAATGATTTGCTCGAAAAACTTCAAGCAGTGACGAATAAAGCAAATCTCATCATCAGACATCGGACTTGCTACAAACAAACGGCTTTTCGCTGTACTCACTTATTTCAAACGGCTTATCAGTGAAATCAACAAAAAGTTTGTCCGAGTGATAAAAATAATGAAAATACATTCACTCTATAGCTTTATTGTATACTTTTTTCTTATATTTTCAAAGATTTTATTTCGCACTTTATCATAAGTTTTTATTGAAATATCAAATAAAAAGAACAATTGCTATGTAAAAATTTTATCATTTGACCCATTTTCATAAAAATACAAAACAAAAGATATTTTAATGTACGTTATCTATTTTTTAGTTAGAATAATTATAAATTTTATCAACCTATCAAATTTATCCCTATTTTTCAACTTTATGAAAATTTAAGATAACATTTATTTATTTTTGAACAGAGATAAACATGTAGATATCAGTATTTAAATAGCAACCACGGACATTCTTGTGGGGATTTTCTAGTTCGGGGTGAAGTTTTTTGGTCGATGCCTAGCTATTTTTAAAAAATTTGCTATAATGTAGATGAAAGCAATCGTCCGTTTTTGACGGTCGCATAGTTATTTAGGCAAAATAGCCGTTCTAACCTCGCGAAAAAATTAAGTTAGAGGAACGGCTATTTTTCTTGCCTTATTTTCCATATTTACACAAAAACCAGAGAATAAGTCCCTGGTTTTATAGTTGTAAAATTAAAAAAAATCGACAAATAAAAAAAAGTATGCTAGAATACAAATGAAAAGAGGGACTGCTGGTACAATCCCCCTTATCAGAGATAGTCCGTTTTTGACGGTCGCATATTTATACTTGGCAAAATAGCCGTTCTAACGTAGCGAAAAAGTTAGAGGACGGCTATTTTTTCTTGCCATTGTTGCCTAGGATTAAACCTATGATTTAGATCACTAATGATAGCGTACCAAAAATCACCGCAACTACGATTGAAATAATCGCAATAATGTCGCTGGCTGACATGAAAGCAAATCTCCTTTCTGATAGATTTTGCATAAGCACCACCTACTTCCAGTTGAATTTGCAACCGCCATAACTGCATATCTCAAAACTTATTCTATCACAAATTAATTTTAAATAAGAACAGAAATACCCCAATCATTTTCTCTTTTTTCGCTATATAATTTCACTTAATTTTGAGAATTTTATCTATTATTTCCCATATTTACACAAAAACCAGAGAGCAAGTCCCTGGTTTATTTTGATGGATGAAAATGTTGTAAATAGTCTTTCAGTCGCGTCAAAAAGCTTTCCGCCATATCTGAAAGGACACGGTCTTTTTGATGAATCGCAATTAACTGACTTTTCGGCGCATTGGCTAGCGGAATCAGTAAAATCCCCTGCGAAGGCCCATCTTCTACCAAGCCAGAGCCAGAACCATAGGCATTTGTGCGTGTTAAGATACCGGTTAATGTCGCGCGGTCAGAGGCGTGAATGACCTGCACCACCTCTGGAAAATCCAATAAATCCTCTGAAAAATAAGTATAATGGTCACTTTCTTGTGAGAAACGGATTTGCGGATAAGGCATTAAATCATCTAAGGTAATCTCTGCTTTGGTCGCTAAAGGATGATTTTCACCTAAAAAGATATGCGTTTGAAACTCATGCAACACCTCATAAGTCAGCTCACTAGCCTTAAACATCCGCTCTAAAGCTACTTTATTGGAAGCATTCAGATATAAAATACCCAATTCACTACGATATTCTTCCACATCTTTAATCACGCTCAAAGTCGTATTTTCGTATATGCGGAAAGATTCACACTCTGGAAAATCCTGAATCATCTCGCTTAGAATAATAGATAAGAAATCATAGTGCTGACTGGCAATCGAAAAATGCTTGGTATGATCGCTTTTCGTGGCATAACGATTTTCAAGCAACTCCACTTGCGATAAAATTTGTTGCGCATATTGGAAAAAATCGCTACCTTCTTTAGTCAGATAGGCCCCTTGACTCGTGCGTTCAAATAGTTGCACATTTAATTCTTGTTCTAATTCTTTAATCGCATGGGACAGACTCGGTTGCGATACATAGAGTTTTTTGGCTGCTTCTCGAAAACTCCCATTATTCGCAATCGCCGTCACATAACGCATTTGTTGAATATTCATCCTAAAACCACCTTTTTACCTTCCTTTTTTCCCATTATACCTTTTTATCTGCTCATTTGTGAACAACTTCTAGACTTTCATTTGATAGCCTTTATCTATCACGCTTCGCAACTCGCGTCTAAGCAAGCTACCTCATAACCTTTATCTCATTGTCACAAATTCTTCGGCGCCGGTTGGGTGGATGGCTACGGTGTTGTCAAAATCGGCTTTGGTTGCGCCCATTTTAATCGCCACCGCAAAGCCTTGAAGCATTTCATCGACTCCTACGCCAATGCCATGAAGTCCGATAATTTTTTCTTCTTCACCTAAGCAGACTAGTTTCATCACAGATTTTTCGCGGAAGTCGCTTAACGCATAATGCATCGGTGTGAAAGTGGAGCGATACACTTTGATATTTTCGGCACCATATTTTTCAATGGCTGCTTCTTCACTATCGCCAATTGTTGCAATAGCTGGATGCGTGAAAATCACAGTTGGTACTAAATTGTAATCCAAATGCGCATCGGTTTGACCATTGAATAAACGCTCAGACAATCGACGTCCAGCCGCAATTGCCACTGGGGTTAATTCTAATTTACCAATCACATCGCCCACTGCAAAAATATGATCCACGCTTGTCTTTTGATATTTATCCACTGCAATAAAGCCTCGGTCATCCAGCTTGACATCCGTATTTTCCAAACCAATCTTTTCCACATTTGGCACGCGTCCTCCGGCAAACAATACATAATCTGTCGCAATAACCGCACCATTTTCAAAAGTCACTTCATAACCGCTAGCTGTCTTTTCGATTTTGGCTGGTACATGATTGGCCTTAGTCGTAATGCCGCGCGCTTGATATAAATTCACTAAAGATTCGATTATTTGGGTGTCAAACTGGCGCAATGGTCGTGCTTTGCGATACGCCCAAGTCACCTGTGAACCTAAACCATGCATCACACCGGCCAATTCTGCCGCAATATAACCAGCCCCTAAAATCAAAACATGCTTAGGTAACTTAGTTAAAGCAAAGAAATCATCGGAGTTTTTCGCATATTCGCCACCAGGAATCGCTAAGGGCATCGGTCTAGCTCCGGTCGCAATCAAAATGTTTTCCCCATAAAATTGTTGGTTGTCCACAGAAATCACATGGTTATCCACAAATTGTGCATAACCGTGAATAACTTCAACTTTATTGCTATCAAGGCCTCTTTGGTACGCACCATGTAGAAATTCAATATACTTTTCACGGTTTTCCACAAGTTTTGCGAAATCAAACTTATCCACATGTGCATAAATACCGTAGCCTGCTGCTTCTTTTTCCACAGCTTCAATCACATGACTCGCTTGCCACATCACCTTTTTAGGGACACAGCCGACATTCACACAGGTACCCCCTAGATGACGACTTTCAATCAATAACACTTTAGCACCACGCATCGCAGCTCGGTTCGCAGAGGCAATTCCCCCACTCCCGCCACCAATAACAATATAATCATAAGTTGGTATACTCATTTACATCACCTTAAAAAATTATTTTCAACACTTTTTGGTTGAATATTTGCTTTGAGTATAACATAACCTTGAAAAATCCCCAAAATATCTGCCATTGGCGAAACAACATTTACAAATTGCATATATTTTTTGCTATTATTTTGTAAATACTATTTGAATTCCACTGTAAACGCTTATCAATTCACACACCTTTTGATACGATAAAGATAAGAAAACAACAAAGGAAGAGGTACTATGTCAAAAATTATTTTTCTCGATGTTGATGGGACTTTAGTAGATTATGATAACACGTTGCCTGAATCTGCCAAACTGGCTATTCAAAAGGCACGGGCAAATGGGCATCTAGTTTACGCATGCACTGGGCGAAGTAAAGCGGAAATGCCCGATTATATTTTAAATATCGGACTGGATGGGATGATTGGGGGCAACGGGGCCTATGTCGAACATGACGGCAAGGTGATTATGCATCAAATGTTGTCTGCCAAAGATGTTCGTGAAATTGTCGATTGGTTGCATGAGCGGCAATTAGAATTTTACATCGAGAGCAATAACGGGCTTTTTGCGAGTGAAAACTTTCGTGAAGTGGCGCGTCCAGTCATGAAAAAATACGCACTGAAAAAAGGAAAAAAGCTAGAAGAAGTAGCTGATCAAGAAGTAGAAGACGTGCTACATGGCGTCGTTTTCGGTGGGAAGCTGTATCGGGATGATGTGAATAAAATCAGCTTTATCCTCAACTCTTATGAAGACCATGAAGCAAGCAAACAAGCCTTTGCCCATCTAAAAGCTGGCACATGGGGTGGTGTTGGCGAAACAGCCTTGTTTGGTGATTTAGGTGTGAAAGACATTACCAAAGCGCATGCCATTGATGTTTTACTTGACCATCTGCACGCTTCAAAGACAGATACGATTGCCTTTGGAGATGCGAAGGTCGATATTCCGATGCTTGAATATTGCCAAATTGGTGTCGCAATGGGCAATGGTGGCGAAGAAATCAAAGCTATGGCCGATTTTATTACCGATGCAGTAGAAGACGATGGACTTGCCCATGCTTTTGAAAAATTAGGTTTAATCTAACAAAAAAAAACGCTCAGCCTTGAAAATGAGGTTGAGCCTTTTTTGCCTTAATATTGCGCTTGAATCGTGACTTGATTTTGCTTTAAGCCTGTTTTTTTGAAAAAGTCCTGAATAAAAAGTTGTGAATGTGTATAAGGACTTTCTGCATCCGTTAAGGTCAGTACGTAAAACTTATCATAGGGATTCATCCAGACCCCAAAATTCTTCAAAGCCACGATGTCGATATTGGGGGCATCTGCGGTTAATTCGATTTTGTATTGACGAACATTATGCATATTGTTGAAATTCATTTCCTGCCTCGATTCTATGGTTTATTTATTTATATGATAACACTTTCACAAAAAGAAAGCTATTTTCTGAAGTATCAATCAAATAAATCATCATGTTTACCCGTTCTAGTTAACACCAAAGTTATACTTTCTTTCTCTATTTTATAAATCAAAAGCCAATCATTTTCAATATGTAACTCTCTATATCCTTGCCAATTTCCTTTTAGCGAATGGTCCTTATGTCTTTAACTTATAAGTATCCTTTGAAATAATGCATTCGACAGCAACTTTAACTTTAGTAATATCATAGTGCTTCTTTTTGTATCTTTTCAAGTCTCTTTTAAATGCAGGAGTTTGCCTAATCTTCATTGATACTCTGCCACCATTCTTCTACACTATCAAACGCTTCTGTATTTCCGCTTTCTACGTCTAACCGTGCTTTGATGTTTTCTAAATCTTTTAGTGTATAGATATATTCAATAATTAAGTCAAGTTCTTCAGCATTGAGACCATTAATCATCCTAGTTAATTCATCCACTTTTGCAGACATTTTCATCGCTCCATTCTTTTAATAAAAAAAGCTGACTTCAACTATAATATATCATTCATTGTGATAAAAGTGAATGAATTAGTATGAAACTACAAATGAAAACAGAGATTATTCTTTATTTAGTTTATTCACAAAGAGTTAAAAATGTGTAGCAAGAATATTTCACCTTACTACACATTTTTGAGTTATTTCACGGTTTTCATTAATTTGATGGATTGTTTAAAGGCCGCCAATACCCCACGGTCATTGTAAACGAGGACATTGGCTTTATACATTTTCGCTGATAAGACCATCACCACGGTACTAATCACGATATTTAGCGCTAAACTGATGAAAGCACCTGGATAGCTGACCACTTCATTGACAATTCTAAGTGGCATCGCAAAACTAGACCAATATGGAATATAAGAAGTAATGGTTAAAATCGGACTTTGCGTATTGGTAAAGCTAAAGACCAAGCCGCCAAAATAGCCAATCATCGCCAAATACATCACCGGCATAATGGCTTTGGAGGTTTCTTCTGCGCGATTGACAAGAGAGCCTGCCACCGCTGATAAGACCGCATATTGGACAATTCCCGTCAAGACAAACAGCGCCACTAAGACAATATTTAAAAATAAAGTCCAACTAAAGTGCGCCCCAAAATCCACACTTGCTAAAAATGGCGCCAGTTGCTCATTATCCTTGAATTGATATAAACCAAACAAAAAGACGGGAATGTAGACAGCCATCTGCGTCAAACCAACCAAGATGACCCCCATGATTTTTCCATAATAATGCGTGCTTGCCTTGGTACTCGATAAAATAATTTCCATAATCCGACTACCTTTTTCCGTCGCAATTTCTTGGGCGATAATATTGGCATAATTAGCAATAAACAAGAATAAAATAATCGTGCAGGCAAATCCGATAATCATCTGAACCGCTGCGCCATCTTCTTGTTTTTTCGTTAAGTGGCCTTGATCATTGACGGTCACTTTATTCACCGTAAGTGGCACTTGTTGGTCGAGTTGGGCCAATTGTTGCGCACTTAACCCTAACTTTTGGGCAGAAACTTGGCGTTGGATTTGACTTAACATCATGCGCAATTTCAGCTGCGTACTGGTTTCCACACTATCTTTGGCCAATAATTTTGCTTCAAGGACCTCTTTTGAAGTATCTAAAATTAAGAAGGCATCAATTTTATCCTCTGCCAGTTGCTTTTCACCGGCCTTTTCAGATTTCATCGCAATAAATTCGAATTCCTTTGATTGGCTCAAGGCGTTGGCAAGCACCATCTGTTGGTCATACACACCAATTTTGTCAATGCTAGACGCGTCACTCATAAATTTACCCATGCCATAATATAAAGCACCAATTACAAGTGGCGCCAACACCATAATCAAAAAGGCAGCCGAACGTACTTGTTTTTTATAAACATTTAATGCAATAATCCAAAACTTACTCATTTTCCGCACCTGCTTTCATCTTGAAAATCTCTTCTAAGGTTGGTGGCTGCTGAATAAACATCGGAATATAGCCGTCTTTAGTCACCATTTGGAAGATTTCTTTTCCTACTTCAGGATCTGACAAATGCAAAATAGTGCGATTGGCTTGGTGGGTCTCGACTTTTGCTACACCTGGTAAAGTCTCAAAATGATACTCGGTATAATCGCCTTCTAAATATAAACGACTACGACCAAAGGATTCTCTGATTTCATCGACTTTGCCATGTAGGACGGTTTGCCCATTTTTCAGCATAATTAACTGGTCACAAATTTGCTCGACATTGTCCATATTATGACTTGAAAAAATGACACAAGCATTGGATTGGCGCAATTCGATAATCGCATTTTTCATAATTTGAGCATTTACCGGATCCAAGCCGCTAAATGGTTCATCTAAAATCACTAACTTCGGCTGATGAATTAAGGTCGCAATTAGCTGAACTTTTTGCTGATTCCCTTTTGAGAGCGTCTGAACTTTATCGGTTTTCTTGCCTTTTACTTGGAATTTTTCGAGCCAACCGTCAATTTGTGGGGCGATTTCTTTCCTTGATTTGCCCCGTAACTCTGCAAAAAATAATAATTGCTCTTCTATCGTTAACTTCGGATACAATCCACGCTCTTCAGGTAAATAGCCAATGAAATTATAGTCTGCTTCCCCGATTGGATGACCGTTGAATAACACTTCCCCTTCATCTGCTTGTAAAAAATCTAAAATCAAGCGGAAAGTCGTGGTTTTCCCTGCACCATTTTGACCAATTAATCCTAAAATCGAGCCCGGTTCAATGGTAAAGGATAGCTGATCCAACGCTTTGTAATCCCCAAAAGTCTTGGATAAATTTCGTACACTTAACACAGCAAACACCTCTTTAATGAATCATCTTTCAATTTAATTTTTGTTTACGTAACTTTAAATAATAAACTTGGAATAAAATATTAAACGTCGCAAATAACGCGGTAACTATCAGTACTGCAAAAAATCCTGTATCGAAAAGTAATTGGCCGATAAACGCAAGAAACATCGCAATAATAAAAACGATTTGCATTTTACTAAACGTTGAATAGGCGCTTTGGTAAGTGAGTTCTTTTTCGGCTTCATCACTATAGGATAACCATTGCTCTAAATAATTCACCGAAGTCGGATCAGCCTTACTTTTCTCAGGATAAACCTTAATGGATAGACGATACAACTGGATAATAACATAGTCGATATAGAAAAAATTGAAAATATATAAAACTGCAATGATAAGATAGATATCTATCTCAATAATTGTATTTAATAAGCACGCACCCAAGATGAAGAAACAGATACTCACAGCCGCCAAAATCTGACCACGAGCAAACTGTATTTCAAATTTATCTTCTAAAAAATCCAATGCCTCTTCCTCTGCTTGGACAATCCTTTGTACAGTCCGCTTCGTTTTTCCATAGTAAATCCCCAACACGATATTCGTAACGATACATCCAAACAAAAAGAGATAAACAAAAGCTTGTTGTAAAAATAATTTAAACTGATTTAAATCGATATGCCAAAAACTACGATTCAATCCTCCGATAATTGATCCTACCAGACCAATCACAGCGCCTAATAAAGCAAATTTCATCGTTTTGCCTACCCATTTCTTCAACACCTTATCCTTTTTCATCTTCGTCATCCTCCTCTAATTGAAAAATGTCTTCTACTTTGGCTTGGCAAATTTGAGCAATTTTTAGGGCAAGGGCCACAGAGGGTGAATAGTCACCACGCTCGATTAAACTAATGGTTTGCCTAGATACCCCCGCTAATTTGCCAAGCTCGGTTTGATTCAATCCTAAAGAAGAACGATACTCTTTTAAATGGTTAATCAGTCCCATCTTCCCCCACCTCGATATTCTTTTTTGAATCATTTTTGACAAATATCCTTGTCATCTACACTCTAACATTGACAACTATTCTTGTCAATCGTTTTTGACAAGTTTTTTTGTCATTTTTGGCAAAGGCGCTAGTAAAGGAAGGAAGGTTCGTATTTTTTTCAACCCTTCTCAAAGCAAAAAAAACCGGGTCTAAGATATTTAGTGTTGTTACTCAAACGGAGGATAACACTAAATATCTTTTTTTATACTCATAATAATAGAAAAAGACATCTGTTTCCTCTATAATTAAGTCGACC
>NZ_JBQKFH010000012.1:0-66305 GCF_052119425.1 Enterococcus cecorum
AGCTAAGTATGCATTAACAACTTTCTTTTTTAGTTCATAACTGTATTTAGCCATAAAAATACCGACCTCCAATTGTTAGATTTTATGGTCTAACTTTTGGGGGTCGGTACAAAGCTGTCTATTTTTTTTTACATACCGATGAGATAATCTTCGTCTTTCATTGCTTCGACAGTACCTAAAAGATAACCATTGCCGACTTGCGAGAAGAAATCATGATTACTTGTACCTGTTGAGATACCATTCATAACGATTGGATTGACATCATTTGCCGTATCTGGGAAGAGTGGATCTTGTCCTAAGTTCATCAATGCTTTATTGGCATTATAACGTAGGAAAGTTTTGACCTCGTCTGTCCAGCCTAATTCATCATAAAGTTCTTCTGTATAGCGTTCTTCGTTTTCGTATAATTCATAAAGTAAATCATACATCCAATCACGTAAGCGTTCTTGTTCTTCAGCAGATAATTCATTAAAACCTAATTGGAATTTATAGCCGATATAAGTGCCATGTACGGACTCATCACGGATAATTAATTTAATAATTTCCGCTACGTTTGCTAATTTATTGTTTCCTAAGTAGTAAAGTGGTGTATAAAAACCTGAATAGAAAAGGAAAGTTTCCAAAAAGACGCTGGCTACTTTCTTTTCTAGCGCCGTGCCATTTTTATAGATTTCATTAATGCGTTCGGCTTTTTTTTGTAAATAGGGATTCGTATTTGTCCATTCGAATATTTCTTCAATTTCAGACTTGGTATTCAAAGTACTAAAAATAGAAGAGTAGCTTTTCGCGTGTACAGATTCCATAAACTGAATATTATTCAACACGGCTTCTTCGTGTGGGGTACGAGCATCTTTGCGCAAGTGCTCCATGCCGCTTTCTGATTGGACTGTATCTAAAAGGGTCAACCCACCAAATACATGGCCTACTGTTGTCTTTTCTAATTCAGAAAGTCCACGCCAGTCATCTAAGTCGTTGGATAAAGGAATACGTGTATCTAGCCAGAATTGTTCTGTTAATTTTTCCCAAGTCGATTTATCGATAATGTCTTCAATTTCATTCCAGTTAATCGCTGCATAATAAGTTTCTGCCATTTTCTTCACTCCTTTTTAGATGACACAACTTTCACATTGGTTACTACCGATTTCTTCTGCGTCATCTGTGAAAGTACGGATATAATAAATTGATTTAATTCCTTTATGGAAAGCATAATGACGTAAAATATTTAAATCACGTGTTGTTTGTTTGGTTGTCGTTTTCCATTCATATAGACCAGCTGGAATTTCTGAGCGCATAAATAGTGTTAAACTCATGCCTTGGTCGATATGTTGTTGCGCAGTGGCATATACATCAATTACTTTACGCATATCCATATCATAAGCAGAAGTGTAATATTTAATTGTGTCATTAGAAAGTAATGGGGCAGGATAATAAATCTTACCAATTTTCTTTTCTTGACGTTCTTCAATTAAACGGGTAATTGGATGTAAGCTCGCACTGGTATCGTTAATATAAGAAATTGAACCATTTGGCGCAACTGCTAGGCGATTTTGATGATACATTCCATATTTTTGTACGAGTTGTGATAATTCAGCCCAAGCTTGTCCATCTGGAATAAAGATACCTTCAAATAAGGCTTTTACTTTTTCAGATTTTGGTTGGAATTGGCCGGTTACATATTTTTCAAAATAGCTACCATCGGCATATTTTGATTTTTCAAAGTTATGGAAAGTTTGTTTGCGTTCTTTGGCAATTTGCATACTTTCATAAATGGTCCAGTAATTTAAAAGCATAAAGTAAATATCGGTAAATTCAATGGACTCTTTTGAACCATATGCCATGTGATGTTTCGCAAAATAGGTGTGTAAGCCCATGGCACCTAAACCGATTGTATGACTTAAAGCATTCCCATTTTGAATTGAAGGAACGACATCGATATCTGAGGCATCAGTGACGTAGGTTAAGGCACGCGTCATCACACGAACAGATTTACCAAAGTCAGGACTTTCCATTAAGTTGACGATATTGGTTGAGCCTAAGTTACAGCTAATGTCTGTACCTAAAACCTCAAATTCTTGTTTACCATTTAAAATAGAAGGTTGTTGAACTTGTAAAATTTCTGAACATAGATTACTCATGATAATTTTACCGTCAATTGGATTGGCACGATTGGCTGTATCTAAGTTTACGACATATGGATAACCTGATTCTTGCTGTAATTTAGAGATTTCATTTTCTAAATCACGGGCTTTAATCTTGGTTTTACGAATATTAGGATTAGCCACTAGATTATCATATTCTTTTGTAATATCGATATAAGAGAATGGGACGCCGTATTCTCGTTCAATACTATATGGACTAAATAGATACATATCTTCATTTTTGCGTGTCAGCTCATAGAATTTATCAGGCACCAATACACCTAATGAAAGGGTCTTGACGCGAATTTTTTCATCGGCATTTTCTTTTTTAGCTGATAAAAATTGGATAATATCTGGATGGAAGACATTTAGATAAACCACCCCAGCGCCTTGACGTTGACCAAGTTGGTTAGAGTAACTAAAACTATCTTCAAATAATTTCATTACTGGCATTACACCACTAGCCGCATTTTCATAACCCTTAATTGGGGCACCGGCTTCACGTAGGTTTGACAGTGTAATTCCGACACCACCACCGATACGTGATAATTGCAAGGCAGAGTTAATCCCACGTCCAATAGAGTTCATATCATCGGTAATTTGGATTAAAAAGCAACTCACTAATTCGCCACGACGTTTACGACCGGCATTTAAAAAGGAAGGTGTTGCAGGTTGATAACGTTGATGAATCATTTCATCGGCTAAATCTAAGGCTAATTCTTCATTACCATCTGCAAAATAAAGGGCATTAAAGGCGACGCGATCTTCATAAGTTTCTAGATAAGTGGTCCCATCATTGGTTTTAAGGGCGTACTGAGAATAAAACTTATAAGCTGCCATAAATGATTTGAAACGGAAATTTTGCTCAAATAAATAGGTATATAGTTTCTCAATAAATGCTAAATCATATTTTGCTAAAAATTCGGTTTCAAGGTAATCATGTGTAGTTAAATAATCCAACTTTTCTTTAATAGTAGAAAAAGTCATCGTATTTGGTTTTACATTCTCTTCAAAAAATGCCTGCAGTGCTTCTTGATCTTTTTGAAGAGGAATTTGGCCATTCACTGGTCGATTAATTTCATTATTTAATTTAAAGTAACTGACATCTTTCAGTGCTTTTAAACTCATCCGCTCACAACCTTTTTGTTTTTTTAATGAAACATAAAAAAAGATTTGTAGTTATTTAGTAACATACAAATCATTCAATTATACATATGAATATAAATGATTTTAATCATTTTGTCTAGGCTAATAACTTCAATTGATCTGGACGGAAACCAACAATTGTAGCTACGTCAGAAGTCACCACAGGAACGGTTTGAAATCCATTTTCTTTTAGCCAATCAATTGCTTCTGGTTGAATGTCAATATTGATTTCTTCAAAGCTGATCTGATTTTGTGTTAAAAAGCGTTTTGCCATTTTACATTGCATACAATTATTTTTCGAAAATAGTTTAATACTCATGACTGCTTCCTCCGTTAATCTTTATATCATTAGTATAATGCTCTTTGACGAAATGTCAACTATAAAAACACAATATATAGTGGTTAGTTTTGTGGATAAACACAATAGATAGTATTTCACAATAAAAATGTATACAAATGAATGTTTTGTATATTTTCATGAAAGCAATTCAATGGCTATTATTCTAAGTTTTCATTTTTCTTGCAGAATATTAAGTTGTGATTTTAAACTGTGGATATTCAAAAAATTGTATAGTCAGATTCACAAAATAAGTAAGAGTCATCCACAAGATATAGTGGAGTGTCAATTTGTCAAGCACAAGAAATATGAAACAAAAGAAAGATATGAAACATTTATCGGAAATCTAGCCTATCCTATTGACAAAAGAAAAAGACAAGTTATCCCTATGTGTTTATAAGGGAGAAAACTTGTCTAGTCAAATTAGTTATTCTATGATGCAATCTAATTCAAAGTAATAATTATTTATATATTTTCTCAATTAGTGTATCCGGAATAATCCATAATAATGTGATACAGAATAATAATACGTAACTTGCAATCGGTGCGACAAAAGCTAGTAAAGCAGATAAGAGATACGAGGCAATGGAAATCTTTGCTTTCAAATCGCGTCCAAATAGTTGTTTAATTAATGAATGTTCTTCATGGGTATCGAGGATGGCATTTTGCAATAGGTAATAAGAAATAGCACACATAAATAAAACAAAGCCATACATAAATGTTGGGGCAGTTTTAAATAAATGCGCACCTAGCCAACTTGTCGTAACGGGTAAAAGGGACATCCAAAATAGCCAATGTAAATTTAACCATAATATTTTACCAGAGACTTTCTCTAGAGTTGAGATTAAATGATGATGATTATTCCAATAAATACCTACATATAAATAACTTAAAATATAGGCAAAAAAGGTAGGGGAAACTTCTTTGATTGCGTCAAAAGTAAAGTCTTTTGGCGTGTGTAATTCGAGTACCATAATTGTAATGATAATTGCTAACACACCATCGCTAAAAGCTTCCATTCGATTTTTTGGCATGAATAAACACTTCCCTATGATTAAAATTATCTTTTCCAAATTCCTTGATTATATTACAAAATATTTTATCTAAAAGCAAGATTTTTGTAATGAAGCAATTTAGAATCATTCTTATTTTGTGAAACAAAGCACAAATCATTGACATTTCAATGTTTTTGGCGTATCCTATTGATAATGATTCTCAATTGCAAAAATAGAAATGAAATTAGGTAACAAAATGAATATATTACAAGCAAACATGCATCAGATATATGAAATTTCAAAGATTAAAACGGATGAAAAAGTAACCAAGCGTCTACAAGATTTAGGTATTGTTCCTAAAAGTGAAGTCGTCTTGATTCAATTATCAAAAGAAAGTGGCGTCATTGTATTGAAAAATTCGCGCTTAGCATTGGCCACGGAAATATTATCACAAATTGAAATTACCGAAAAAAAGACACATGTGCAGTGGATTCCTTTAGATGAAGTGAAAATCGGTGAACGCGTGAAAGTGATTAGCATCCATGGAGAAGGTGCAGTAAAACGCCGCTTGATGGATATGGGTGTGACGAAAAATGTAGAAATCTTAGTACGCAAAGTTGCGCCTTTGGGAGATCCGATAGAAGTGGTTTTACGTGGCTATAATTTAAGTTTGCGAAAAGCTGAAGCAACATTAATTTTGGTGGAAAGACAGGTGAGTGCGGATGAATAAACAGATTGCCTTAGTAGGAAATCCGAATAGTGGTAAGACGAGTACTTTTAATGTTTTAACTGGTTCTAATCAATCTGTGGGAAACTGGCCCGGGGTGACAGTCGAACGTAAATCAGGATTGTTAAAGCAAAATAAAACTATCTGTATTCAAGACTTGCCAGGAATTTATTCTTTATCTTCTTATTCACCTGAAGAAGTCGTTGCTAGAGATTATCTATATACGAATGATGCAAGTGGCATTATTAATATTATTGATGCTTCCAATTTAGAGCGCAATTTATATCTTACCTTGCAATTGATGGAATTCGGGTTACCGATGATTTTAGGCTTAAATATGATGGATATTGTCAAAAAATCGGGCCAAAAACTGAATATTGAAAAATTAAGTTATGCTTTAGGGCTACCAGCTGTTGCGATGAGCGCATTGAAAAAGCAAGGAATGAAAGAATTGACAAAAGCATGCGAAAAAATGATTGCTAATCCTCAAATTGGCAATACGGTCACTTATGATGATCGTTTGGAAGCAGCCTTTAATGAAATTGCTAATATTATAGAAGGAAAAGTTTCTAAACAACATTTGCGTTTCATGACGATTAAACTTTTTGAACGTGATGAATTAGTCAATGCCCGACTAACGTTAACACCAGCAGAGCAAAAAGAAATTGCAGAAATCATTGAAATCACCGAAAAGATTTTTGATGATACAGCTGAAGCGATTGTGATAAATGAGCGTTATGAAGCGATTAGTCGAATTACTGCACTGTGTCTAGTTAAGCATACGAGTTTTGAGTTAAGTTTTAGTGACAAGATTGATCGAGTAGTAACGAATCGCTTCCTAGCATTACCAATTTTTGCCTTTGTGATGTGGGCGGTTTACTATTTGTCTATTCAAACTGTCGGAACAATGGGGACTGATTGGATTAATGAGGTACTTTTTGGTCAGTGGGTTCCTGATTGGACGACCAAAATTTTGGAAAGTTGGCAAGTGGCGCCTTGGATGCAGGGCTTGATTGTTGATGGGATTATCGCAGGTGTCGGAGCGGTGTTAGGCTTTTTACCCCAATTATTAGTGCTATTTTTCTGTTTAGCGATTTTGGAAGATTGTGGTTACATGGCTCGAATTGCTTTTGTTATGGACCGAATGTTGCGTCGTTTTGGCCTTTCAGGGAAATCATTTATCCCAATCTTGGTATCAACTGGTTGTGGGGTTCCGGGAGTAATGGCGACACGAACCATTGAAAGTGAAAAAGACCGCCGCTTAACAATTATGGTAACCACTTTTATGCCATGTTCTGCTAAGTTGCCAATTATTGGGTTAGTAGCCGGTGCTTTTTTCCCTCATCATAGTTGGGTCGCGCCATCAGCGTATTTTGTTAGCATCATTTCGATTATCTTATCGGCAATAAGTTTGAAAAAGACAAAACTATTTAGTGGAGAAGCGACACCATTTATTATGGAATTGCCACCTTATCATTTTCCACAAATGGAGAATGTCTTTTTACAAATGATGCAACGTGGACATTCTTTTGTGAAAAAAGCAGGAACGATTATTTTTGCGACCAGTGTGCTTATCTGGTTTACAATGAATTTTAATTTCCGCTTACAAATGGTGGCTGCCAATCAAAGTATTTTGGCTAGTTTTGGTCATCTACTTGCTCCTTTATTTATTCCACTTGGGTGGGGCAATTGGCAAGGGGCCGTGGCTTCAATGACAGGTTTAATTGCCAAAGAAAATGTCATTAACACATTTGGTATTTTATATAAAAATGCGAGTGAAGTCTCTGAAACCGGTAAAGAATTTTGGCAAGCCATGCATTTAGATTTTACGGCTGTTTCTGCCTATGCGTTCTTAACTTTTAATTTACTTTGTGCACCCTGTTTTGCGGCAATTGGGGCGATTCATCGGGAAATGGCGAGTGTAAAGTGGACGTGGCTAGCCATTTTCTATCAATGTGGGTTTGCTTATGTGATCAGTATGATGATTTATCAGTTTGGTCATTTGTTCTTTGAAGGCGGAAGTTTAAACGTTTGGACTTGTCTTTCATTAATGGCTGCAGCTTATTTTGTCTATTTACTGATTAAACCAAATCATCAAAACAAACTCAACTTTGCAAAAGAAATGGTGGTGCATAAAGGATGAATTTACCGACTTTCATTTTATCTGTCTTGATTTTGGTTGCTGTTGTGCGTATTTTTTATCGGCAATTTCAAACAAAAGGGCATTGTGATCATTGTGAGAGTGAATGTGCCGTCAAACATTCGCTAAAATCAACTGACCAATCGACTAAATAATTGTTAAATATTTAAACATTTTAAAAAAAGCAGTCTCCCAAAATAGTTTGGAAGGCTGCTTTTTTGAGATTAATTATCTAAAATTTGACTGCCTAATCCAAGCAGCCCCGGTCCTGTGTGAACAACTAATGCAGGCGAAATATCTCCAAATAGAATTTCTGTTGCATGAGGTAATCTCTTTGCTAATTCCTCTTTTAACCATTGTCCTTCTTCATAAGCATCGCCATGTGCCACAGCGAGACGATAACTTTTTGCATCCTTTAAAAATTCTGCTGTTAATTTTAAGGTTGTTTCTAAGCTTTTTTTGCGTCCACGAGACTTGGCTACTGTGTAATAGATTCCATCTTCATTACAAGAAATGGTAGGATTTAACTTCAGCATATTACCGACGATTGAAGCAACTAAGCCAATCCGGCCACCTTTTTGTAAATATTCGAGTGTAGCTACATTAAAGTAGATTCGGTTTTTATAGACTTCTTCTGCAAGTTTTTGTTGAATAGTTTGAAAATCTAGACCAAGTTCGATATATTCTGCAGCCCGAATCGCTTGAAGTCCGGCAGCAATTCCAATATTTTTCGTATCAAGTACAAAGGTGTCTAACTCCGGATATTCTTCACTCACTAAACGAACGGCATTAAAAGTACCACTTAAACCACTAGAAATCGTAACAGCAATCACTTGTTGATAACCGTCTTGCTTTACTTGCTCAAAGACTTCATGAATCGTTTGCATACTTGGTAAAGAAGTTTTTGGAATTTCTTCTTTAAAGCGGTCATAAACTTCTTGAGGAGTGATATCTATTTTATCAATATAGGTTTGATTCGAATAAATAATTTGTAAAGGTAACATATACATTGATTTGTCAGTTACAATATCCATTGGCACATCGCAGCCAGAATCAATCACTAAGGCAATCTTTTTATTGTTCATATTTTTCTTCTCCTGTTAATATATATTTTTCTTGAAGGATAATCATTTTTTCAGCGAGTAATTTATTTGCAAAAGCTCTAGTAGCCGCCTGTACTGCGATTCTATCTAGTTCAATCGGAATAGCCAAATTCATTGTACTTAATTGCGCTTGATTAATAATAAATTGAATGGATTTTTCCTGTTCATCGCAAAATAAATCATAAGCTTCCCTGATTCCACTAACTTTTCCTTGAAATAAGATGCCACTTTTTACTTCTGGAATCGTAATGACTTGTTTCAATAAGGTAATTGCGATTAAAAAAGCTAAGTGTTTTCGTTGATATCTTTTTTTGATAGGTGCTGGAATCAATCCTTTTTTAACATAATTATTGACCATTGCAGGTGTTAGCAATGGGTGCTTTTCTGTTTGAATGACGGGCATCAGGTATTGATCTACCAGTTGGATGACTTGGTCCATATAAAGATCTAAATCGGGTAATTCTTGCCATCTTGGTAGGTGGAAATCTCTCAAAGACTCTCCCCATAAGGCAAGTTCATTTTTTAATTCATCCATCAATATCACTCCAATATCTATAATACAAAAATTAATTATATTAATCACTTTATCTAGTTTCTAAGACTAGATATATTTTAGCATATCTAAATAATCTTGTCACGAAGAAAAAAATACAAAAAAATAGAAAAAAAGTTTTATATAACTCTTGATTTTTATTTAATGGAGTGCTAATATGTAAAAGTAATCGATACGGGTTGTTAGCTCAGTTGGTAGAGCAGCTGACTCTTAATCAGCGGGTCGCGGGTTCGAGCCCCTCACAACCCATTATATTACGATAAATCTATCTGGTATTTTACTAGATAGATTTTTTTTATTACTAATTAGTGAAAAAATATGTTAAAAATAGAAATAAACCCATTGCTTTTAATGAAACTCTTTGCAAAATAGGCTATAATAATCTTTGAGATGTTCAATAGGTTTATATATTCAACAAGATAAAATAATAACTGTTTAAATATAGAGGTGAAACTAGATGAAAAAGATTTTAGTCGTTGATGATGAGAAGCCAATTTCTGATATCGTTAAATTTAATTTAGCAAAAGAAGGCTATGAAGTGTTTAGTGCTTATGATGGTGAAGAAGCTTTACAAAAAGTAGAAGAAATTCATCCTGATTTAATTTTGCTAGATTTAATGTTACCAAAAATTGATGGCTTAGAAGTTGCAAAAGAGGTCCGTAAAAATTATGATATGCCAATTATTATGGTTACTGCGAAGGACTCTGAAATTGATAAAGTGTTAGGACTTGAAATTGGAGCGGATGATTATGTGACCAAGCCATTTTCTAATCGTGAACTGGTAGCCCGGGTGAAAGCCAATTTGCGTCGTGGTGGTCAAGTTGCTAAAGAAACAGAAGAAAACCAAAACGCAGACTTAGTGGTGGGTGAATTAACGATACACCCAAATGCTTATATGGTTACCAAAAAAGAAGAAGAAATCATTTTAACGCATCGTGAATTTGAATTACTACACTACCTTGCAAAACATTTAGGACAAGTGATGACACGTGAACATTTACTTCAAACGGTTTGGGGTTATGACTATTTTGGAGATGTGCGGACCGTGGATGTGACTGTCCGTCGTTTACGTGAAAAGATTGAAGATAAACCTAGTCATCCAAATTACTTAGTGACTCGTCGCGGGGTTGGCTATTTTTTACGTAATCCAGAACAGGAGTAGTTTATGAGAGAAAGAGTTCGCTTTTTTCAATCGGTGAACTTTAAGATTGCCCTGACATTTATCTTGATTTTACTTATTTCAATCGAGATAATCGGGGCATATTTTATTCGCGGATTAGAAAAATCAATTGTCGATAATTTTACCAAAGGGATGGATACCCAAGTGGCTGCCTTGGCAAACACACTATCTTCGGAGCTAGATCGAGATCAAGCGGATGATGAAACGATTCAAGCAAATATTCAGCGGCTATTAGATAATAGTAGTACGAGTGAAATGATTGAGATGCGTGTGGTGGATGAAAAAGGCATTGTTTTAGCTACGACCGATGTTTCAGGTAAGTCTGCGATTGGTAAGAAGAATGATTACCAAGAGCTAGATGATTTTACAATTAAAAGTATGAAAGTAGCAGATAAAGATACCCACAGTCGCGTACTTATTAATGTCCATCCGATTCAGTCAATGACAGGAGATACGGTTTTAGGTGCCCTGTATGTAAAGAGTGATATTGAAGACCAGTATCAGCAAATTAAAAATATTGCGGTTATTTTTGTCACTGCCTCACTTTTAGCAGTAGGTATTTCGATGGTCGTTGCGCTTTTAATTGCCCATTCGATTACCCAACCAATTGGTGAAATGCGAGAACAAGCTTTACGAATTGCTAGAGGAGATTACAGTCGGAAAGTTACCGTTCATGGAAAAGATGAATTAGGTCAATTAGCTTTAACTTTTAATCAACTGGCTGAACAAATAGAAGAAACGCAAGATGCGATGGAATCTGAAAGAAACCGTTTGAATAGCGTCTTATCACATATGTCAGATGGAGTCGTTGCTACTGATCGCCGAGGAAAAGTCATTACTATTAACGACATGGCATTATCGTTATTAGGTATTTCTAAAGAGGCAGCAGTAGGACAAAATATATTGAATCTATTAGATATTGAAAAAGATTATACTCTTCGGAAAATTTTAGAAAGTACAGAAGAGTTATTAATTGAGCGAAATGAATCTAATTATGGGGATAACAAGATTATTCGTGTTGAGTTTTCAATGATTCGGCGTGAGTCTGGTTTTATCTCAGGTTTAGTTGCCGTTATGCACGATGTTACCGAACAAGAGCAAAATGAACGTGATCGTCGTGAATTTGTTTCTAACGTTTCTCATGAATTGCGCACCCCTCTAACAAGCATGCGAAGTTATATTGAGACTTTAAGTGAAGGGGCTTGGCAAGATCAAGAAATGGCGCCACGTTTTTTAAAAATTACTTTGGATGAAACCGACCGTATGATTCGGATGATTAATGATTTACTTGATTTATCTCGTATGGACAATGGTAATTTAAAACTGAATATTGAAATGGTTAATTTTAACGAATTAGTGAACTTTGTCTTAGATCGTTTTGACGTAATTATTGCAAATAGTGAGAAAAAGTATCGTATTGTTCGAGAGTTTACGCAAAGACCGCTTTTTGTTGAAGTGGATACTGACCGGATGATTCAAGTCATTGATAATATTATGAATAATGCGATTAAGTATTCTCCAGATGGTGGAAAAATAACTGTGCGCTTAATGGAAACACATAATAACGTGATATTATCGATTACCGACCAAGGGCTAGGAATTCCTAAAAAAGATATTTCACGTATTTTTGAACGCTTTTATCGTGTGGATAAAGCTCGTGCACGCAAACAAGGTGGAACTGGTTTGGGATTGGCGATTTCAAAAGAAGTGGTCAAAGCATTAGGCGGGACTATCTGGGCTACGAGTGTTGAAAATTATGGTTCAACTTTTTATATCAGTTTACCTTATGAACCGTTTGAGGAGGATTGGTGGGATTGAAATATTTGAGTCGTGGGATTCGTTTATGTTTGGTTGCATTGATTGCTTTGAGTTTCTATCTTTCATATCTCATTTGGTTATCTCCTGAACGAAATGATGAAAGCCAAGAGCAAGAGATGAGTCAAAAAATTACAGATATTCGTTCTAAAGAGGAATTATTTTTACCTACAAGTGTTTCATATCACGATGATAAACAAATTAACATAAGTAATTCACCAAGTATCTTATTATCTTTACATCATTTTTTTAAAGATCAAGAAATTCGTCGTCTACAAATCTATGCCTATGAAAATGAAGAATCTTTATTAAAAAATTTATCAAAGGAAAATTATGTTTCTTTTGATTATTTGTCAAAAATGAATTTAAATGAATATTTATCTGTTTATCAATTACGATTGTCAAATAACGATAAACAGAAACTAAAAAGTATTTATTTTGATGAAATGAGATTGAATTTAAAGCAAAAGCAACTAGTCTTTATTAATCACGAAGACCAGCAAGTGTTCAAATTTCATGTACAAATGGATTTAACCCAGATTGAAAACTATCTTAAAAAGCATCAAAAACAATTTCAATTGCATGAAGGTGAATTTAAGATGGTTTCCGGACAAGTTTATAGTAAAGATCCTATCAAATTACAGTTATACTCTTATATCTCAACGGATCAACCTTATACACTTTTTCGTGATGCATTCTTTTTAAATACACGTGATATCAAAGTGAATGATGATACAAATGATGCTTTGGTCTTAAGTAATCATCAAGGCGATATGCTGTCTATTTCATTGAATGATCAAATGGTGCATTTTCGTGCGAATCAAGTGGATTTTCATAATCAGAATATGTATCGTGTAAGTGCGGATTATGTCTCTCGCTTAGGAACGAACCTAGGACAATTGCGTTTCTTTCAACGTGAAGATAAGAAGATTATTTATCGTGCGTTTGTCGAAGGATATCCATTATTTAGAAAAGATGATAACGGAAAAATTGTAGTTTCCTTTAGTGATTTAGGTCAAGAAAATACTAGAAATATGGAGATTAGTGGGAATTTAACTACATTACAAGTTCCAATTCCTTCTGATAAGACAAAAACACTGCCAGGTGCTTTAACCATTTGTGAAAATTTGCAATCCTTAGGTATCAAAGCATTACCAGAAATGACGATTGGTTATTTGTGGGAGGAAATACAAGATACTGGAGTGGTGGATTTAACACCGACTTGGTTTGCTTATTATCAAAATCAATGGCTACCATACGATGAATTGGTACAAATTTTATCAAACGGGAAAGGGGCTTAAAAAATGGATTTCAAACGAATAGAAGCAATTTTTCTGGTCGCTTTCCTTTGTTTAGATATTTTCTTGTTTTCGATTTATCGACAATCACAAAATGAGCAGACACCAATCAATAATTCCTCTACCATCAAAATTACGCAGCGTTTAAAAGAAGATAAAATCAAGTATGAGGGCAAAATTTCATCTGAGCATACGGATGGTTATTATCTTAGTGCTACCCAGACAAATTTAAATACGGAATTGCAAAATATGAAAAAGACAAAGAAATTAGAAAATATCGATGTTTTGCGAAGTAGTGTGAAAGATAATTTACTTTCTTTAACCCCAGAAAAAGATTTATCCGTCAATAAAAAAGGACAGATTCCGACATTGGTTCGTGAAACATTAACAAATCAGAAAGAGATTATCCTCGGAAAAGATTATCGCTATCAAGACGAAATTCATCAACAAAGTGATGGCTATTTGGATGTTTATGCTTGTCAGAAATATGAAGGCATTCCAATAAATGATATTACTGCTCAAATCAAATTCACGTTAAAGAAAAATGATGAGAATTATCGCCTTGAAAAGATTCAGCAAATGCATTTGAGCAATTTAACGGCTTTACGCGAAAAAATGCCGCTAGTCTCTGAGGAAGATGCTTTAACGACGCTTTATATTAATAATAAATTGAGTAAAAATGATGAAATTTTATGGTCGAAATTAGCTTACACATTGGTACTACAAGTGAGAGGAAAAAATGTTTATGTACCTGCTTGGTTTGTGTCAATACGGCATGAAGACAAAAAAGAGCAAGTCGAAATAGTCAATGCTTTTCGTAATCGTATCATTACGAATGCTGCAGTTCGTAAAGTAGAAAATAAATAAATTTTACAGTATAATGACCTTAGATAAAAGAGGTGTGAACTTTTGGAAACAGGACAAGCTTTTGAAATTAGTATTTTAGCTAGTGGTTCGACAGGGAATAGCTTATATTTAGAGACGGCTGAAAAAAAGATTTTAGTCGATGCTGGTTTAAGTGGTAAAAAAATCGAATCCTTAATGCAGCAAGTCGGTAAAAATCCAGCAGACTTAGATGCTATTTTGGTGACGCATGAACATTCCGACCATATTCAAGGGGTAGGAGTCTTAGCACGGCGTTATGATTTAGAAGTCTACGCGAATGAACTAACTTGGAAAGCCATGGATAAACACTTGGGTAAAATTCCCGTTGAAAAGAAAAAAATCTTTGAAATGGGTACAAAGATTACTTTTGGTGATATGGATATTGAAAGCTTTGGTGTATCACATGATGCCGCCGCGCCACAATTTTATCGTTTTTATAAGGATAATAAGTCTTTTGTCATGTTGACAGATACTGGTTATTGCAGCGATCATATCCGAGGAGTCATTAAAGGGGCCGATGCTTATTTAATTGAAAGTAATCATGATTTAGAAATGTTACGAATGGGCGGTTATCCTTGGACTTTAAAGCAAAGAATCTTAGGAGATAAGGGCCATTTGTCTAATGAAGATGGTGCTTTAGTGATGACTGATGTTTTAACTGATAAAACCAAACGCGTCTATCTTGGTCATTTAAGTCGTGAAAATAATCTTGTTGAATTAGCCCATATGACAATGGAAGATACCTTAAAACGTTATGATTTTGGTGTTGGCGAGACTTTTGATATTTATGACACAAGTCCAGATACAGCGTGTGAACCCTTTACACTATAGTGATAAAAGATGTTTGATTATCTCAATTATTAGATAGTCAAGCATCTTCTTTTTTTAGTTTTTTGGACAAAATACTTGCAAATAGAGCGTAAAATGAGTAATATATTATTTGTAGTTAGCACTCAACTGTTTAGAGTGCTAATATCCAGATATTTATCTTTTTTGGAGGGATTCATTGTGTTAAGACCTTTAGGAAATCGTGTAATTATTGAAGTTGCACAAGAAGAAGAAAAAACAATTGGCGGGATTGTATTAGCCTCTGCTGCCAAAGAAAAACCACAAACCGGTACAGTCATTGCTGTTGGTAGTGGTGAAGTATTAAAAGATGGTACAAAAGTTGAAGTTCCAGTAAAAGTTGGCGAAACGGTGATGTTTGAAAAATATGCTGGTTCTGAAGTGAAATATGAAGGAAAAGAATATTTAATCGTTGCGGCTAAAGATATTATGGCCGTTGTAGAATAAGATTGAGGTGAAAAATAATGGCAAAAGAAATTAAATTTGCAGAAGACGCACGTGCAGCCATGCTACGTGGGGTAGATAAATTAGCGGATACAGTTAAGGTAACATTAGGACCAAAAGGACGTAATGTCGTTTTAGAAAAATCATTTGGTTCACCATTAATTACCAATGATGGTGTGACCATTGCTAAAGAAATTGAATTAGAAGACCATTTTGAAAACATGGGAGCTAAATTAGTTTCTGAAGTGGCATCAAAAACAAATGATATCGCTGGTGACGGTACAACTACAGCTACTGTTTTAACCCAAGCTATCGTACGTGAAGGTTTGAAAAATGTGACTGCGGGTGCCAACCCATTAGGTATTCGTCGTGGGATTGAATTAGCAACTAAAGCAGCGGTTGAAGAATTACACAATATTTCAGCTATTGTTGACTCTAAAGAAGCAATTGCCCAAGTAGGTGCAGTATCTTCAGGTAGTGAACAAGTAGGTAACTATATTGCCGATGCGATGGAAAAAGTTGGTAATGATGGTGTGATTACTATTGAAGAATCAAAAGGTATCGAAACTGAACTTGAAGTAGTTGAAGGAATGCAATTTGATCGTGGCTATCTATCACAATACATGGTTACTGATAATGATAAAATGGAAGCTGTTTTAGAAAATCCATATATCTTAATTACTGATAAGAAGATTTCAAACATTCAAGAAATCTTACCATTATTAGAACAAATCCTACAACAATCTAAACCATTATTAATTATTGCGGATGATGTAGATGGTGAAGCCCTTCCTACATTAGTGTTAAATAAAATCCGTGGTACTTTCAATGTAGTTGCTGTCAAAGCACCTGGATTTGGTGATCGTCGTAAAGCAATGTTAGAAGATATTGCTATTTTAACTGGTGGTACAGTGATTACTGAAGATTTAGGCTTAGAATTAAAAGATGCTACATTACAAAGCTTAGGTCAAGCAAGCAAAGTGGTAGTAAACAAAGATACTACGACGATTGTTGAAGGTGCTGGCGATTCAGAAAACATTGCCGCTCGTGTTCAAATTATTAAAGGTCAAATTGCTGAAACAACTTCTGATTTTGATCGTGAAAAATTACAAGAACGTTTAGCAAAATTAGCTGGCGGAGTTGCTGTGATTAAAGTTGGTGCGCCTACTGAAACAGAATTAAAAGAAATGAAATTACGTATTGAAGATGCATTGAATGCGACTCGTGCGGCAGTTGAAGAAGGTATGGTCTCTGGTGGGGGTACTGCCTTAGTGAATGTAATCAATAAGGTTGCTGAAGCTGAAAGTAAAGAAACAGGCGATGTTGCAACTGGTGTCCGTATTGTATTACGTGCTTTAGAAGAACCAGTTCGTCAAATTGCTGAAAATGCTGGCTATGAAGGCTCAGTTATCGTTGATCGTTTGAAGAAAGAAAAACTAGGTGTTGGTTTCAATGCTGCTACTGGTGAATGGGTAAATATGCTTGAAGCTGGTATTGTGGATCCAACAAAAGTGACTCGTTCAGCTTTACAAAATGCTGCTAGTGTGGCCGCTTTATTATTAACAACAGAAGCAGTAGTTGCTGATAAACCAGAACCAGCTGCACCTCAAGCACCTGCGATGGATCCTTCTATGATGGGCGGTATGATGTAAAAATAGACGAAGAACCTTGATTTATCAAGGTTCTTTTTTTGCTTATACGGATATTTTTAGCAAATAGGGGCAAAAATTATAAACTATTCAATTTTTCTATTATCTGTTCGCTCATTCTTTTGGTTACGTGATTATAGATTTTTAATGCGGTGTTAGATGTTTTAGCTTAATATATCATTAGTTAGTGATTTCTAGGAAGGATATGGAATATATTTGCAGAATTAAAAAGTTAGTTAAAATTTAGCAAACGAATCAAACGACGATTGACAAAAGCTAAAGGGCGGCCTATACTTCCAGTGGAATTCTAATTTTAAAGATTAATGGGGGTGTTGATATGAGTGAAGATCCGAGTCATTTGAGTCAAGAAGCGATGAACATTTTCCTAATTTTAGAGCAACGAATGTTAATTGCTTCCCAAAGTAATCTAATTTATGGAGGATGCGAAGATGCAAACACTACAATCAAATATCAGCCCATTAATTTTGAGCCAACAGTTGGAAAACTTTTATCCTATTGATGTAGCAGCGATTATTTCAAACTATTCTGATGAGCAATTGACTACTTTAATTCCATTATTAGACAAAAATATTTGGGCGCAAATTATTGAACAATTAAACAGTACAATTCAACAAAAAATTTTAGTCAAAATGTCATTGGAACAGGTTATAGCGATTTTTGAACAGATGTCTAAAGATGATGTTGTTGATTTACTAGGTGAGCTCCCCTTTTCAACGCGTAAGGCAGTTTTGAAAAAAATGAAGGAGCAAGATCGAAAAATAATTGAGTCGTTGCAAAAATTTCCTTCAGATAGTGCTGGAGGGATTATGACTACTGAGTATATCGCGTTGAATGAAAATTTAACAATGGCTCAGGCTTTGGCAAAAATAAAAGAAATCGCTCCTGAATCTGAAATTATTTCTGTAATCTATCTCTTAAATAATGAAAAACAATTAGTTGGGACGATAAATTTACGTCAAATTTTGATTCATAAGGATAATGATTTGCTTAAAACGTTTCAGGACAAAGTATTTCTTACTGTTTATCCAGATATGGACCAAGAAGAAGTATCACAAATTGTTTCAAAATATGATTTAATTGCAATACCTGTTATTAATCATCGGCAGCAATTATTAGGTATTATCACGGTGGATGATATTATCGATGTAATTATCGATGAGCAAACTGAGGACTTACTTGGACTTGGTGGGGTGGATAAAGAAGAACGTTTAGACATGCCTTTACTTGCTTCGGTTTCTAAACGTTTACCTTGGTTATTAGTGAATCTATTAACAGCTTTTTTAGCTTCTTTTACAGTAGGGTTGTTCCAATCTACTATCCAAAAAGTCGTTGTTTTGGCATCTGTCATGTCGATTGTAGCTGGTATGGGAGGTAATGCAGGAACACAGACTTTATCATTAATGATTCGTAGTATCGCATTAGGAAAAATTCAAGTGAGAAAAGAATGGCAATTTTTATCAAAAGAATTTTGTTTAAGTCTTATTAACGGTGCCGTAACGGGATTGGTTACAGGTGTGACATTGTATTTTTATTATCATAATTTCTATTTAGGCTTGATTATTTTTATTGCGATGATTGGTAATCTTATTATTGCTGGTGTCTTTGGTTATGTCATTCCAATTTTATTGAAAAAAGTTAACATTGATCCTGCGATTGCTTCATCAATTTTTTTAACAACTTTGACAGATGTGGGTGGATTTTTTATCTTTTTGATGTTAGCTAAAATCTTTTTACCTTTTCTTAAATAATGTTTAGCGCTTGTTTTAAAATATAAAAAATTCAGATGGCAAAAAGCAAGTTTTTTTAGCATTAAATGAAAGATTTCTATTTTTATGAATGATAAAGTCAAACCTTTCCTTCCACATTATAATCACGGAAGGAAAGGCTTTTTTAATTTTCAGTATAAAACTTAATGATTTCTGCTAGTAAATCGGTGGAGGGAGCAATGGTTTTTTCATCATAATACGCACGAAAACGCTCATCAGCTTGATACATTTCAGCTAAATTCCGATGATAAGTAGCATTATAATAGGGAGAAACTGTTGTCAACCAGGTTTTATGAGCCTCAAAAGCCTTTTGCGCTGTATCATTTGGTAGCTCTTGAGGATGTGAAAGTAAGGAATTTAAAGCTTGGATTAAAGTCTTTTCTGCATCTTGCATGGTTTCAAATTGCTCTGGGGTTAAGTCTAACCATTTTTGATTACTTTTTTGAACGGCTTCTTCACCATATTTTTCCCGTATTTCTTGGCCGTATTTCTCTTCATTTTCAGCTAATTTTTGTTTTTTAAAGTAGTTGAATTTTTCTTGATCAGTCATAGTTATTTCTCCTTGGTATTCTTGTAAAGTTTTTGCTAATGCTTGGATTTGTTGCTCTAATGAAATTTTTTGTTGGATTAATTTCATTTGTTGTGATTGTAATGTTTGGTAAATAGTAACCTTATCTTGTGCCATAATTGCTTGAATTTCAATTAAGCTAAGTCCAAACGATTTAAAGAATAGTATTTGTTGAAGACGGGTAACTTCCTCTGAGCCATAGATACGATAACCATTGGAGCGAATGGCTTTTGGTTTGAGTAAGTCAATTTCATCATAATAGTGTAAGGTTCGTTTACTCACACCGCTTAATTTAGCGAGTTGTTGGATTGTGTACTCCATTGTGCTCATCCTTTCTCCTCTTAATTACAGTTCTATCATAAGCAATGACGTTACGGTAGAGTCAAGTGTTTTTTATCAATTTAACTTTATTTTTTTTCGTTCTTTTGAGAATTTACCTGATAGGTTTTCCGACCATAGACCTATTTAATATTTTATAATTTATGTTACAGTCAATATATCAATATATGGAGGTGCATGTATGCAAAATATTCATTATTTTAAAGAGAATCCGCCAAAATCATGGTGGCGTCCGATTGTAGCGACATTCTTGGTTTTTGCCCTTTGTGGTGGTGTAGGATCTATTCCAATATCCATCTTGATTTCTATTTTTACGAAGGAATCCTTATCGCAAGTTACCGAAAACAGTATCAGTGGGGAGTTAGGTTCTTTATTTGGCTTTGGTTTTGCACTAATTGGAATAATCTATTGGAATAAACGGATGAATCATCGTCCAATCGCATCATTAGGCTTCAAAAAAGAGAATTTTTCAAGTCAATATTTTTTAGGGTTTCTAATTGGTGCCTTTTCTCTAGCTCTTTTAGCAGTAGTTACGATGCTTTTAGGTAGTATTCACTTTAAGTTAAATCCGTATATGAACTTTGGCTTAATTCTATTATTGTTACTTGGGTTTATCATTCAAGGTTTAACCGAGGAAGTATTATGCCGTGGTTATTTACAAGGTAGTTTAAGTGCATTGATGGATGAAAAGTGGGCAATTATCATTAGTGCGGTCTTTTTTGCAGTATTACATGGCGCAAATCCTGGCATTCAAGTATTACCATTGATCAATTTATTTATTTTCGGCTTGGTCTTTAGCTTATTATATGCGTATAGCGAAAATATTTTATTTGTAGGTGCTGCTCATAGTGCTTGGAATTTTTTCCAAGGTCCATTTTTCGGGGTACAAGTAAGTGGGACGGAATCCATAACTTCAGTATTAAAAGCAAGTATTCCGCAAGCAAACTTCATTAATGGTGGTTCTTTTGGAATCGAAGGTAGCATATTAACAACAGTATTTGGCATTTTTTGCTGTGTATTATTATCTCAACTCATATTAAAGAAAAGAAAATAAGTTTTTAAGCCAATGATACTCAAATTTGAGGCGTTGGCTTTTTATTGTATTGACAGATGTGTTATAATGTTTGCAAATATATTTTTATGAAATCATTGGTTGATGATTCCGATATTGAAAGGAATGTTAAATATGCAGAAGTTATATCCGGATGATAGTCTAACCTTACATACCGACATGTATCAAATTAATATGATGCAAACTTACTTTGAACTTGGTCGCCATAATTTAAATGTTGTTTTTGAATGTTATTTCAGAGACATGCCATTTAAGCACGGCTATGCTATTTTTGCTGGTCTTGAAAGAATTATTGATTATTTGAGCAATTTGACTTTTAGCGATTCTGATATCGAATATTTACGTAATGAATACAATTACTCAGAAGAATTTTTAGATTATTTAGCAAATTTCAAGTTTACTTGTACGGTGCGTTCAGCTTTAGAGGGCGATTTGGTCTTTAATAATGAGCCGATTTTACAAATTGAAGGTCCATTAGCACAGGCTCAACTCGTCGAAACAGCTTTGTTAAATATTGTTAACTTCCAAACATTAATTGCAACTAAAGCGGCTCGCATTAAATCGGTTATCGGTCAAGATCCATTATTAGAATTTGGAACACGTCGCGCGCAAGATTTGGATGCAGCGATTTGGGGGACACGTGCAGCCTATATTGGGGGTGCAGATGCCACAAGTAATGTCCGCGCTGGTAAAATTTTTGGAATCCCAGCTAGTGGGACTCATGCGCATGCGTTAGTGCAATCTTATGGTAATGATTATGATGCATTTATGGCATATGCAAAAACACATAAAGATTGTGTCTTTTTGGTTGATACGTATGATACTTTGCGTTTAGGTGTTCCTAGTGCCATTCGTGTTGCGAAAGAATTAGGAGATAAGATTAATTTCTTAGGTGTACGGATTGATAGTGGTGACATGGCTTATATTTCAAAACGTGTCCGCGAACAATTAGATGAAGCCGGTTTTCCTAATGCCAAAATTTATGCTTCAAATGATTTAGATGAAAGTACGATTTTAAGCTTGAAGATGCAAAAAGCAAAAATTGATGTTTGGGGAGTCGGTACGAAATTAATCACTGCGTATAACCAACCTTCATTAGGGGCTGTCTATAAGATGGTTTCAATTGAAAATGAAGAGGGAGAAATGGTAGATACGATTAAGCTTTCAAGCAATGCGGAAAAAGTAACTACGCCAGGTAAGAAACAAGTTTGGCGTATCACTCGTAATTCTGATGGTAAGTCACAAGGGGATTATATTACACTTTGGGATGAAGATCCACGCAAAGAAGACGAAATCTTTATGTTCCACCCAGTGCATACTTTCATTAATAAGACGGTGACTGATTTTACTGCGCGACCTTTATTACAAGATATTTTTGTTGATGGCAAGCTCGTTTATCAAAAACCAAACTTAGAAGAAATTAAACATTATGCCCAACAAAACTTAGATTCATTATGGGAAGAATATAAACGTGATTTAAATCCGCAAAAATATCCTGTAGACCTTTCTACGGATTGTTGGAACCATAAGATGAATTTATTAGATAAGGTTAGAAAAGCAACTTTTGAGCAACATAATTTGATGAAATAAAAGGAATGATTCGATGAGTTTACAAGAAAAAATTATTCAAGCTTTAGGTGTAAAACCAACCATTCATCCAGAAGAAGAAGTAAGAAAAAGTGTGGAATTTCTGAAAGATTATATGAAGAAACACCCATTTTTAAAAACCTATGTCTTAGGAATTAGTGGGGGACAAGATTCGTCACTAGCTGGACGTTTGGCACAATTAGCCATGGAAGAACTTAGAGTGGAATTGAATGATGACGCTTATCAATTTATTGCTGTTCGTTTACCCTATGGCAATCAAGCGGATGAAGAGGATGCAAATCGGGCATTAAAATTTATTCAGGCGGACCGTGTATATACTGTAAATATTAAAGCGCCAGTTGATGGGCAAGTAGCGGCCTTAGAAGAAGCTGGTGTGACAGTTAGTGACTTCAATAAAGGGAATATGAAGGCGCGTCAACGGATGATTACGCAATATGCGATTGCTGGAGAAAATAAAGGTGCAGTCATTGGTACCGACCATGCGGCAGAAAATATTACAGGCTTCTTTACAAAATTTGGCGATGGGGGCGCTGATATTTTACCGATTTTTAGATTAAATAAACGTCAAGGGAAGCAACTACTCGCTTATTTAGGTGCTGAACCGGCCATCTATGAAAAAGTGCCAACTGCTGATTTAGAAGATGATAAACCATTAATTGCAGATGAAGTAGCTTTAGGCGTGACTTATGATGAAATTGACGATTATCTTGAAGGTAAATCTGTCAGTGAAAAAGCTCGTACCACTATTGAAAATTGGTGGCATAAGACTGAACATAAACGTCATTTACCAATTACCATTTTTGATGATTTTTGGAAATAGGCGGTTAATAGAAATGCAAAAAAACCACAACTTTCGACTGTCAAAGTTGTGGTTTTTTTTTAGAATAGTTTTTCAGCTAATAGTTGTAATTTTTGATTAATGGCAACGATATTTTCGCGCAAATTATCTTTACGAACGATGGAATAAAAATGTCGTTTATTATCTTTAGGTAGCTGGCTAAAATGAATTGACGGATCTAAAGTACAACGAGGGACGATGGATTGCCCAACCCCATTTTTTAGCATGGAACCAATCATTTCATCGGTATCAATTTCAATAATTTTAGGCTCGATTGGATGATTTTGTAGATAATGTTGATTTAATTGACGTAAAGATAAATCATCATTACCTAATAGCCAATATTCACTACTTAAATCTCCGGCTAAAACGAGTTCATCCATTGCCAAAGTTGTTTTGTTAAATTCTTTGTGGTGGTCTACTTGCTCGATTAAGCCAATATCGATTTTGCTATTTTCAAGCCATTCTGCAATTTCATCACTGGTTGAAACCTTAAAGACAAAATCCACTCTTGGAAAAGCAGTCAGTAAGTGGCTCACTAGCTTAGGCAAATAATAAACGGCACAAAAATGTGAACTGGCAATGACACAGGTTTCACGTAGATTTTTTTGTTGACTGACTTTTTTTACGGCATGATCCCACTCGTTTAAGATTTTCAAAATTTTAGGATACATATAATCAGCCTCAGCCGTGGGAAGAATTTCTTGTTTGCCATTGCGGATAAATAATGGAACGGTCAACATTTCTTCCAATTTCTTGATTTGTGCAGATACAGTAGGTTGGGATAAGAACAATGAATCTGCCGAGCGTGTAAAATTATGTGTTTCGTAAACAGAGATAAACGTTCGAAGTAGTTGAAACAAAATTTGGCCTCCCTTTATTTATTTCAATTAATCTTTGAAATGAACTAATTTTTCATAGATATTTTGGACATCTTGAGTTGTTCCACGAAGTTCAAAATCAGCGATAAATGGAACTTTGAATTCTTCAGCATATTGTTTAGCCGTTAAGCAATATTGATGATTAAAGTTGCGATTTCCACTGCCAATGACGCCTAAACATTTTTTCGCATTTTCACCAAAACGGATATATTCTCTAAAAGGTTCTGTCAGAATTTCCACATCGCCATTATCTACGCCATTACCTCCCTCTAAATAGGTTGGCACAAAGGCGAAAAAGTCACTTGTTTCATTTTCAGGAATCGTTTGTAAATGCACTTCTTTGGCTTGAATTAAAGGATAGTTTTCGTCTAACTCGTGTTGCGCTTTTGCAAATTCAACTAATTTTTGGATAAAGGCACGCGTATTGCCTGAAATTGAGATAAAACGTACATCTATTGTCATTTTCATACCTCCAACCTATATTATAACATCAATGTCAAATCAACGCACAAAAAAACCTTGAAGAATTGAAAAAATATCTTCAAAGTTTGCTTGATTAATCAGTAATTAGTGAGGCTTGATAATTTAATTCAGCATTTTTAGCCTCTCTTTTAGAACGATTATATAACCAATAATCCATAACTGCAGCGATACAGATACATTTCGGAGCATTTTTTTCGTTAGGTATGTCTAAACTATAATAATTACCTGTTAAAAAATTGGCTTTATCCATCGTCATAATGCGCTCGTTAAAATGGTGAATTTGATATTTATGTTGGTAAATATCCCCATGCGCAGCCCAATGAAGTTGTTTGATGTAATAAAAATCTCCCGGCCAGTTAAATATTTTGCGCATTTCACCGACTTTTTGATAGTTTTCGTAAATGATAAATTTGCTACCAAAGATGATGCTTGCTTGTTTAATGCTGGCGACTAATTGTCCGTTCATTTTATAAAGAAGTAAGGCATCTCGCTTTCTGCCCCAATTACCCACCATCAAATATATATCATGATTTTTTTCATCTTTAACAATGGTTCTTGTTCGTTTTGAAAGTTGATGCTGTTGAATGTAGAATTCAGGCATTGCAATCCCTTCTTATGATAAGTTTTCATCAATGGCTCGACGAATCGCTTTTCCCACACCACTATTAATATTGGTATCGGCTATATATTTGGCAGCCTGTTTTAATTCATCCACAGCATTTTCCATGGCAAAACTTACGCCAGCTTCTTGAATCATACTCAAGTCATTAAAGTTATCACCAATGGTCATGGCTTGTGATAATGGAATATTTAACATCTCTGCAATTTTTTTCACAGCAATTCCCTTTTGCGCATCGATGTGGTTGATTTCAATATTATTTGTCCCAGAAGAGGTAACATTTAGCGTAGGTTTATCGATTAATTCCGCAGAAACCTTCTCTAAAATATCGGGATCTGTAGTATTAAATCCAATAATTTTTAATACTTTAATATCGTCTCTTAAAATATATTCTTTCATATTGTCCACGATTTTAATTGGCAATGATTCAAAGCGAGCTGAAGTCATTGCAATGGCCATTTGGTAAGTCAAGTGTGGCAATTTTTGAGAAAGAAAAGCGGCAAATGTTTCAATTCTGCGTGCTAAATTCTCTGAAAAAGTTCCTTGATTGGTCGATACTTCATAGTAAACATTGTATTTTTCAAGTATCCGCATGACTTCAAGGGCATTTTCTTTGGCAATTTCAATTGTGAATAAGACGTGATGATCTTTATCAAACGCTTGGGCCCCATTTAAAGTGATCATTGGACATTTAATATTAGCATCATTTAAGGCAGGGAGCGCTTCAGTAATATTGCGTCCAGTGCATACCATAAAATGAATGCCTTTTTCTTGTGCATAACGAATGGCGGCAATATTTTCTTCACTAATATGCATGTGTTCGTCTAAAAGTGTGCCATCCATATCAGAGGCAATTAATTGAATCATAATCTTCATCCTTTACTACTTCAATCTTTATCTCTAGTTTAACACAAAAAGAGGGCTTACAAAACGAAAAATGTCTGGAATGATAACAAAAAACTCTTTTATCTTTATAAATTTCAGTTACAATAAGTGTAAATAGAAAGATAGGTGAGATGCGTTGAAGACGATTATCAAAAATAGTTGGCAAGACGTTTTGCAAGAAGAGTTTCAAAAAGATTATTATCAACATTTAAGACAATATCTCAAAAATGAATATGCTACTCAAACGATTTATCCTGATATGTATCATATTTTCGAGGCTTTACAATTAACGCCCTATGAGACTGTGAAAGTGGTCATTTTAGGTCAAGACCCTTATCATGGCCCCAATCAGGCACATGGTCTTTCTTTTTCTGTGCAACCAGGTGTCCGAATCCCTCCTTCATTACGTAATATCTATCAAGAATTGCAAAATGATTTAGGCATTCAACCGGCTAACCATGGATGCTTAACTTCGTGGGCTAAACAGGGAGTACTATTGTTAAATACAGTTCTGACTGTGCGAGCAGGTCAAGCCAATTCACATGCTTCACAAGGTTGGGAAATCTTAACTGATGAAATCATAAAGAAATTAAATGACAGACCAGAGCCGATGGTATTTATTCTCTGGGGAAGACATGCGCAAAAGAAAATCGAATTTATTGATACTTCGCGTCATGTGGTCATCCAATCTCCCCATCCTAGTCCATTTTCAGCTAATCGAGGCTTCTTTGGGTCAAGGCCATTTTCAAGATGTAATCAAGCGTTAGTCCAAATGGGGTATCAACCAATCAACTGGCAACTCCCACCAGTAGAACAGTTGGAAAAATTTTAAAAGACTGTATTAATGCAATCGTTTTGAAAATGTTAACAATATTATTTTCATGCGTATTTTCAAAGTTAGACAGGAAAAAGAACTGTTCATTTTTAATGATTTGGTGTACAATGTAAGGGTATTAAAAAACTGGAGGTTGTTTATCAATGGAACTATTTGATAGTTTAAAATTCAAAATTGTAAGAAAACATATTAAAATCGCTTTTCCGGAAGCAACAGACCCACGTATTTTAGGTGCGGCGGCTCGTCTAAAATCTGAAGAACTTGTAGAACCAGTCTTAATCGGTAATACTGAAGAAGTGAAGAAAGCTGCCCAAAGTCGTGGGATTTCTCTAGAAGGTTTTGAAATTTTAGATCCAGATAATTATCCTGCTTGGGATGAAATGGTTGCTGCTTTTGTTGAACGTCGTAAAGGCAAAGCAACTAAAGAACAAGCAGAACAAATCTTAAAAGATGTCAACTACTTTGGTACAATGTTAACTTATATGGGTGTTACTCAAGGAATGGTATCAGGAGCTGTTCACTCTACAGGAGATACGGTTCGTCCAGCCTTGCAAATCATTAAGACAAAACCAGGAGTTAGCCGTACAAGTGGGGCTTTCTTAATGGTTCGTGGTCGCGACCAAGAAAAATATCTATTTAGCGATTGTGCAATTAATGTGAATCCAAATGCTCAAGAATTAGCTGAAATTGCTGTTGCTTCTGCTAAAACAGCTGAATTATTTGATATTGATCCTAAAGTGGCTATGCTAAGCTTCTCAACCAAAGGATCTGCTAAAGCTGAAATGGTCGATAAAGTCGTTGAAGCTACTAAAATTGCCCAAGAATTAGCACCAGATTACACGATTGATGGGGAATTACAATTTGATGCTGCTTATGTCCCAAGTGTAGCTGCTCAAAAAGCGCCAAACTCTGAGGTTGCTGGTAAGGCTACTGTTTTCGTATTCCCAGATTTACAAGCCGGAAATATTGGCTATAAGATTGCCCAACGTTTTGGTGGATTTGAAGCCATTGGACCTATCTTACAAGGATTAAACCAACCAGTTTCTGACCTTTCTCGTGGATGTAACGAAGAAGATGTTTATAAATTATCAATTATCACTGCTGTTCAAACTTTATTGGACTAAGGAATAAATGAAGCAAAATCAAAAACAATTAGGGATTTTGATGATTATTCTTTCTGCTTTTTGTTTTGCAGGGATGAATGTCTTTGTAAAATTAGCTGGGGATTTACCAGTGATGCAGAAGAGTTTTTTCAGAAATTTAGTCGCGCTATTCGTTGCTTTTTATGTACTTAAAAAGCAGCGGATAGCGTTTCATGTGCCAAAGGAATCACGGACTTTACTCTTTTTTAGAGCTTTTTTTGGAACAGTGGGGCTCTTATGTAATTTTTATGCCGTTGATCATTTGGTACTCACTGATGCGTCAATGATTCAAAAATTAACGCCTTTTTTCACCGTTTTACTATCATTGGTCATTTTAAAAGAAAAACCTGCCCGCTTTCAATATATTGCTATGGGGATTGCGATGGTTGGGATGCTATTTATTGTCAAACCTAGCTTTGCCAACCCACAATTATTAGGGTATACGATTGCCTTGCTTGGTTCTTTTTGTGCTTCGACAGCCTATACATTGGTACGTAAATTATCGTTCACACCAATAAAGGGGCCCGCAATTGTTTTTTATTTTTCATTGTTTTCTTGTTTGGCCATGATTCCATCGATGATTGTCGATTTTCATCCAATGTCTACCCAGCAAATCATTTATTTGTTAATGGCTGGCGTGATGGCAAGCGGGGGACAATTCTCGGTAACTAGTGCTTATAGTTACGCACCAGCAAAAGAAATCTCGATTTTTGACTATTCACAAGTACTCTTTGTAGGATTTTTTGGATTTGTATTATACGGTGAAATTCCAGACACCTATTCCTTCATTGGTTATCTTATTATTTTTGTTACCGCCTATATGATGTATGTGTACGGTAAAAGGAAAATATGAGACTAGGGTGTTTGACATTCATAACCAAGGCTAGGGTGGTTCAGTAGCTTGCTGAGCCTCCTAGCTTTTTTTGTGTAGGATTCCATCAGGATAGCATGACGGATGGATGAGATTTGTGTTAATATAAGGTCAAATAGATTTTTTGAAAGTGAGGAAATCGTCTTGATTCAAATCAATGGACTGCACGAGATGGAACAATTAGGCATGCTGCTTGGTCAAACTGCTCAAGGGGGAAATGTCTTGATTCTATCTGGTGATTTAGGTGCAGGAAAAACAACACTCTCTAAAAGTATTGCTAAAGGTTTGGGCATTCAACAAATGATAAAAAGTCCCACGTATACTTTGATTCGTGAATATGATGAAGGAAGATTACCTTTTTATCATATGGATGTTTACCGCATTGATGGTGATGTGGAAGGCATGGGCTTAGAAGAGTATTTTGAAGGGGATGGTTTATGTGTAGTTGAGTGGGGCGAATTACTCACAGAACTTCCAGAAGATTACCTTCATCTTACTATTCATAAAGTAGCAGATGAGGAAGATAAGCGAGAAATGGCATTCAAGGCGCACGGCAAACTCGCAACAGATTGGTTAGCAAAAGTGAAAGCAACGGGGAAGTTTCATGAGTGAAGAGATAAGGTTGGTGATTCGCCAAGCAAGCAGTGAAGATAGTGCCCAATTATTAGCCTTAAGTCAACAAGTAGCAAAAGAAACCGATTATTTAATTATGGATGAATATGGCATGGGCCTAAGCGAAGAGTTGCTTGCTGAACAATTAGATTTGTTATCTCAGGCAGATAATCAAGTATTACTGTTGGCTTTTGATGGGACGCAATGTATTGGTGTGGCTTCGATTAAAGGAAACGACGAATATCGAATTCATCATATTGGTGAAGTAGGAATTTTTATCTTAAAGGAGTACTGGTCTTTAGGGATTGGCTCGCTATTGATGGAAGAATTAATCGAATATGTCAAACAAGTTCAAATTTTTAAACGTTTGGAGTTAACGGTGCAAACGCGTAATCAAAAAGCCATTGCCTTATATCAGAAGTTTGGCTTTAGCAAAGAAGCGACCTTAAAATATGGGGCTCGCTTGGATAATGGTGAATTTGTGGATGTTGATTTAATGGCAAGATATTTTGAAGTAGGTGAGTAAATGCAAAAAATTATGATTATTGAAGATGAAGCAGCCTTGGCCCAAGAGCTAGCCCTTCTCTTAACACAGGCCGGCTATCAAGCTTATATTGTCCAAGATTTTGCTCATCCTTTACTTGAAATCGAAAGTCAACTCCCAGATTTATTATTATTAGATATTCAACTTCCTGGTGTAAATGGTCATCAGTTATTGCAAGAAATTCGGAAAAAATATCAGTTTCCGATTATTATGGTCACAAGTCGGGCCAATGAGATGGATGAGGTGTTGGCGATGAGTTATGGGGCAGATAATTACATTACCAAGCCTTATAATCCAACGGCCTTGTTACTTCATATCGCCGCGATGTTTAAGCGTATGCAACCACAAAGTACTAATTTGATTCAATATCATGGGTTGCAGATAGACTTAAATAAATGGACCATTACCAAAGAAGACCAAACGACTCACTTAACAAAAAATGAACAGTTGATTTTTCAAATGTTATGGCAACATCGCGGAAAAATTGTCACCCGGGAGATGTTGATGACCGAGCTTTGGAATAATGATGAGTTTATTAATGACAATGCGTTAAGTGTGAATATTAGTCGCTTGCGGCAAAAGTTTGCGGATTTTGATTTGGCTGATGTGATTGAAACAAAGAAAAAACAAGGGTATTTATTAATGGAGTAGCAAATGAAGTTAAGTGAATATATCAAAAGCCGCTTATGGCAATATATACTTAAGATCTCAGTCAGTTTATTATGTTTAGCACTTTTATGGGTATTTCAAATACCATCAACGCTTTTAGTGATGATTGTCATGATGATGGGGACAAGTTTTTTGGTTGTTGAACTGGTTGAATTTCATCAAAAGAAAAGCTATTATCAAGAATTATTTCAGCAACTCAATCAATTAGAAGAGCAAGCTTTATTGGTTCATTCGATTCTGCCACACCCTAAATTTTATGAAGGACAACTCGTGGATGAAGAATTAAGATTGGTTTATCAAGGTTTTATGACCCAATTAAGAGCCAGTCAAAAACAAACGGAGGACTTTAAGGAATTTATCGAGCTGTGGATTCATGAAGCTAAAATTCCACTTGCGACCTTACAGTTAATCTTGTACAATCAACATCATTTACCTGCAGAAATCAAACAAGCGTTGCAACAGTTAGAAGATTATCTCGAGCAAGTATTATATTTTACTCGTGCTGAAAATGCGCAAAAAGATTATCTTATTCGCCAAGTTCCTTTACAGCAAATTATTCGCCAAGTAGCCATTCGCAATCAAGCGCGTTTATTGAATGGAAATATTCAGTTTATTGCGCCAAGTACAGATGTAATTGTGACGACGGACCAAAAATGGTTAGGCTATATTTTGAATCAAATCATGGATAATGCCATAAAATATGTACAAATGATTGAAAATGCGACGATTGAAATCGCAGTGGAAGAGCAAGAAAAGGAAATTTTATTGCATATTCGCGATAATGGTTGTGGGATTTCGGCCAGTGATTTGCCACGTGTTTTTGATAAATCTTTTACTGGAGAAAATGGTCGGCTTTATCCTAAGGCCACGGGGTTAGGTCTTTATCTAGTGAAACAACTGATTTCAAAACTGGGACATGGGATTACGATTACTTCCAATGTTCAAGTTGGCACCACAGTTACGTTGATTTTTGCTAAGCCTAGCTTTTATGAAGTCGTTCAAACAAGTGAGAACAAAGAATAGAAGGAGTTCTTTCAATAGAGAGGACTCTTTTTTGCTAATCTTACAAAATTGTAAGGTACGGTAAGATAAAACCAACGACAAGTAAACAAGGCTATTTTATACTTAAGATGTCAAATGAATTGAAGGAGGAAAAGAAAATGAATCCAGTATTACAAGTAAAACAAGTTGAAAAATATTTCGGACGTGCAAATAATTTAACACGTGCTTTAAATCAGATTAGTTTTGAAGTCCAACCAGGAGAATTTGTGGCTATTATGGGAGCATCTGGTAGTGGGAAAACGACTTTGCTCAATTGTATCGCAACGATTGATCAAGTGTCTAGCGGTCAAATTATTGTAGCAAATCAAGATATTACCAAATTAAAAGGCAATAAGTTAAATCAGTTCCGACAAAAGCAAATAGGGTTTATCTTCCAAGACTTTAATCTATTAGATACGATGAATGCTTTTGAAAATATTGCACTTGCCTTAACGATTCGTAATGTACCTGCTAAACAAGTCGAAGAAAAGGTATTAAAAGTTGCGAGTTATTTAGGAATTACCGATATATTATATAAATTTCCTTATGAAGTTTCTGGAGGTCAAAAACAACGAATTGCAGCAGCTCGTGCGATTGTAGCTGATCCGGCAATCGTATTAGCTGATGAACCGACTGGCGCTCTTGACTCAAAATCAGCCCGTCAAATGTTGGAGCAATTTGAATTATTAAATGAACGCTTAAATTCGACCATTTTGATGGTGACACACGATGCTTTCACGGCGAGTTATACGAATCGGGTATTGTTTGTGAAAGATGGCCAAATCTTTAATGAAATTTATCGTGGGGAATCTAGTCGTAAAGAATTCTTTGATCAAATTATTGAAGTGGTAGCCTTATTAGGTGGTGATGTTAATGATGTCCGTTAAGTTAGCCTTTGGAAATGTAAAGAAAAGCATAGGAAGTTTCTTGGTATATTTTGTGACACTGGCATTAGGTGTGGCGATGTTCTATGCATTTAATGCGCTTCAAGATCAAAGCTTATTTAAATATTTTGAAGAATCTTATGCGCAAAGATTAAGTATTTTATTTGATACTTTAGGCGGTTTAAATAAATTTATCGCATTTATTTTTGGTTTGATTATTTTATATGCAACCAGTTATTTATTGCGAAAACGTAAAAAAGAATTTGGTCTGTATATGATATTAGGAATGGATAAACTAAAAATCTCGACCATTCTAGTTTTAGAAACGTTCTTTATCGGTCTGTTTTCATTAGCAGTAGGCCTTGTCTTAGGGATTGGTTTGTCACAATTAATTAATATCTTTTTAGGTCATTTATTTGTTGCGGACATTTCACGTTTAACATTAAGTATTTCCATGCATGCGATTGTCCAAACGTTGATTAATTTTGGCATCATTTATCTGGTGGCGATGGTTTTTAGTGTCATTTTAATGAATCGTGCCAAATTAATCGATTTACTCAAAGCAAGTCAACAAAATGAAAAAAGTTGGTGGCAAAAACCTTGGATTGGGACCTTGTTATTTATTTTGGGATTAGCCATCTTGACTTGGAGTTATTATATTGCAACTCACTTAATGGATGTTATTATTGATTTGCAATGGGGACCAAAGTTTATTTTATATTCGATTTTCGGTGGGATTAGCGGTACGTATTTCACCTTTATGGGAATTGCTGCTTTTATTCCAGTTATTTTACCGAAGTTTAAAGGATTTTATTATCGCAAACTGCATAGCTTTGGGATTCGCCAATTTAGTACGCAATTAGCTAAAAGTGTTTTTTCTTTAGCGACGATTTGTTTATTGCAATTTTTCGCGATTGGTATCTTAGTGGCCTCCTTTAATTTAAAAAATGGTATTGAAGAAAGAGGTCTAGCCAATGTGCCGTTTGATTTCCAGTTTAGTGTGACTCAGGAACCTGATGAAAATGTCGAAGGGCAACCAGCTCTAATTGAGAAAAATGCAGATGAGGCGATTGCACGGAATCAAGATTATTTCAAAGGCATGAAGAAAAAAGAAGTCGAATATGAGTATTATATTGATCCAAAAATCGATAATACAATCGAATTATTAGGCATATCTGTAGAAAAAGGCTTAATTGCCCCTCCGATTATTGTCAATCAAACGCAATATAATCAAATGGCACCTTATTACCATTTGTCAAAAGCAGATGTGAAACCAGGGGAATATGCTTTTCTAATCCAGTTTAATGGTTTTTCTGATAAGACGATTGAAGATAAATTAATGAATTTACCTAAAATTAAGGTAGCCAATCAAACCTTTACACCAAGCCAAGCAAAATATATCGATGGGACCATTCAGACAAGTGGGTATCATACTTTTGTGATTTTAAATGATGCAGACCTCAAGCGCCTACCTTTACAACTCGCTGGTAAAGTGATTAGTACCTTATATAATGAAGAAGGTAAGCGTCATGAAAAAGAGTTGGCTAAAAACTGGGAGAAAATGTTGTCGAAAAAAGAGCTACACTTAAATTATTCGGCACAATCTCAATATTCAACAAAAACTTCACTAGCTTCTGATTCGTTAATGGTAACCGTTGTTGGTATGTATCTAGGTATTTTCTTCCTGATTGCTGCAATTGGTATTTTAGCTTTGAAGAGTTTAGTAGACTTTGAAAAGCATCAACAAAATTATCGTATCTTACGCCAACTAGGTGCTAGTGAACAAATGATTCAAAAATCGTTATTCAATCAAGTGGCTATCTTCTTTATTTTGCCGCTAGTTGGGGCACTATTCCATATGATTTTTGGCTTGAAATTTACGAAAGATTATATGATGATTGGTGGCGGATTTGAGTTAAGTCTGCAACAAACAGGCTGGGTTATTGGTTTTGTGATTATGATTAATGCGATTTATTTAATGATTACTTATTTGATGAATCGCATGGCAGTCAAAGAAATTTAATAACGAATAAAGAACCACGCCAGAAAGTTGGGGTGGTTCTTTGTCTTTATTTTAAATCTAGTTCAACTGGGCAATGGTCGCTTCCCAAAATATCGGTATGAATTTTGGCATCCACTAAGCGGTTCTTTAGATCATCGGAAACCACAAAATAGTCAATCCGCCATCCTGCATTATTTTTCCGAGCATTAAAACGATAACTCCACCAAGAATAAATACCTTCTTGATCAGGATAAAAATGACGGAAAGTATCGATATAGCCATTATTCAATAGTTGACTGAATTTTTCACGTTCTTCAATGGTAAAACCAGCATTGCGTTGGTTGGTTTTCCAATTTTTTAAGTCAATATTTTCGTGGGCGACATTTAAATCTCCACACAAGATAACTCCTTTTTGCTCCTTAAGTCCATTTAAATACGCTAAAAACGCCTCTTCCCAAGTCATGCGATAGTCCAAGCGTTTTAGTTCATTTTGAGAATTTGGTGTATAGCAAGTGACCAAATAGTAATCTGGATATTCAAGTGTGATGACGCGGCCTTCATGATCGTGTTCTTCCACACCGATTCCTAATTGCACCGATAAAGGCTCATGCTTGGTAAAAATCGCAGTGCCTGAATAACCTTTCTTTTCGGCATAATTCCAATATTGATAATATCCTGGCAAATCTAACTCAATTTGACCTTCTTGTAATTTGGTTTCTTGTAGGCAGAAAAAGTCCGCATCGAGTTGCTTGAAGTCTTCTAAAAAGTTTTTCTTAACGATGGCTCTTAGTCCATTGACATTCCATGAGATGAATTTCATAGCACTTCCTCATTTCTTTTGTTATGTTCTTTTATTTTAACGCAAGATGTCGTAGAATGGAAGAAAAAGGGTTAGGTGAGAAAAATGCTAAAAATCGGTGTATTAGGCTTAGGTTCGATTGCGCAAAAAGCCTATTTACCAGTCTATGTAAAAAGTAATCAACGGGCAACTTTTGTCTATGCTACAAGAAATCAAGAAGTACAGGCACAATTAACGGAAAAGTATCGTTTACCCCAGATTTATGATACTTTAGATGATTTAATTGAACAAAAAATTGATGCGTGTATGATTCACACGGCGACGCATACCCATATTGAAATGATTGAAAAATGTCTCTCACACGGCATTCATGTCTATGTGGATAAACCAATCAGTGAAGACATTACAGAGGTCAGACGCATGTATGAGCTTGCAAAGCGTAAAAATTGTTTGCTTATCGTAGGGTTTAATCGTCGTTTAGCCCCATTTGTACAACAGTTAAAACAATTACCTGAAAAGCGTGTGTTGACTTTGAGTAAGAATCGAATTGGCAAAGCGCAATCCGTTCAATTTGAGATTTATGATTTATTCTTACATATAGTGGATACGGCCAATTATTTATTAGATGAAGAAATTATTGCGATGACTAGTCACATCAAAGCTAGCGAGCAGCATTTAGAATTTGCTTCAATGACGTTAGAAACGGCCCATTCATTGGCACATTTAACGATGGATATGTTTGCTGGGGCTAATCAGGAAAATTACCAAATCACCACGAAAAATGGGACCTATCATTTGAAAAATTTAACGGAAATGACGCAATACAATCAGTCTGGAATAACAGTGACAGGCTTTAATGATTGGCAAACGACACTTGAAAAACGTGGCTTTGAACAAGCGGTGAACCAATTTATTGATTTGTTAGAACAAGGCAATTTTCAATATGTACAACAGAAGAGTTTGCTTAGTCATGAACTCTGTGCCCAAATGCTTAAGAATTATCAAGAATCATAAGAAGCGATAGTATTTTCAGTCAATTAATGATAGAATGTTTTGGTGAATAGTTACACAAAAATAGATTAGAGAGGATGTTGAGGGTGTTTGCATCTTTAAAAGAGATTACGATTTTAAAAAATGAACCCTTAAATAAATATACATTTACGAAGACTGGCGGACCCGCTGACTTTTTGGCCTTTCCAAAGAGTGTAACGGAAGTAAAAGCCTTACTAGAGGAATGTCGTCAAAATAATCTTCCATGGATGGTATTAGGGAATGCCAGTAATCTAATTGTACGTGATGGCGGCATTCGTGGTTTAGTGATTATGCTAGAAAAACTAAACCACATCGAAGTTAATGGCAACCAAATCACTTCACAAGCTGGGGCGAAATTAATCGATACCACCTATGTTGCGTTGGAACATCATCTGACAGGTTTTGAATTTGCATGTGGCATTCCTGGAAGCATTGGTGGCGCCGTATTTATGAATGCAGGGGCTTATGGTGGCGAGATTAAAGATGTTTTTGTTTCGTGTGAAGTCTTATATCCAGATGGCCAAATCAAAACCTTAAGTGCCAAAGAGATGGACTTTAGTTATCGCCATAGTGCCATTCAAGCGCAACATTGTATTGTATTGAGTGCTACATTTGCCTTACAAGCAGGTAACTATGCTGAAATCAAAGCAAAAATGGATGAACTAACCCATCTTAGAGCAAGCAAGCAACCATTGGAATATCCTTCTTGTGGGAGCGTCTTTAAACGTCCAGTGGGGCATTATACCGGTCCATTAATTGAGCAGGCGGGCCTTAAAGGGATGACAATCGGTGGCGCGCAAGTCTCAGAAAAACATGCGGGCTTTATTGTGAATATCAACCATGCCACGGCTACTGATTATGTGAATTTAATCCAGTATATTCAAAAGGTCATCAAAGAAAAATTTGATGTCACCCTTGAAACAGAAGTCCGAATTATCGGTGAAGAAGTGCAATAAAAAAATCAGCTTTCCTACACTTATTGCGATGTAGAAAAGCTGATTTTTATTTTTTAGGCTTTGGTTTTTTCCATGAACTGGTGCATATTTTCTAATTCATGTAATTGGCAATTGCATTGATGACTATCGGTACAAATGTAGTTACCTTTTTTAGTATAGGTTCCTTCAGCCGTGGCTTTAGTGGTGGATAAAAACAAGGCGACATTCCCAATATGATTACAAATACTACAAACATTTTTGATTGTATTGGGTGACATCTGTCCGACAATCCCTTGTAGCTTATTTTGACGGTCATAGTAGAGTAAATATTTTTTCTGACTACCCGCATCGTCAAAACCAATATAGGAATAATCACGTAAATCCAACGCGTCAAAATCAGGTGCTTTTAATTTTTTTACTTTACGAAAAGCTTTCTGGACTTGTTTGGCACTAGGTTTTTCAAAGGGAATAACTAATTCTTTAATGGGTTCCAAAATCCGTTGTGCCCTTGCTTTGGTTAAACTTTTATCTAGCAATTCGCTTTTTAGTTGTTCAATTTCAGTTGGTCGATCAAAAAATAATTCATCGATTTTTTCAAAGATGAGTGCTTGATAGACTTGAATCGTTTGTAAGTCATTGACGGATTGGTAAGCATTGATTAAGTCGTTTATTTGTTGGTGTAGTGCATGATATTGATGTGGATAAATTTTCTGATTCATTTGATTCTCTCCTTGTGAATGTGTTAGGCCCTTTTAAGACGCACATCCTAAAAGGGAATTAATTGAAAAGAAAAAATTTTGTAGAAGATACATTTCGTACCATCTGACCACCCCCTATATTTTGAAACATTTCAAAGATAGCTGATAATTCAACACTTGTCAAGCAATAAAAAAACAACCTAGCACAAGGACTAGATTGTTTCAATTTAAGATTGGCGCTTCATTAATTTTAATAAAATCGTCGCAACCGCAGCTGTAAAAAGACCGGCGACAATCGCTTCAGGAATGCCCTGGGTTAGAATCACCGCATTAATGGCAGCATAGACCGCTTTGCCACCTTTGCCGATGAGTTGGGCATATTCTTTTTGGAAAAGAAAATAGATGAAATTCATCACCAAAATCGTATTGACTAAACCACCAGATATACCTGCAATAAACAAGGCAACCGTATTGGCTTTTTGCTTTAATCCTTTTTGACAGAGTCGATACACATAATAAGGAACAATGCCAATCAAAATACGTGGAATAAAGACAACCAGTAAGGCTTTCCAACTTCCATGAGTGGTCCCAATAACTGGAATAAAAGGTGAGAAGACAAAGGAAAGGGCAGTAGGCATAGTTGTTGCACGAATCAAGCTGATTACCCCAAAGCTTCCTCCAAGTAAGGCCCCAATTTTCGGACCTAAGACGATTGAACCAATAATAACCGGAATATGCATAGTCGTTGCATTTAACGGGCCGATTGGAATAAATCCTAAAAAGGGTACCGATGCAAGTAAAATCATAATTCCTAAAAACAATGCAGTTAAAACAAATTGAAAAGTTTTGCTTTTTTTCAACTTTATTTTTCCTTTCTTCCTTTTTATTTGAGCGTTTCAATCACAGCATCTACAATCGTTTCAACTGTAGCTAAAGCGCCTTTACCATAGTCACCACAAGCAAGTAAACTTTCGCGAGGGGTGATTTCATGATAGCCAATTTCTTTTAAATAGGCAAGATTTTTTTGGACTGCTGGATGTTGATACATTTGCGTATTCATCGCAGGAGCAATCAGTTTAGGCGTTTTTTGGGGGATAGCTAATTGAACCGTTGAGAGCAAATCATCGGCTAACCCATTCGCAAACTTCCCGATAATATTGGCACTTGCTGGCGCGACTAAAAATAAATCTGCTTGTTTGGCTAATTCAATATGATTAATCACACTTGGATCAGCTTCTTCTAAAACATCCGTATGCACTTGACGTTTAGCAAGTGATTGGAGGGTCAGTGGGGTAATAAATTGAGTCGCACTTTGCGTCATAATAACATCGACTGCGATATTTAATTTGGTTAGTTCGTTGGTAATATCGGCAGCTTTATAAGCAGAGATACTACCTGAAACGCCTAATATGATTCTTTTATTTTTCAATACTTATTCTTCTTTCTGTTGATAAATTTGTTGCCATTGCTTAAAAATCATTTGGGCGATTTCGGACTTTTGATATCCTTGAGCAATGACTTTACCGGTTGAATCTAATAGATAAGCGTGATGTTGTTGTGTATCGATTTCGCTTAAATCATTCGCAATGACAAAGTCTGCCTGATTTTTCTCAAGACTAGTGCGGGCGACTTGTAGTAATTTTTCCTGTGTGACATTGGCTAATAGTTTAAAACCAAAAAGTACGGTTGTGTGCTGCCAATGCTTAATGGACTGAATTATTTTTGGCGTAGGTTGTAAACTTAAAACCAAGCCTTTTGTTTTAGAAGAGATTTTACTAGCTGTAGGATTTGCCACGGATGCAAAAAGTGCGAATAAATCTTCCTCTTGTAACTGATCTTTAGCCTTATAAGCTTGGTTTAAAGCAGTGGTTAAGGCTTCAATTGAAAGGCTGGCCTGCGTTGTGAAATCACTAATGGCCATGGTATGAATCACTGCACTATATTTTTGGGTTGTTAAGAGTTGCTCTAGACAATCATAGACTTCTTGTGTGCTATTGACTAAATGCATCTTCAAGTGTTCATCTGCTGCTGGCTTTTTGGCACTTTTAGTTACGACATAGTCAATCGTTACACCATTTTGTAAAAACACTTTAGCGATTTCAATTCCTAAGGTGCCACTGGCATGATTGGTTATGGAACGGACTTGATCGATGGGTTCACTTGTCCCACCGGCTGTGATTAAAACTTTCATTTATGCTTCCCCTATACGAATAATCGTTCTTCCTTGATGTTGACCCGCTAATAATTGCTGAGCTACTTCAGGAATTTGTTCAAGAGTTATTTCATTGATTGGTAACTTGTCTAAAAGCTGACGGTGACTTGATAAGAACGCCCAGACTTGTAGTCGTTGAGGCATTTTTGTATTGACCGAATCAATCCCTATTATTTTAATCCCCCTTAAAATAAAAGGCAAGACAGTTGTTTGGAGCTTGATTCCACCGGCATTTCCACATAAAGCTAAAGCCCCGGCATATTGCACTTGAGGAATTAATGCACTTAATAAGTCGCCACCAACTGTATCAATGACACCGGCTATTTTTTGTTTGGCTAAAGGCTTGATTTTTTCCGGTACCCAAAGATTGGGATTTTCGATGGTTGTAGCGCCTAAGTTGAGTAACCAAGGAGCTTCTTTTCTAGAAAGGGCGATCAGATTCTTGAACCCTAGACGAGCAAGTAAACCCACAGCGATACTCCCCACACCGCCGCTTGCACCAGTAATCACAATCGGTGCGTTTAAATCAGTCACTTGTTCCTTGATAGCTAAAACGGCTAGGGCAGCGGTAAAGCCAGCTGTCCCAAATTGCATGGCTTGTTTTAACTCTAAATCCTCAGGTAAAGCAACCAGTTCATCCCCTTTGACAATTTGGATTTGACTAAAGCCGCCTGGTGCGCTAACTCCGAGACTATAGCCGGTTTGAAGTACTTTTTGTCCAACTTGCCATTGGGAATCATTGGAAGCAAGGACTGTCCCTGCTAAATCAATACCTGGTGTCATCGGATATTGACGAATCACACCGCCATTGGTTTTGAGCGCTAAAGCATCTTTATAATTGATATCTGAATAGGCGACCTTTACTGCTACTTCGCCTTCGTTTAAATCACGTAAGCAGGCTTGCTCAATAGAAGGTACGACTTGTTCATCGATTTGTTTGACTTGTAAAAATGAATAGTTTGGATTCATGACATTCACCTCAAAGTAATGCGTTTTCTTTTTATCATAACACAGCTTAAAAAACGTGCAACCATCTTTGGTCAATATATTGTAGAAAATGATTTTTGATTCTCTGAAAAAAATAGCTAGAATCTACGTTTTTTGCTTGTATTTTTTGACCTAAAGCCCTAAACTTAATGAGTATGCTGTTTGATGCAAGCAGCGAGATGAAAAAGAATGTCTGGGCAAGAAAAATAATTTGCCAAGGAAGATGAAGGGGGATTTGAGATTGTCTAATAGCATTATTACGTTTAAAAATATTGTGAAACGCTATGATGATGAAATGATTTTAAAAGACATAAGCTTTGAAATTGAGGCGGGTAAATTTTATACCTTACTTGGTCCTTCTGGATGTGGAAAAACTACTATCCTACGCATTATTGCAGGGTTTACCGAAGCATCTGAAGGCGATGTCTACTTTGAAGGTAAACGCATCAATGATATTCCAGCGAACCAACGTCAAGTGAATACCGTCTTTCAAGATTATGCGCTTTTTCCACATATGAATGTATTTGAAAATGTTGCTTTCGGACTTAAAATTAAAAAATTACCGAAAGATGAAATCGCCAAAAAAGTAACTGAGGCTTTACGCTTAGTACAATTAGCTGGCTATGAACAACGTGAAATTAGCGAAATGTCTGGTGGACAAAGACAACGAGTAGCGATTGCCCGAGCGATTGTCAATGAACCAAAAGTCTTATTACTGGATGAACCACTCTCGGCACTGGATTTGAAGTTGCGCACAGATATGCAGTATGAGTTACGTGAATTGCAACAACGTCTAGGGATTACCTTTATCTTTGTTACCCACGACCAAGAAGAAGCTTTGGCGATGAGTGATGAAATTTTTGTCATGAATAAAGGAGAAATCGTTCAAAGTGGGACGCCAGTAGACATTTACGATGAACCAATCAATCATTTTGTGGCTGATTTTGTTGGGGAAAGTAATATTGTCAATGGTACGATGATTGAAGATTACAAGGTTGAATTTGTCGGTAAAGAATTTGAATGTGTTGACGGTGGGATGCGACCAAATGAACCTGTTGAAATTGTGATTCGTCCGGAAGATTTGACCTTGACCACAGCGGACAAAGGAAAATTAGTCGTCAAAGTAGATACGCAGCTATTTAGAGGCGTTCACTATGAGATCATTTGTTATGATGAAGATGGCAATGAATGGATGGTTCACTCTACTCGTAAGGCAAAAGTCGGCAGCCAGATTGGGTTGTACTTTGAGCCAGAAGATATCCATGTCATGCGTTTTAACGAATCAGAAGAAGACTTTGACGCTCGTTTAGAAAGCTATGAAGAGTAGGGGGGAGATAAGTTGAGCAAATTAAAACAAATTTATGCGATTCCGTATGTTGCTTGGTTGCTTTTATTTGTCATTGCCCCAGTATTACTAATTATTTATCAGTCCTTTTTTGATATTAGTGGGCATTTCACCCTCGCTAATTATGCGACTTACTTTACATCAGGCAAGTATTTGATGATGACGCTGAATTCGATTTGGTATGCCTTTTTAATTACCTTAACCACTCTTTTGATTAGTTATCCAACGGCGTATTTTTTAACGAAATTACGGCACAAAGATTTGTTGCTACTTTTGATTATTTTACCTACATGGATTAATTTATTGCTTAAAGCCTATGCATTTATTGGTATTTTTGGGATTCATGGTAGTATTAATCAATTCCTTTCATTCTTTGGCATTGCTCCGGTCCAAATCATGTTTACCGATTTTAGTTTTATGACGGTCGCAACTTATATTGAATTGCCATTTATGATTTTGCCAATTTTTAATGCATTAGAAGAAATCAATCCTTCGTTGTTAAATGCGAGTCGGGATTTAGGCGCGAATAACTTTGAAACTTTTAGACGCGTGATTTTTCCTCTATCCTTAAATGGGGTAAAAAGTGGGATTCAAGCGGTCTTTATTCCATCACTCTCACTCTTTATGTTAACGCGTTTGATTGGCGGAAACCGAGTGATTACGCTAGGGACAGCCATTGAAGAGCATTTCTTAGTGACGCAAAACTGGGGAATGGGTTCAACCATTGGCGTGGTCTTGATTGTAGCGATGTTCATTGTCATGATGTTAACCGCAGAAAAACGTAAAGGAGGGGCTAAAAAATGAAGAAAAACCTCTTTTCGAAAATTTATTTAACTTTAGTGTTTATCATTTTGTATGCGCCCATTTTTTACTTGATTTTTTATTCTTTTAATAAAGGCGGTACTATGAATAAGTTCACCGGCTTTACCTGGGAACACTATCAAACATTGTGGTCAGATACGCGTTTGATTATCATTGTGTTAAACACATTTTTACTAGCCTTTTTATCTGCCTTGATTGCGACCATGATTGGAACTTTTGGTGCAATGGCGATTTATTATACGAAGAGACGTCAAAGCCGCACGACATTATTGAGTTTAAATAATATCTTGTTAGTTTCTCCTGACGTTATTATTGGTGCAAGTTTCTTAATTTTCTTTACGATGATTGGCAATTTGTTCAGTAACTTTAGTCTTGGCTTTATCAGTGTCTTACTTTCACACGTAGCTTTCAGTATTCCAATCGTGGTGCTAATGGTTTTGCCAAAGCTACAAGAAATGAATGATAGTATGATTCGGGCAGCCCTTGATTTGGGTGCGAATTATCGTCAAGTCTTAATGCGTATTATTCTGCCATTTCTATCACCAGGGATTATTGCTGGTTATTTTATGGCCTTTACGTATTCCTTAGATGACTTTGCGGTTACTTTCTTTGTGACTGGTAATGGATTTTCAACATTGTCCGTAGAAATCTATTCACGGGCACGTCAAGGGATTAGCTTAGAAATTAATGCTTTAAGTACCTTAGTCTTTATCTTCTCGATGCTTTTAGTTGTCGGTTATTACTTCATTAGCAAAGATAATCGCCCACGTCGTAAAAAAGGTCGATCAATCCAAACGGGGGTGGCAAATATCCGATGAAAAAATTGCAATCTCTATTTATTGGTATTTTAGTCATTATCGGTGTATTAGCTTTAGGCGTCCATCATTTACAAAAATCAAGTGGGATGTCGGGAGCTAAAGTTTTGAATGTCTATAACTGGGGAGATTATATCGATCCTGATTTGATTAAAAAGTTTGAAAAAGAATATGGCTATAAAGTCAATTATGAAACTTTTGACTCCAACGAAGCGATGTTTACCAAGATTCAACAAGGTGGTACGGCTTATGACATTACCATTCCTAGTGAATATATGATTCAAAAAATGAAAGAAGAAAACCTTTTAATCCCAATTGATCATAGTAAAATTAAGGGTTTAAACAATATTGATTCGCGTTTTTTGAATTTAAGTTTTGATAAGAATAATAAATATTCCATTCCATACTTTTGGGGAACATTAGGAATTGTCTATAATGACAAATTCGTTGATGGCAAAGATATCCAGTCTTGGGATGATTTATGGCGTCCAGAGCTAAGAAATAATGTGATGTTGATTGATGGGGCACGTGAAGTCATTGGTTTAGGGTTAAATAGTTTAGGTTATTCTTTAAATAGTAAAAATGATAAGCAACTCCAAGAAGCGGTCAATAAATTACGTAAAATCACGCCTAACGTCAAAGCGATTGTCGCCGATGAAATTAAAATGTATATGGCCAACGAAGAAAGTGCAGTAGCAGTCACATTCTCAGGAGAAGCGGCTGATATGATGTATGAAAATGAGCATCTGCATTATGTGATTCCAAAAGAAGGATCGAATCTCTGGTTTGATAATATGGTCATTCCGAAAACGGCGAAAAATATCCAGGGAGCCTATGACTTTATGAATTTCATGCTCGAACCAAAAAATGCAGCACAAAATGCTGAATATATCGGTTATTCGACACCAAATAAAAAGGCCATGAAGCTTTTACCTAAAGAAATAACTAGCGATAAGCAATTCTATCCTTCCGATGAATTAATAAAGCATTTGGAAGTCTATGATAATTTAGGTTCGAAATATTTGGGCATCTACAATGATTTATTCCTTGAGTTGAAGATGTATCGTAATTAATAAAAATACATGAGAAGTTGTCGTTGTAACAATTTTCTCATGTATTTTTTTGTTTATTTATTAATTATTGCATTATCATCAAAATCAAGATACAATAATATTGTAAGCGGTTAATGCTTTTGCTTAAATTTAGCATGGAATTTGCGACTAGAGATATCGGAAGTACACTTAGAAAGGAAAATAGATAACGGAAAAAATGAAGTGATTTTCGAAATGATATTAGCTTTCCATCCATTATTTACAATTTAGTACTTCAAGTTATCCATAACGGGGTGATCTCCTTGAAATATAATTTTAGATATATATTTTTTGAAATATTATTTAACACTTCTAATAGCTTGATTTTTCTTGTAACTGTTTTATTCGTTACGTTTCTTTTATTTATCAATAGTCCGAATATTCTTGATTTACTATTTTGCTTAATTTTATTACTATTTTTTGCGATAATAAAAATATTTATTTGGTGGTTTAAAAAAGACCAACATAGAGTAGAAAGGTATTACGCTTTAAGGGATGAATGGACTCAATCATTAATAAAGGATTTAGCTGGATATTCCATAGTGCTTAGTATTTATGTTGTTGCTTATGTTTTTAAAGAATACTATCTCAAGGAAAATATCTTCCTTTATTCTCCATGTATCGTTATTCCTGTTTATGTATTATGTTACTTGATTGTTAAATTTTTGATTGTTGTCTTTCGGAATTTTTTTAAATAAGGGATTAGTTGCAGCGTAGATTTGTCTTGTAGGTAAAATAAAATACATGAGAAGTTGTCGTTGAAACAATTTTCTCATGTATTTTTTTGTTTATTTTTGGCGTTGTCGTTTCATCCAGGCACTACATTCTTCAAACCATTGTGCAACTTCCGGGAGTAAATATTCTGCATCAAATGACTTCGCGCTTGATTCATTTGCAAGTGCTAAGCCGTGTTTGCCATTTTCAAAAATATGTGCTTCAAAAGGAATGTGTTGTTGATAGAGCGCTTCACAATATTTTAGCGAATTGACTACAGGTACGGAACCATCGGAAAAAGTGTGCCAAATATAAGTTGGTGCCGTCTTTGGATTAATCTGGGCAATCGTATCATATCGCAGACAATCTTCTTTAGTGATGCCTAAATGATCCACTGTTTTTGGCCATCCCAAATCAAAGCTAGTGACTGGGTAGCAAAGAATTGTGCCTTTTGGTTGATAAGAAGCTTCTTGATGGAATTGATGCCACTGACTACTATAAGAGGCAGCTAAATGGCCACCAGCAGAACAACCTAATAAGAAGATTTCGTCTGTATTGGCTTGCCATTTTTTAGCATTTTGATGAATCAACTCAAAAGTGAGGGCGACTTGTTCTAGGCAATCCTCTAAAAATGTGCCTTTAGCAAACGTATCACGTGTCGTATAGTTTAAAACTAATGCGTGATAGCCTTGGTTCATAAAGGATAAGGCAAGTGGCTCTGATTCACGATTAGAAACAAAACGATAGCCTCCACCAGGACAGATGACCACAATTGGTAAAGGCTGTGGGTTTTCTTGGACGATTTCTCTTAAGTAAACATCCACACTTGCTTGGCGCTGATTTTTGCTTGTTAAATCATAGTGTAGTAATTGCATTTGTTTCATCCTCTCGTAATGATAGATTTATTGTCTACCTTTTTCAGCCAAAAGTAAAGTGCAAAAGATTGAACGTTCAACCTTTTGCACGAGTTGAGAGGATATTTTTTTCAAGTGTTAAGAGTCTTTTCTTTAGCGGGATTCCCCAACCAAATCCGGTTAATTGCCCATTTGATCCAATGACACGATGACAAGGGACGATAATTAAAATTGGATTTTTTCCAATCGCATTGGCAACAGCTCTAACTGCACTTGGTCGCTTCATTTTTTGAGCGACGTCTTTGTAAGTAACGACCTGACCATAATCAATCGTCAATAGCGTTTCCCAGACTTGTTTTTGAAACGGTGTGCCTCTCAGGTCAAGAGCAAAGGAGACAGTTGGCAACTGACCGTTAAAGTATTGTTGGTAATATTGGACAAATGGCGTAGTGACTTGTGTATCTTCTAACCACTGATAAGTTGCACGTTCTTTTTCACAATCACTACTAGGCGCTGCAAAGACTAGACCTTTGTCAGATACCCCCAGTGAAATCTGCATATCGGATACTTCAAAGGTATGGGTATAAAGTGTTTCTTTCATCTATTCATTTTCCATTTCTTCTAATGCTAAAGTGGCTGTTTCCCATTCTTCTAAAATGCGATCTTGTTGGCTTCTCGCTTGTTCTAATTCATGATTTAAGTCTAATAATGCTTGGTGGTCCGCAAGATTTTCTGGTAAGGTCATCGCTGTTTCTAATTGTGCAATTTGCGCTTCGATTTGTTCCATTTCTTTTTCTAATTGTTCGATTTGACGGGTGAGACTCCGCAGTGCTTTTTGCTGCTCTTTACTTTGCATAAATGATTGTTTGCCAGAAGAGATTTCCGGTATTTTTTCTTCTGTTTGTGCTTGGAGTGCTTTAAGTTCTTCTTCTTCGCGTTTTTTCTCCAAATAATAATCATAGTCCCCAAGATAGAGTTTGCTGCCATGTTCTGAAAGTTCAATGACTTTAGTAGCAATGCGATTAATAAAATAGCGGTCATGAGAGACAAAAAGAAGTGTTCCAGGATAATCAATCAATGCATTTTCCAATACTTCTTTATTATCAATATCTAAATGGTTGGTCGGTTCATCAAGTATTAAAAAGTTATCTTGATCCATGGATAGTTTGGCCAAGGCAACGCGCGCTTTTTCGCCACCACTTAATAGTGAAATTGGTTTTTCCACATCTTCGCCTGAGAAAAGAAAACTACCCAAAATGGTGCGAATTTCTCCTTCAGGGGTAGTCGTGTGTTCATCCCAAAGTTCATGTATAATCGTCTTATTAGAATGTAAATCGGCTTGTCCTTGATCGTAATAACCAATCGAAACATTGCTTCCCAAGTGGATATCACCTTTAATCAGCGGAATTTGACCAATAATCGATTTTAAAAGGGTGGACTTGCCAATCCCGTTAGGACCTACTAAGGCAATCGCTTCTTGCTTACGAATATCGAGTTCAATCGGTTCGCTCAAAATGACATTTTCATACCCAATAGCACCATCTGTCAGCTGCAAGACGACATTTCCAGATTCTTTTTGGATGTTAAAGAGGAAGTGTGCTGACTTTTCATCCCCTTTAGGTTTATCTAGTCGTTCCATTTTTTCTAACTGTTTGCGTCGACTTTGGGCACGTTTAGTAGTAGATGCCCGCACGAGATTACGCGCCACGAAATCTTCTAATTTTTGAATTTCTTCTTGTTGTTTTTCATAAGCTTTCCATTCGCTTGCGAGTTGCTGGGCTTTTAAATCAAGATATTGACTATAATTGCCTTTATAATAGCGCATTTTCCGACGACTTAATTCATAAACTTCGGTAGCGACTTTATCAAGAAAATAGCGGTCATGAGAGACAATGAGTAACGCACCTTGATAGCCTTGGAGATAGCCTTCTAACCAAGAAAGTGTTTCGATATCTAAATGGTTGGTGGGTTCGTCTAAAATCAGTAGGTCAGGTTTTTGTAAAAGCAGTTTTGCTAAGGCTAGCCGCGTTTTTTGACCACCCGATAAAGTATCAATGGCTTGTTCATAATATTCTGGACCAAATTGGAATCCATGAAGGACGGTACGAATTTCATTTTCATAGCCATAGCCATTTTTTTCTTTAAATTGATGTTGTAATTCATCGTATTCTTTTAATAAGCGTTCATACTCAGCAGAAGTAAAGTCGCTTTCACCCATTTGAATTTCTAACTGGCGCATCCGACTTTCCATTTCCCGGACTTGTGAAAAAGATAAAAGCATTTCCTCCCAAACGGTATTTTCACTTTCCAATCCGGTATTTTGTGCAAGATAGCCGAGTTGAATATTTTTATTGCGGACAATTTGTCCTTGATCAGGTTGTTCAATTCCTGCGATAATTTTGATTAAGGTTGATTTGCCAGCACCATTGCGGCCAACTAAGGCAATACGTGATTGGCTGTCAATTTCCATTTGGATATTTTCAAAGAGGACCTCAGCACCAAAAAGGCGGGCCACTTGATTGACTTGTAAGATAATCATAATTATTTTCATCCTTTAAAATTTACTGCATTCTCAGTCTATCATAGAAATTCAATCTAAAAAAGCAAAAGATAGTTTAGAAAAATTTTGCTTCTTTCTCATGGATTTTGTGGATGTCTGTAATCGCTTTTAAAATGATAAATGAATTTGAAAAATAGTTGCTAATTTGTGAGCAGATAAATTGCTTTTTTTGTGTGAAGTCTGTTAAGATAACCATGGAAATAGTGAATAGTTCACAAATTGGAGGGGAAAAATGTGAAAGAAAAACAAATTCCAAAAGCTACTGCCAAACGTTTACCGATTTACTATAGATACTTAAAAATGCTCCATCAAGCAGGTAAAAAGAAAGTATCTTCTACTGAATTAAGTGAAGCGGTACAAGTTGACAGCGCAACGATTCGTCGTGATTTCTCTTATTTTGGGGAATTAGGGAAACGTGGCTATGGTTACGACGTTGAAGAAGTGATGCTGTTCTTTGCGGTGACTTTAAATGAAGACAAGATGACGAATGTTGCCTTGATTGGGGTCGGAAATCTAGGAAGTGCTTTGCTGAAGTACAAGTTCCATCATAGTAACTCTATTCGCATTAGTGCGGCATTTGATGTGGATGAAAACCTAGTTGGACGGATTATTGATGGAATTCCTGTTTATCCAATGAGCGACATGAAGGAACAAATTAAGATTCAAGCGATTGACATTGCCATCTTAACTGTACCTGCTGATAAATCACAAGATGTCGTTAATGAATTGGTTGAATCAGGAGTGAAGGGCATTCTTAATTTTACGCCAGTTCGTTTGAATGCACCACAAGATGTGATTATCCAAAACGTAGACTTAACGAATGAGTTACAGACTTTGATTTACTTTTTAAATTCTGATAATCCACCAATGGATATTTTTGTACATAATTAAATTTATCCTTGGTTATCAATAAATGAGTGGAGAGGCTAGTAAAATAGTACTCTTCACTTTTTTTATTGACAATGATTTAAAGAGATGTTAATATAATTTACAAATCGAAACAATTACGATTTAAAAGAGTAGAGGTGTATTATGGCAAAAAAAGCAAAGATCGAAAAAGTAAAAAAACAAGCAGCGTTAATTGAACAATACGCAGCTTTGAGAAGACAGCTAAAGCAAGAAAAAAATTACGCAGCCTTAGCAAAATTACCTAAAGATGCTAATCCAAATCGTTTAAAATTAAGAGACCAGCTTGATGGTCGTCCTCGTGGGTATATGCGTAAATTTGGAATGTCTCGCATTAAATTTAGGGAATTGGCTCATCAAGGGTTACTTCCTGGGGTGAGAAAAGCAAGTTGGTAATAACAGGAAATCAATGAATAGGGAATTGTAGTGTGATAAATTTTATGATTCATAGGTTTTCAAGTTGAGAATTAGACGATAATTTAGAAAAAAATCTACTGGGAGGGAAAGAACTATGCGAAAAAATATTATTTTAGAATGTACGATAACAAAGGAAAGAATTTATTTAACGACCAAAAATACACGTAATACGCCTGAAAGGCTAGAATTAAAGAAATATTCACCCAAATTACGTAAAAAAGTAGTTTTTAAAGAAGTAAAATAAATAATCCAAATAAGTGAAGATATCAGATATACGGAAAGAGGGAAGAAATATTGGAAAAGAATGATTTGTCTAGTGCTTACAGACGATTGAAAAGTCCAAATATCAAAACAAGAAAACGAGCATTAAAGATAATAAAATTGCATAAAAAAAATAAATTAAAAAATTCTATATAGTAAAAGTTTCATTAGGTTTATTTATGATACCATTGTTCATAAATAAGCCTATTTTTAAATTCTATGAAAGGAGAGACTACTTAAATTTATTATTGGTAAACCTATTTTCAAGTAGTTTGTAGTTAGATGTACCACTTAATGAGAATGAAGTTTGGCGATCTTATTTTGATTGTATTATTTCTTTTTGCTTCATTTTTACCATTAGTTTTTTTTCATGTTCAACAATCAAATGAAAATAATGTAGTAACCACAAAATATGCTATTGTAAAAATTAAAGGAAAAGAAGTAGAAAGATTTGATTTAACAAAGAAACAACATATTTTAAAAACATATTATCCTAATAAAAAGCAATATAATATTATTGAAATTTATCATGGACGAATACGTGTGAAAGAAGATAATAGCCCTGACCAAATTGCTGTAAGAACGGGTTGGATTGATACAGTTGGTCAAACAAGTATCTGTCTACCACATCAATTAATCATTACTATCGAACAAGAGGGTATAGATAATTATCATATTTATTGAGTATGCTTTTTTCTTAAGATTAAGCTTGAATGGTTGTACTTTCTTTCGTTTCGTAATACTCTAATTAGTTGAAAGATAAGTCGTTAGGAGGAAATTTATGTTTCAACAGCTACCTCATTCGTTTTTACAAATGAGTATGATTTTTTTATCCATTGTCATAGAAGCTTTACCATTTGTCTTATTGGGATGTATTATTTCTGGTGCGCTTCATGTATACCTAACTCCCGAGCGCGTGAAGAAATTTTTACCAACTAATAAATTTTTATCGATTTTAGTTGGTTCTACCATGGGAATCTTTTTTCCGTCTTGTGAGTGTGGGATTGTGCCGATTGTGAATCAATTTGTACGTAAAAAAGTACCTACCTATACAGCATTTGCTTTTATGTTGACCGCACCTATTATTAATCCGATTGTCTTATTTTCAACCTTTATTGCTTTTGGAAATTCATGGAAATTTGCCTTGCTTAGAGCAGTGGGGAGTTTACTAGTTGCAGTAGTTGTGGGGAGTTGGTTGGCCTATTTTTATAAGCAACCTATTTTAAATGAAGAAGGTCTACGCGCGATGCAAGAAGTGCCTGTACATCAACACGATCATCATGAAAAAACAAGTCGCATCCACGCCATTGGTCATGTGTTAGATCATAGTTTGGATGAATTCTTTGATACCGGACGCTACTTAATGATTGGTGCACTTTTATCAGCAAGTATGCAAACTTACTTACCGACAAAATGGATACTCACTTTGGGCTCTACGAAATTACTCGCTATTTTTGTGATGATAATTTTAGCTGTTATCTTATCGCTATGTTCCGAAGCAGATGCGTTTATCGGTTCAAGTTTATTAAGCTTATTTGGACAAGCACCGGTGATTGCCTTTTTAGTCTTTGGTCCGATGGTGGATATCAAGAATTTGTTAATGATGAAACGCTACTTTAATACGCGCTTTATTGCCTCGATGGTTGGCTTAGTTGCACTTGTAGTCATTATCTATGCATGGGTGGTGTAAGGATGATAAGGTTTTTAATTTTGATCGGTTATGTTTGGTTGATGATGTTTTTGCAAATCAGTGGTAAGCTCAATCAATATATTAACGTCCATTATCGTTATTTAGCCTTTTTATCTATGGGGCTCGCTTTTTTATTAGCGATTGTGCAACTTTTTAAATGGGTGAAAAATGATAAGCATAACACACACCACGAAGACGATCATCATCATGGCATGCAAAAGGGCTATCAAAAAGTGATTGGTTATGCTTTATTAATGATGCCGATTGTGGTTGGTTTAGCTTTTCCTAAAGTTAGTTTGGATACGACCATTGTTGAGGCTAAAGGTTTTCAGTTTCCGCTAAGTAAAGAATCTACGGGTGATCCGTACTTTCAAACGCAGTATTTACGTCCAGATACGAGCATTTATTTTAATACCACGGATTATCAAAAACAAATGAATCGACTCTTAGATAAATACACTAAAGATCAAAAAATTGTTATTACTGATACGAATTACTTGGAGTTGATGGAAATTATCTATAATTATCCAAGTGAGTTTATTGGTAAAAAAATTCAATTTAAAGGTTTTGTGTATCATTCAACAACTGCCAACCAGCAAGATATTTTCTTATTTAGATTTGGCGTCATTCACTGTATTGCTGATTCTGGGGTCTTTGGTTTAAGAATTGATTTTAATAAACCAACCTCATATAAGAATAATGATTGGTTATCAGTGGAAGGTGAATTAGTTTCGGAATACTATGCACCATTTAAACGAGAATTACCAGTTGTAAAAGTATCCCAGGTCAAACAAATTCAAGCACCAAAAAATGAGTATGTTTATCGGACTTTTTAAAATTTTTAAGAAAAAAGCTAAAATCATATCTAAAAATAAAAATATCAGTTATAATAGAACTTAGAAGTAGTATGATTCTATTTTAGAAAAAGAGGTGTTTACTATGGGCTTTACAGATGAAACAGTCCGTTTTAGTTTTGATGATAACCGTAAAAAAGAAGTAAGTGAAACTTTAGAAATTGTTTATCGCGCACTTGAAGAAAAAGGATATAACCCAATCAATCAAATCGTGGGTTACTTATTATCCGGCGATCCAGCTTATATTCCTCGTTATCGCGATGCTCGTAATCTCATTCGTCGTCATGAACGTGATGAAGTATTAGAAGTGTTAATTCGCTATTACTTAACGAACCACGGGATTAATGTCCAATGAGAATTATGGGATTAGATGTCGGTTCGAAAACAGTGGGCGTAGCAGTCAGTGATTTAATGGGCTGGACGGCTCAAGGTGTAGAAATAATTCGAATCGATGAGGAAAAAGAAGAGTTTGGTTTAGAACGTTTAGCTGAATTAGTGAAAGAATATGAAGTCGAAAAGTTTGTTGTGGGTTTACCTAAAAATATGAATAATACAATTGGTCCACGCGCATTGGCTTCACAAGCTTATGGGAAAATGATTGCTGAAAAATTTCAGTTACCAGTTGACTATCAAGATGAACGTTTGACAACTGTGCAGGCAGAGCGTATGCTAATACAGGAAGCTAATACTTCGCGAGCAAAACGCAAGAAAGTCATTGATAAATTAGCAGCCGTAATGATTTTACAAAATTATTTAGATATTTCTAGTAAATCATTATGAACATAAATAGAAAAGAGGAATGCAACATGACACATCATCATCATGACCATGATCACGATCATGAAGGACATGAACACATTACTTTGGTAGATGACCAAGGAAATGAAACATTATACGAAATTCTTTTAACCATTGATGGACAAGAAGAATTTGGCCGTAATTACGTCTTGTTATATCCTGCTGGTGTGCCAGAGGATGAAGATGTTGAATTACAAGCCTATGCCTACTTAGAAAATGAAGACGGCACAGAAGGCGAATTACAACAAATCGAAACGGAAGCTGAATGGGATATGATTGAAGAAGTATTCAATACCTTTATGGCTGAAGAGGAAGAATAATCAATCAAAGTGTTGGTATTTCAAGAATGCCAACACTTTTTTTACGCTAAAAACAGCTGGGAGGGGCAATTTGGGGTAAATGTAAGATAAACCCTTTTATTTTTAGCATTTTCATGTATAGTATAAGTATTATGAAATTTTTGCGGAGGATAAAAAGTGAAAACTAAGGGAATGATTTATGCAGCTAGTGCAGCGGCTTTTTGGGCAATTTCAGGAATTTCCGGACAAATTTTGTTACAACAATTTTCCTTTACTGCCAATTGGTTAGTCTCTGCGCGCATGCTTGTTTCAGGTTTCGTCTTAATATTAATTAGTCAAGGGAGTCATAAAGGAAAGCTGTTGGCCATTTTTAAAAATCCTAAAGATGCCCTGTCCTTAATTTTATTTGGAATTTTTGGGATGTATGCGGTCCAGGCTGGTTTTTTTCAGACCATCGCTTTTAGCAATGCTTCTTTTGCGACGATTATCCAATTTACAGGTCCAGTATTCATCATCTTTTATGAAGCATTTAGGCAAAAACGTTGGCCGAGTATTCAAACAATATTTTTGTTATTATTGACATTTATTGGTATATTATTACTAGCAACTCATGGAAATTTACATCAATTAATTGTTCCGAAGATGGCCATTATAATGGGATTGATTGCAGCACTTGCCATTGCCATTTATAGCATCTTGCCAAGACAACTGATTAGTGATTATGGCAGTTTAAGTGTTGTTGGTTGGGGGATGTTAATCGGTGGGACTTTTGCTAATCTTATTCATCCATTTTGGCATCCAACAGGAACTTTTACGCTATTTTCAGTGAGTCAGTTTTTAATTGTCGCTTTAGTGGGGACGGCTCTATCCTTTTTTTGTTATTCTCAAAGTTTACGCTATATTTCACCGTCGCTTGCAGGAATATTAACTGCGGTAGAGCCACTCTTATCTTTAGTATTTTCAATTATCATCTTCCAAATGGCATTTGGTTGGATTGAGTGGGTAGGATTTTTAATGGTCTTTTGTTCGATTCTACTCATCCAAAAGCAATTATAGAAAGGATTTTGGTATGAGCTTTAAACGTTTTTTTCAATTATTTATTATTTATTTAGTTGCAATTCTGATTTGTGAGGGTGTAAGTAATGGATTACATCTTTCTACAAGTGGGAGAATTGCTGTTTTTGCCATTTTAGGCTATATGATTTTAACCATTCCTTTGACCATACTTACAATTTTAAAAAATAAAAAAAGCTAGGCAGTTCAAAATTTAACTGCCTAGTTTTTTTAAAGAATTTTTTTCAATTGCTCTTTTTTGGTTATGAATTTAAAGAGAATATGAAAGATGCCAAATGCGATGAGTCCAATACCAAAGTAGAAATTGCCTTGCCAAATAAATAGCGTGTTGATACAAGCAACAACAATTAAAAGGATAAAGAAATATAGCATTTGCGTCATAAACATTTTTCTTTGAACCTCCTTTTGGGGAGTTGGCATCTTTTGAACCAATTTTTTGGCACGCAACATTAGGGTTAAGACCAATAGTCCAGTACTTAAAAAGATACATAGATAAATACTAACTAAAAAAGTGAAAGCCAGGTTAAGTATACTAATCAGCATTGAAAGTAAACACCAACTTACCATTTTCTTTTTCATAATTATCTACATATTCTTGGGCTTCTTTTTTGATTGCTTTAAAATCTATCCCTTGTTGTTTAGCAGCAAAGACACAGCCACAATAACATTGACGAAACACATCATATTCTTTACACATTTCGATTGAGCGTTGGTAGCCTTGGTTTTTCTTGAAATCACTTGGTAGATAATTGGTATTGTAAATTTTTTGAATATCCATGCCAATCTGGTTAATCAATTGGCTATTTTTCTTAGGAGAGATGGTTAAGGCACTTCCAAAATAATCATATCCTAACTCTTGGGCTTTTTGGGCAACTAAGTCAAGGCGTAGATTAAAGCACGCATCACAACGTTTACCGCCTTCTTTTTCATTATGTAAGTTTTGTTTCACCATCATTTGAATAAAATCATTGGGGTTATATTCATCGACAATCAGTTGCACATTGTTCCCTGTATTTGCATTGAAATCTTCAATAAATTTCTTTTGCACAATCATCCGACGTAAGTATTCACTTTCAGGATGAATGTTAGAATTAGAGAAGAAGATTGTCACATCAGCATATTGGCATAAAAATTCTAACGTATAAGTCGAACAAGGGGCACAACAAGAATGTAGCAAAATTCGTGGACGTTCTTCATTTTTCTCCCATTCAATAATCATTTTTCGTAACACACGATCATAATTGATTTTTTGATTTTTCATTTTTTCAACAATCATATCTGCATTTAACATCAAAAAATTCCTCCTTGAACTCTTATTATACTAAAAAAGATAGATAGAAAAAAGAACCGTATTCAATTTCTTTATCTTAAATCGTGATGAGAGTCAGTTAAAAAATATTCATAAAAATAAATATTTGTAGTTGACACATTGAAAGACTACTTGTATACTTACCTCATATTCATAGTTTTGACATTGAAGAGAAGAGTAGCTTATGTGAAATTAGTTAAAGAGAATCCGGTTGGTGAGAAAGGATGCTAATTGAGTAAGTGAAGATGAGCTCGGAGTTTCTAAATTGTTCACGCAATTTAGACGGGAATGACCGTTATATCATCGGGTTTCAAATGGAACTTATGGAGGCATTGTCTGTAAGGATAATGCGAATTAGGGTGGTAACACGATTTTTCAGTCGTCCCTTTGCTGATAGTGGCAAAGGACGGCTTTTTTGTTTACAATAGTTATTTGAAAGTTATCATTCAAAGATGTATCAGAAAGGGAAAGAAAATGATTGAATTAAAAAATGTGAGCAAAACGTTTCAAGTACAGTCAAGAGAAGTAACAGCAGTCAAAGATGTTTCCTTAAAAGTTGAAAAAGGCGAAATTTTTGGTATTGTTGGGGCTTCTGGGGCTGGGAAATCTACTTTAGTGCGTTGTATGAATTTATTAGAAGTCCCTACCTCGGGGGAAGTGCTTTTTGACGGTGTAGATTTAGTCAAGCTTAGTCAAAAAGAATTATTACAAAAACGCCAATCGATTTCGATGATTTTCCAAGGATTTAACTTATTTAGTCAACGTAGCGTGTTGAAAAATATTTGCTATCCTTTAGAAATTGCAGGTGTAAAAAAAGAAGCAGCTACCAAAAAGGCGCAAGAGTTATTGGAATTGGTTGGTTTAGGTGATAAAGCGAATGCCTATCCTTCACAATTATCCGGTGGGCAAAAACAACGGGTGGCCATTGCCCGCGCTTTAGCAACTGATCCAAAAGTATTGCTATGTGATGAAGCAACCAGTGCGCTAGATCCTGGAACAACTTTGCAAATTTTAAACCTTTTGCAAGAAGTTCGTGAAAAACTTGGTGTGACTGTTATCATTATTACCCATGAAATGGAAGTCGTACAAAGAATCTGTGATAAAGTTGCCGTAATGAATCAAGGACAAGTGGTTGAAACAGGGACAACGGAACAAATCTTCTTAAATCCGAAATCGCCAATCACTAGAAAAATGTTACTAACAGAGCAAAATACAGAATTTATTCCAAGCACCGGACCAATCATTCGTATCAGTTTTGATGGGCAAGCGGCATCTTTACCGTTACTTTCTAAATTAATTTTAGAATCACAAGCGCCAATCAATATTTTAAAAGCTGATACAGAAGAAATTAAAGGAAAAGCTTTCGGTCAGATGATTGTACAATTACCAGAAAAAGAAGCTTTAGTTGAAAAAATTAAAGAAATCTTGGTTCGAGAAGGCTTAGATTTTGAGGAAGGAAGTGCTTATCTTGGACGCAACAATGATTAATACTTTAACTACTGGAATCATCGAAACAATATATATGGTTTTTGTTTCAATGATTGTCACTTATGTATTTGGCTTACCATTAGGCGTTATATTATTTGTGACGGATAAAGGGTCGCTCTATCCGAATCGTATCGTCAATTTAATATTAGGATTTTTAGTCAATGTCTTTCGCTCGATTCCATTTTTGATTTTATTGGTTTTATTATTACCATTTACTCGTTTTGTTGTAGGGACAACACTAGGTTCTACCGCGACAATTGTGCCATTAGTGGTCTCAGCGATTCCATTTGTTGCTCGTATGGTGGAATCTTCCTTAAAAGAAGTGGATGCTGGTGTGATTGAAGCGGCATTGTCTATGGGGTCTAACTGGTGGCAATTAATCACTAAAGTCTTACTTCCTGAAGCAAAACCGTCTTTAGCAGTAGGAGCCGTGATTACTTCGGTTACAGTTTTAGGTTATTCAGCGATGGCCGGCTTTGTTGGTGGCGGTGGTCTAGGGACGATTGCCATTAACTATGGTTACTATCGCTATGATAATAATGTAATGATTATTACCGTTGCAGTAATTGTCATTATTGTCCAACTGATTCAAGTGTTGGGAATGAAATTAGCAACAAAAATAGATAAAAGATAGGAGAAATGAAAAATGAAGAAAAGTTTTAAAAAGATTACACAAATTTTAACAGTTGGTTTAGCAGTGGTTGCTTTAGCTGCTTGCGGTGCTGGCAAAGGAAATGAAAAAGAGGCTAGCAAATCTGCGGATAACAAAACTTTAATCGTCGGAGCAAGTCCAACCCCACATGCTGAAATTTTAGAGTATGCCAAGGATGCGATGAAAAAACAAGGCTATGATTTACAAGTAAAAGTTTTTAACGATTATATTATGCCAAATACGTCTTTAGAAGATAAACAAATCGATGCGAACTATTTCCAAACCGTACCATACATGGATAACTTCAATAAAGAAAAGAAAACGCATATTGTAAGTGTTGGTAAGGTGCATTTCGAACCACTTGGCATTTATCCAGGGAAAACGAAAGCTATTAAAGATTTACAAAAAGGTGCAACGGTTGCGATTCCAAATGATCCATCGAATGAAGCACGTGCCTTATTATTATTAGAAGCAGCTGATTTAATTAAATTAAAAGATGGCGCAGGCATTAATGCAACGATTCAAGATATTGCTGAAAACCCATTGAATTTAAATATTAAAGAAGTTGAAGCTGCCCAAACTGCCCGTTCATTACAAGATACGGATATTGCTGTAGTGAATGGTAACTATGCGGTTGCTGCTAAATTAGATGTGAAAAAAGATGCTTTATTTGTAGAATCTGCTCAATCTGAATCTGCACAAACTTATGCAAATGTCATTTCTGTACGTAAAGGTGACGAAAAGAATAAAGCAGTGAAAGCCTTAGTAAAAGTTTTACAAAGCGATGATATGAAGAAATTTATTGATGATAAGTACAATGGCGCAGTTGTCCCAGTGAACTAATTGTCTAAAGAAATCAGAGTGTTGGTTGTGACACTCTGATTTTTTTATGCTTCTTCATGCCAGCTATTTTACATTTATTGAAATTTGGTTATAATAGGTAAAGGTATTTTGTCTATTAAGAAAGTAGGCAAAATGAGAATTGTCTCTATTGATGAGAGTCGGTTAAAGGAGAAATGAAGATGCCATCACCTAAAACAAGATATAAAGCAAATATCGATGGTCAAACTTATACAATCATTGGACACGAAAGTAAAGAACACATGGATTTAGTTGTTCGCCTAGTCAATGAACAATTAAATGAAATAAAAAGTTTATCTACGCAAATTGATAATGAACAAGCTGCGATTTTAGTTAGTGTTAATGCGATTTCAGATCAACTAAAAAAACAAGCAAAGATTTTAGAACTTGAGAAAGAAAATCAAGAATTACGTCAAAGAACAATTAAATTAGTTGAGTTAGAAAATCGTATCAAGCGGATTGAAGCGATTGAAAAAGAAGCCAAAGAAGTGCTTGAAAAGAATGGTCAAACAGATATTGAAATTCACAATCATGTCCAAGCACAACAAATTTTAAACGAAGAACGCAAACGGAGCATTCAAGAAAAGAGTAGCCAATCTCAGGAAGGATAAGCATGTTAAATATTTTCTTTTTCTTTTTATTAATATTTTCCTTTTATTCTGGGGGGCGTCGTGGATTTGCCTATCAGTTAGTTTATTCAGCAGGATTTATTCTCTCTTTTATGATTGCTAGTTCCATGTATCAGGGATTAGCAAAAAAGTTAGAGCTTTATATTCCGTATATGTCTGTTACGGTGGATAGTAGGTTAGCTTTCTATTCTCAGGAGGCAGCACTAGATTTAGATAAAGCCTATTATGCGGCTGTTTCATTTTTTATCATTTTATTTATTGGATGGTTGCTTACAAAATTTATTGGTATCTTTTTTGTACAATTACGTTTTGTCCGCTTGTTAAATGATTTAGACTGGTTACCCGCGGGAATATTAAATTTAGGTATCAGCTATACATTCATTTGCTTATTTTTCTATATTTTGAGCATGATTCCATTAGCGACAATCCAAAATGTATTTTTCAAACCTGATTTTGCAAGTTTCGTTGTGAAGCATTCACCGATTCTTTCAAATATGTTTGAGCAGATGTTCTTGAAATAAGTTTGATGAGGAAGGCGATTATATAGTCCTTCCTTGTTTCGTTTACCATTAATTGTGAGAGGAAGGTTAGATTGAATAAAAGAATTTTAGAAGTATTAGAATATCAGCAAGTCAAAATGCAAATTGCCCAGTATCTAACCACAGATCAAGGGCTGGAAATATTAGATAAATTACATCCCATTGCCAAAAAAGAAAAACTGGATCATTGGTTAGCCGAAACCTTTGAAGCGATGGAAATTCTAAGACTTAAAGGAGGCATCCCAATTCCTCGTTTAGAAAGCATTACTCCTCATATGAAACGTATTGAGATTGGTGCCAACTTAAATGGTCAAGAACTTGCGCAAGTCACAAAAGTATTAACAACTACTCAAGAATTAGTGACCTTTTTTGAAGAATTAAAAGAAGCAGATTTGCCTTTAGATCGTATGTATCATTGGGCGGAACAACTCACTTACTTACCAGCTTTGACGAAGGAGTTGAAGCTAGCGATTGATGAAGACGGGCGTGTGAATGATGAAGCTTCTGAAGTATTGCGTAATTTACGTCGTCAAATTAGACAAAGTGAGCAAACGATTCGCGAAACACTAGATGGCTTAATTCGTGGGAAAAATGCTCGCTATTTAAGTGATACGTTGGTAACGATGCGTAATGACCGCTATGTAATTCCCGTTAAACAAGAGTATCGGGGGATTTTCGGTGGGGTCGTTCATGACCAAAGTGCTTCAGGACAAACTTTATTTATCGAACCAAAACAAGTGCTGGAGTTAAATAATCGCTTGCGTCAACAACAAATCGCAAAACGAGCGGAAATAGAACGCATATTAGCGGAATTATCTGCAAAATTGGTGCCAAATCGTAAAGAAATTGCGCATAATGCGACGGTGTTGGCTTTTTATGATTTTATGAATGCCAAAGCGCGCCATGCCAAAGAATTAAAGGCTTGTGTGCCAGTTATTCACCCTCATAATGAAATTAGTTTAAAAAAAGCCCGACATCCATTAATTGATGCTAAGAAAGTCGTGGCCAATGATATCTTTATCGGTAAGGATTTCCAAACGATTGTCATTACCGGACCGAATACTGGGGGTAAGACGATTACCTTAAAAACACTGGGCTTATTACAATTAATGGCGCAATCTGGTTTAGCCATTCCCGTAGATGAGGAGAGTCAAGTCGGTTTATTTGATGAAGTTTTTGCTGATATCGGAGATGAACAAAGTATTGAGCAGAACTTATCCACTTTTTCTTCACACATGACGAATATTGTCAGTATTTTAAACAAAGCGAATGATAAGAGTTTGATTTTACTTGACGAACTTGGCGCCGGCACTGACCCACAAGAAGGGGCTGCACTAGCCATTTCAATTTTAGATGAGTTGCAAAAACGAAATAGTTTTGTCGTTGCCACTACCCATTATCCTGAGTTAAAAGCTTATGGCTATAATCGTAAACGAACCATTAATGCTTCAATGGAATTTGATGTTGATACCTTAAGCCCTACGTATCGTCTATTAATTGGTGTACCTGGGCGCAGTAATGCCTTTGAAATTTCACGACGTCTTGGTTTAGCAAATCCAATCATTGAGCAAGCGAAACAGATTTTAGATGGCGAAACTCAAGATTTAAATGAAATGATTGCAGACTTAGAAAATCGTCGGAAAATGACTGAAACGGAATATCTTGAATTGCGTCATCATGTCAGTGAAGCTGAACAATTGCATCATGATTTAAAAGTTGCCTATGAAGCCTTTTTTGAAGAACGCGAAGTTGAACTTGCTAAGGCCCGCAAACAAGCCAATGAACTAGTTGAAAAAGCGCAAGAAGAAGCTGATACAATTATTGCTGACATTCGTAAAATGCAATTGCTTCAAGGTCAAGGTAATGTGAAAGAGCACCAATTAATCGAAGCTAAAACGAAATTAGCTGATTTACATCAAGAAGATCATTTGAAGAAAAATAAAGTTTTACAAAAAGCGAAAAAACAAAAAGCACTTAAACCTGGCGATGAGGTAATGGTAGCGCAATATGGTCAACGAGGTACCTTGCTTCAAAAAGTGGATAATCATCATTGGCAAGTCCAAATGGGAATTTTGAAAATGACGATAGCTGAAGATGAATTGCAAGCAACGGACCCTGTGAAAGAAGAACCAAAACGCGTGATTCATACCGTACGTTCCAGTCAAACGAGTCATGTCGATCCACAGCTAGATTTAAGAGGAAAACGTTATGAAGAAGCCTTAAATGAGGTCGACCAATATATTGATGCAGCGATTCTGGCTGGTTATCCGCAAGTCCGTATTGTTCATGGTAAAGGGACAGGTGCACTAAGACAAGGGATTACCAAATATCTACAAAATCATCGCAGTGTGGCTTCCTTTGAATTTGCCCCAGCCAATCAAGGAGGAAATGGTGCGACGATTGTGAAGTTTAAATAGAATATAAGCATGCTTTTTGGTAAAAATGCTAAGACGTGTTATAATTCAATTAAGAACAGAGGAGGTGTAAAAAATGGCAAAAGAAATTACTGATGCTACTTTTTCACAAGAAATCAGCGAAGGTTTAGTCTTAGTTGACTTTTGGGCTCCTTGGTGTGGACCATGTCGTATGCAAGCGCCAATTTTGGACCAATTGTCACAAAAATATGATGAAACTGAGCTAAAAATTACAAAATTAAATGTCGATGATAACCCTCAAACAGCTGCTAGCTTTGGTGTAATGAGTATTCCGACACTATTATTCTTCAAAGATGGCGAATTAGTTGAAAAGCGTGTAGGCGTGCAACCTAAACCAGCTTTAGAGGAAATCGTTGAAAAATTATCTTAATAGATGAGGGTCGACTACTTGATAGCCGGCCCTTTTTTGGTGAAGACATGAAAGAACATATTAAGGAAAAATTAGCATTATTACCTGATCAGCCAGGTTGTTATCTCATGAAAGATGCACAAGGCCAAATTATCTATGTGGGCAAGGCAAAAATATTAAAAAATCGCGTTCGGAGCTACTTTACTGGCAGTCATAATACCAAAACTGAGCTATTAGTTTCGGAAATTGCCGATTTTGAATATATTGTGACTGAATCAAATGTAGAGGCCTTACTTTTAGAAATCAATCTTATCAAGAAGAATCAACCAAAATACAATATCTTATTAAAAGATGATAAGACTTATCCTTTTATTAAAATTACCAATGAAAAATATCCGCGACTATTAATTACACGCAAAGTACTGAAAGATAAGGCCTATTATTTTGGTCCTTATCCCAATGTTGGGGCTGCCAATGAGACGAAAAAGTTGTTGGACCGACTTTTTCCGTTGCGTAAGTGTCAGGTTTTACCTAAAGAAGTCTGTCTGTACTATCATATGCATCAATGCCTAGCACCTTGTGTATTTCAAATCGACCCTGAAGAGTATGAAAAAATGGTGCAAGCAATTCGACGCTTTTTAGGGGGAGACTATCAAGAAATCCGCCAAGAAATCGTGGAAAAAATGACACAAGCAGCTGAAGATTTGCAGTTTGAAAAAGCCGCTGAATATCGTGATCAAGTCAAGGCAATTGATACCATTATGACACGCCAAAAGATGACGCAAACTGACTTTGTCAATCGTGATGTGTTTGGTTATTATGTCGAACGCGGCTGGCTTTGTGTACAAGTCTTTTTTGTGCGCCAAGGTAAATTAATACAACGTGATGTTACTAGTTTTCCCATCTATGACGAGCCGGAAGAAAGTTTTTTAACCTTTATTGGACAGTTTTATCAAAAGGCTGAACATATTATCCCAAATGAAATATTGATCCCTGAAGAAATTGATTATGAAAGTGTTGCCTCATTGGTCGATTGTAAAGTAACTCAACCAAAACGTGGAGAGAAAAGAAAATTAGTCTTTTTAGCCAATAAAAATGCGCAGGTTGCTTTACAGGAAAAATTTGCTTTGATTGATAAAAAACAAGAAAAAACTATTGGCGCCGTACAAGTATTAGGGGAGAAAATGGGAATTGTTGCGCCAACTAGAATTGAAGCTTTCGATAACTCCAATATTTCTGGGACCAATCCAGTTTCGGCGATGGTTGTCTTTATTGATGGGAAGCCTGCTAAAAAGGAATACCGAAAATACAAAATAAAAACCGTTACTGGCCCCGATGATTATGCCTCAATGCGTGAGGTGATTTATCGGAGGTATTCTAGGGTGTTAAAAGAAGGACTGCCTTTACCTGATTTGATTATTATTGATGGTGGAAAAGGACAAGTGGATGCAGCCAAAGATGTGCTAGAAAATCAGCTCGGATTGGATTTACCGATAGCTGGATTAGCGAAAAATGATAAGCATAAAACTAGTGAAATGTTATTTGGTCCCGAACTTGAAGTAGTACCATTAGAGCATAATTCACAAGCGTTCTTTTTATTGCAGCGGATACAAGATGAAGTCCACCGATTTGCAATCACCTTCCATCGCCAATTGCGCAGTAAAAATAGTTTTGCTTCACAATTGGATGCGATTGAAGGATTAGGACCTAAACGTAAGCAGCAGTTATTAAAGACCTTTAAATCATTGAAAAATTTAAAAGAGGCGAGTTTAGCCGACATTCAAGCAGCAGGCATACCTCAGAATGTAGCTGAAAATATTATTGCCTTTTTCAAAAAGGGGCTGACCCAAAAGTAGCCCCTATGTGAAAAAATAGAGGTCTTTCCATTTAGATAGTAGTGGAAAGATCTCTATTTATCTTTTGAAAGTGAATACAAAAATAAAG
>NZ_JBQKFH010000013.1:0-65796 GCF_052119425.1 Enterococcus cecorum
GCTAGAGGGACAATGGGTTGTTTCATCATAAAAAACCTCCAATCTTCTGTTTGAATACAGTATAACTGGAGGACTAGATAGATGCGATACACCTTGTTATTGGACGCTTACACTTAATTGCCAACAACACTACTTGACAAAGAGCCAAAAAAAAAAAAGAGCAAAATTTCATGATTTACATCTTGAAATTTTGCTCAATTTTTATTACTTAACTATTATGTTTAATAGTTAATATTTAAATCAACATAACCATTTGATAGTATTCTAATAGTTGCTGTTTTTGATTCAGAATTGTATTCTACGCTTGGAGTCGCAATATTTGAATCACTAGAATTTAGTATCTCAATAGTCGGTTGTTTACTTACATTCTTTAATACATAAACCGTCTCACGCTGCTCGGAGCTTGGAGTATTATGGATATAAGTATTAAATACCCAATTTATTGCATCAGATTTTGATAGTTGAGGTAATGCTCTAGCTTGTGTTGAATTTGAAGCACCTTCCCATAATGAATCTTTATTGATTCGGAAGTTATTTTGTTTGATATTTAATCCTGTTGCAATATTCTCTACAATCGTGAACGAGTGAGATTTCAAAGTTACATCAAACTCTTTTCCACTAAGTTCGAATGTACCAGTCTGGTCATTGTCACGATTATACTCATAATTATAGATAAATGCTCTATTGTCAATCTCATCACCAAAAATGTTTCCAGTATACTCTTCTGGATATAGGCCGTTTAATAAATTTCTTCTATTAGCCGCCGAAGACATACTGCCGTCATTTAGACTGACAACCTGAATATGGTCAGGTAATTTTGAATTCAATACTTCTGAAGAAATACTAGATGGTACAGCAGGGATTACACCATATCGACCAGTTGTATATAGTGGACTTTGGTGTGTTGCTGTATTGACGTCAACATAGAAACGACCATCTCGTTTAGATGAGAAATTTCCATTTATCAAAATTTTTGTAGCAGCGAGTACATCTTCTTTAGAAGGTGCAGGATTATTTATTACATATTTGAAAAAGTTTTCAATTACAGTTGAATATAATGGTGATTCTTCATTTCTTACACCATAGGTATAGGCAGGATGCTCAAAATTATATACCGATCCACCATTTAAATAGATATTAATAGCCTCTGCTCCTAACATGGCTTCTGGTTGAGTTAACCATTGTCTATTCCCTTGTGTTTTTCCAATTCCAGAGCCTTCAAACAACTTCCATTTTCCTGTTTCATACCATTTCCAAGTGTCCATCAATCCACCCCACTGGTATGCATAGTCAGCAAGCCATAGACCTGTCATGTAACTTACAGTTGGAGCGTCATTCCCTTCATGTGCAGGTGTATTTTTGAACATGAAGATAAAGTTTTGCCAATACTTTTCAACTGTCTCTTTAAAGATTGTTCTTCCTTGAGTTCCTAGTGCTTTTTCAATTGAAGCTCCATTGTTTTGCTCAGACCAAATGAAATATCCTCCATGTCTTGCAGACAATTTTAAGTACTCGGCTGCGTTACTTTCAACATCCCCAGCCCAGACCCAATAATTTTCAGTTGAAAAGATGCCTTGAAGGCAGGAATACTTTTCATACATTCTATCAATCCATTCCATTGTAATCCAATGTGCCGCAGTATAATGCGATTGGTTACCTGCTGTATAAACAGTCAAAACAACTGGAATAGGTTCATTTTGCCCAGTAGTTGGATTTACATAGTTTTGAGCCTGTTCGAGAATTTTTTCATAAAAGTCCTGAGCTACTCCTGATCTATGTGGCAAATCATCTGGGTGAATCTGAATAACTGTGTATGGCTTTAGTTCTGGATCAATATTTTCCCATTTTCCAACTAAAGTATCTTCACCCCAGAAGGAATAGTTTCCTTTATTGTATTCAGAACCATTCGCATACAATGGCATCATCAATAATGGGCTTGTATTCGAAATCTCTCTACGTTTTGGAGCAGGCTCAAAATCATTTGGATTTCTGAATTGACCACTTGCAACAAAATATGCACCTGCCAAAACCAACTCATCACCCCAGGTTTGTTGACCAGAGTAACTATTTAAACGAATTGAACGTGACCCTTCAGGAATTTCAACATCGACTTTTATTGCTGGTGTATCGTAATTAAATCCATTTGGATATTCATTTAAAGTAGAATAGATTACGGTACCATCAACTTCAATTTCAAATTTTTCAATATTTGCGTATCTATTATCTGAATGACCAGCACTTCTATCAAGTCCGACAAATGTAGTAAAGCGTGATACTCCTGCTCCAGAAATATCATATTGTATTGTCGATGGTCCAGCAGCTATTGTACCTAGCCCTTTATCAAATTCCTTAATAGTGCCATCCGACATTTTTAATGAAATTCTCTGATTACTGCCATTATTCCCTAACGTAAATGGTTTGTTTTTCTGTACAGTTTTTGAACCTGTAGCATCACCGTGACTAGCACTTCTCCAATCTAAATCTGATAAATAAATAGCATTCTCTCTAACAGGTAGTTCCGTTGGAGAAGTCTGTTCTACAACATCTACTCCGTCTTCCGGAGTTGCTACTCTATCAGGTATCTCAAAAATTGGATTTCCTAATACAACTTCGTCACCCCAAGTATGTTCGCCTGAGTAACTCTTAAATTCAATAGTCTGTGCATCGGACGGAATATCCAATTCAAGCCATATCGCTGATGTATCATACTTTATCCCTTCAGGATAATTTTCAATTGAAGTATAAATAACAGCCCCATCTACAAGCACTTCAAATTTACTAATTTTGGAATATCTATTATCCGTAGGAACAGCTGTCCTATCAATACCAACAAAAGACTTGAATTTTGTTGCCCCAAGGTTAGAAATATCATAACTAATGGTGGAAGGATTTGCAGCAACAGTTCCAGTGCCTTTCTCAAATTCTCTGATTGAGCCATCTTCCATTTTTAATGAAATCTTGTTTCCGCGATTATCATTTCCTGCAGAAAATGGTTTATTCTTCTGAACTGTTTTCGATGAAGTAGCATCTCCGTGCGTTGCAGTAGTCCAATTTAAATCAGATAATGAAACTTCAGTTGCAAACACATTGTTTTGAAATAAAAATACTGAAGCTAATGTTGCGATCGTTAAAAGTGTAAATTTCCTTTTATTCTTTTTCACTTGTTCTACCTCTTATTCTTATTGAAAGAGAGCTTTTGTTTCCCAACATTTCCTAGTCCATTTTTCTGATATTGGAAAACAAACCTGTCTATATTGATTAAAATACTACGAACTATCTATTTTCATCATTTTCTTCTCTGTTATTGGACTAGGAATGCAGAACCAATTATTCCGTTATTGCCGCCTTCAATTTTTGAGATGATAATATTTTCTAAAATATGTTTTTGTTCATGATGTAAAGATAGTCGCAAAACTGTCTTTATGTCATCGATAAAATCTGGGTTATTTTGTGCTACACTACCACCCAAAACAATGATTTTTGGATCGAGTAAACAAATCATACTATGGATTGCTTGGACCAATCCATCTCTCGCATTAGCTATAATAGCCGATGCTGTAATATCACCTTGACGCCAATTATCAAACACTGCCTTGGTTGACAAATCTTCACCATACATTTGCTTCCCTTGGCGTTCAATAGCTGGTCCAGAGCAAGAGATTTCTAGACCACTTGTTCTTCCGAAACTTCGAACTGGCATAAATCCAATTTCACCCGCAAAGCCAGAACCCCTTAGAATTGTGTTATTTATGATATTTGTAGCTGCGATACCAGTAGAAATTGTGATATAACCAAACATATCATTGGCTTCTAGAGACAGTAATCTATACTCAGCATACGCTGCTACTTTCACATCATTGTCAATTTTTATTGGAATATTTCCAAATTCTTCTTGAAGTCGCTTAACAACAGGAAAATTCTCCCATGGAATATTATTTTGAAAAACTGCGATTCCATTTTCAACATCAACTTTTCCCGGCAAGCCAACACCAATCCCTGAAACATCCTCAATATTCAGTTGCTGACTGTTTAGTAGTTCTCGAATAGCTGTACACACGCATTGAAATAAGGTTTCTGACGACTCTTTATTGCTTGGCACCTTTAGACTATAAGCCACATGACCTATATCATTTACCAGTCCCACAGCAACTTTTGTACCACCAATATCTACACCTAAAGCATATTTAACTGCCATATTACCCTCCTAGTTTCTCTGCAATCAGAATTGTATATGGAGCTAGTTCATACTCTGTTTCTGTCAGAGCTGTATAATCTCCTCTAACCAATTGATAGTCGGAAAGATTGATATTATCTAACTGAATAGTCGCTGAATGACTAGCTGGGTTCCGAAGCGAAAGAATTTCTTTCCCTGCTTCTTTATCAATACATCTGTAACCATAAATTTCAAACACTGACGGTTTGCCACCAATCGTTTGACTATGTTTTAGTGTTGAGTAGTTGTTCTCTATCCACTTGACTGCACGAGCATTGGCCTTCCATCGCTCTTCATCAAACATTGTATAGGAATAATGGAACTCCCAGAAAGCATTCCCACGAGTAGAAATAAACATCAGATAATCTTCAAACTCTTCTACACTTGCATACATTTGATGGTCCATGTACCAGGTATGAGCCGTACTCGCATAGACAGGCTCATGGTTATAAAGGCTCCAAAGAGGCAATTGAATATCTCGTTTGGTCAAAAATTCTTCGTATTGGCAATCACGATAGGTAATCATCCGTTGAATATCATTCCCAGCATTTTCTGTGAAGCCAACATCCTGAGAAATTTGTATCCAAAGGCTGTTGACCCATTGTAAGAACCATGGGCTAGGATTAACATAGGAAGTCAAGTTCAACCAGCAATCTCTATCTCCTCGCTCTGCCCTTAAATCTTTTAAGAGGTCAATCAAGAATTCATAGACAGGAGTCATAGTGTGCATGGCAAACTCACCACTAGGGTCTGGCTTGTCCGGCTTCAACAACCAACCATCGATTTTCCAGTAGCTGATGTCATATTTCTTCTGGTAATCCAACATTTTTTGCTTCATGCCTTCCAAATATTTAAAATCACCAATATTGACATCGTTTGATAAAGCATTTTTGCTACCAAATTCTGGATGTGCTTCTAACCAGTCACTCATGATAACTTCTGTACCGTTATAACCTCCACGTGGTCCGATCCAAAGACCAAGGCTAGCATCCAAATTATTTACGAGAGCTTTTACCTTTGTTAGACCGTTAGGGAACTTTTCATTGAACTCCCAAACACTTTGGTAATCACACCAGCCATCATCAACGACATAGGCATCTAACTTCACACCATTATCTTCAAAGCCATGTGAAATTTCTTCAAAACTTTTTACAATGATTCCTTCATCAATTGCAGTCATATGGTCATACCAAGAATTGTATTGTTTTCTGAAATAACTTGGTTGGGCTATACCACGAATGTAAGTAAAGAAGTCTTTTTGTATACTTGACTTCTCAAACCCAGATGATGCACCAATAACAACCGGCCAGATTTTCTTAGGTTCTTTAATCTCGTGTCCAACATAATAGCGAGAAAAATAGGTCTGGTCTTCTATCCTATTTTCCCCCATTGGAAATTCCATGCCCAAGAAGAAAGACTTGGCATAAATTGGCTGTCCCAACTCTACATAATAACCAGAAAATCCAGCCATTTCTTTGATATCTTCTTGCTTTTTAGGAAGATAGACATGTTCTAAATTTGTAAAACTAAACCGTTCCACATCAATATAGTTGATTGTATTTATGGATGACAGAATCGTCACCTCTTTGACAAGAACGTCTTCACGAACTGAATATAGAATGGTCAATTGGATTTCAGAATGATGAAAACTTACCAGAATACTTTCATTGGTTTGGTCGACTACATGAGCTGTAAAATCCTCAGAGCTGAGCTGGCTTCCATCACAGAAATAAACAACGAATTCCGTACATTTTTCGTTCCCAATAGGCTCGTCGACCTTTTTATTCAAGATATGGGAAGTATAAAACTTCCCATCTTCTAATTTAAAATAGCGTGCTACATTTTTATTTTCAATCTTCACTATCATCACCTACTAATTCAATTTTTATCACACTATCAATGCTATCTGGCAATGGATAAGTAAAGTGAGGAATATCACCATACTGTGCAAAGCAAATCCCTTCATACGCATTAGTGGTCCAACTCTTAGAAATCTTCACTTCACTTCCATCATGGAGGAAACTCATTCTTTTGACTTTGCTTTCATCGATACCAATCAGGGCAAGAGGGCCAATTGGCTGTTCGAAGACATGAGCATACACCGTGTTCCCTTTTTGAGTATAGTAGCCCCATTCTGGTTTAGGTAATGAACTAACGCCACAACCATAAATAGACTCACCGTTCTTATCTAACCATTTTCCAAAATCAGTTAAAATATCTTGACTTTCTTGATTGATAACACCTAGTGCATCTGGACCTACATTCAGAATCATATTCCCATTCTTACTTACACACTCAACCAACTTACGAATAAGTGTCTTGGACGATTTGTAGAAATAATCCGTAGGATTGTAGGCCCAGTTATTATTCATTGTTAAGCAAAGTTCCCAAGGAATTGGCTCTCCATGTATATTTCGAATTCCCTCATGAGGTATGAGCTGTTCCGGGCTAACAAAGTCACCAGAATAAATATTGATTTCATCTGTTACAATACTGCCAAATCCTTCGCCCGATGTTTCTAACCGATTATCTACAACCACATCTGGTTGATACTTACGTACAAGTTTAATCAAATCTGTTGCACGCCATTTCTCTCCGAACATTTCTCCGTAAGAATAGTCAAACCATAGAATGTCCAGTTTGCCATACTTGGAGACGATTTCTTCCACTTGATTGTGTAAGAAAGTCAAGTAGTTGTCAAAGTCAATCTTCTCATCTTTAAAGGCTTCATTCTCACGCATAGGGTGAATCATATCGCCATATTTCGGATAATCTGGATGATACCAGTCAATCAGACTGAAGTATAGACCTACTTTTAATCCTTCTTCTCGTACTGCTTCAACAAATTCAGCTACTAAGTCTTTCCCGATTTGTGTATTTGTAGATTTGTAGTCAGTATAGGCTGAGTCAAACAAGCAAAATCCATCATGGTGCTTGGCGGTCAAGACCATATATTTCATACCTGCTGCTTTTGCTGCCTTCGCCCACTCTTTCGGATTGTACTTTACAGGATTAAATGCTTCAAAATATGGCCTATAGTCATCAATGGATAATTGTTGGTGACTGCGAATCCACTCCCCTTTTCCAGGGATTGAATAGAGCCCCCAGTGAATGAACATTCCAAAGCGGTCTTTTCGGAACCACTCTGTACGTTTGTTAATTTCTTGTAAACTATTTTTTGTCATCCTTTTACTGCTCCTCCTCCAAGGGCTTCAATAAAGTATTTACTTGCAAATGCAAATAGTAAAATTGGTGGTAAGATAATCACAACAATTGCTGAAAAGAGACCATTATAGTTAGTATTAAAGCTAGTTGTGAATTGACCAAGCAAGGCTGGAACCGTCAGCTCATCTTTATTGATGATCAACATTGATGCCCAATAATATTCATTCCAGTTATTTATAAAAGCTAATATTGCTGCTGTTAAAATACCAGGTCTAGCAATAGGTAACATTACTTTCCAAAATGTCTGAGCATAGCTCGCTCCATCTATTTCAGCAGCTTCTTCCAACTCCTTAGGTATAATTGCAAAGTAATTTTTTATGATAAAGAAACTCATGGCAATACCGCTACAAGAGTAGACAAAAATCAGAGCTACTGGCGTATTATATATCCCCAAAACATTTACCAAACGATAGACAGGGAAAGTCATTGCTGTTGCAGGGATAAATAGAGTGGAGTACAACATTGCTGTTATCAGCTTTTTCCCACGGAAATCCATCCGAGCAATAACATAAGATGACATGGAAATCATGATAATACTGATAATCACAGATATGGAAACAACTTTAAAACTGTTCCAAAAATAGTCCAATACATGTAACTCAGTAAAAACCTTGATATAACCATCAAAACTTAAATCAGTTGGCAAACTAATACCTGGATTTTTCATAGGATCCGCTTTTAATGAGGATAGAAATATCCATAAAATTGGAAACACTGAAATTAAACAAGTAATAGCCATATAGATGTAAATAATTAATTTTCCCGATTTAGAAAGGCCATTCAAACGATTGTCCATATGCTCTATCCTCACTTTCTACGTTTACCTTCTTTGAATATCAGATTGATACACAAAATGATTAGCATTCCGCCTAAAATCTGAATCACACCTATAGTGTTAGCTCTGGCATATTGTGTACGAGAACTAGATACCGCTAACTCCCTTATGATAAAACTGATACTTTTTGTTCCAGCTGCACCATTTGTTAGGAAGAATACTTCGTTATACAATAGGAAACCCGAAGTTGCGGCCATAATCGAAACTGTCTTTAATGTTTCTTTTATCATTGGAATGGTGATATACCATTCTCTTCTCCACCCTGTAATGTTATCTAGTATTGCTGCTTCATGGATCTCTTGTGGAATGGCGAAGATTTGACCCAATATCATTATTGTCGATGTCCCTGCAAAGAAAATATAAGCACAAGTCATCGCAATAATATTCAAGCCAGGTGTCAATAAAATCGCATCCGAAAATTCAGGGTTAAAAAAGCGGATAACTTGGTTAACTACTCCATAATTTGGATTGTAGATTTGAAGAAAAATCAAACCCATTGCGGCACTAGAAATAATACTAGGTATGATATAAAGGTTTCGAGATAGTTTCCAACCAGCCAATTTTTTTGATAAGGCTATAGCAACTGATAAAGCTAATGGGACTTGAACTACTACACCTATAATTGCCCATGTAATTGAATTTTTCAGTGCTTCCAAAAAGAAAGGATATTCACTAAAAATGTACTTATAGTTGGCAAAAAGATTGCCAAAACCTAGAAATTCTGGGCTGGTTAAATTCGTATAATCCCACTTAGTAAAGGATGTTGCAAAAATAGTTACCACCGAATAAAAGTAGAAGAGAAAGAAACAAACTAATGTCGGGAGTAAAAATAGAAAAATAAATCGTTGTTTCTGTGCCTTCCTATTTTGTAAGGTCATGGTTTTCTTTGTCATAAAATACTCACTTTCTAAAAAAGGGCTAAGGAATACATCCTTAGCCCTGTTATTTTATCCGATAAGGGCTTTCAAGATGTCTTGTGTTTCTTTTACTTTCTGATCGATATTGACACCGTCAGCAGCACTTTCGGTCAATGCGTTGATAATTGCAGTACGAACGTCACCACCCCAAACAGATACAACAGTAGGAACAGTTACATCTGCATTGTTTGCCATTGATGTCGCTTCACCTAAGAGTTTTACAGTAGCGTCGTCAGAACCGCTTGCAATTTGAGCAGTATCAATCGCTTGGCTAGCTGGGTTCGCTCCCACTTTTTCGAAAATTGTAGTTTGAACCTCGTCACTGGTCATGTATTTTACAAATTCCAATGCAAGTTTTTCTTCTTCCTCAGATAGTTTACTTGAAATTGTAATACCGCCACCAGCTGAACTAATCGCAACATTACCAGCGTACAATCCTGGTTTCAAAGCTGCATTATCTTTCAAACCACCTGCAGCCCATACACCGTTGAAGAAGACTGCTGATTTATTTTCAGTAAAATCAGTTGAATAAACGTTGGCATCGCCGCCTGCATTAGCTGAACCGTTTGCTTGCACTTCTGTCATAACCAATTTAAGTGCTTCTGCAAATTCTTTTGAATCAATTCCTTCAGAAGTTAGAGGACCTTCTAATAGTTTACGGCCAGCTTCAGATGAGCCAAGTACAGTGTTAAAGAGACGAATTGCTGGCTCTCCTGCACCAAATGCATATACTCCTTGTTTACGAACCAAGGCCATAGCTTCGGTAAAATCACTCCACTTGGTCCATTGGTCAGGTGTTTTAGCTCCTGCTTTTGAGAAAATATCTGCATTGTACCAAAGACCTAAGGTTAATAATTGGTCGTGGACTGTATAGATTTTTCCGTTCACATCATTTTGTGTATAGTTTAGACCAACATTTTTTTCCAAACCATTATCATCGATATATGGTTTCAAATCCAGAACCAAACTTTGTTCAATAGCTGCTAGCGAAACATCGTTACCAGCCAAGTCAATCATATCTGGAAACTCGCCACTTGCAACCTTGTTATTCATAATGTCTGTCAAGCTTCCGTTCACAGGAGTTGGTTTAAATTCAACATCACCGGTTGCATGTTTTTTCGCAAATTCATCATAAAGATCACGCATAACTTTAGCAGCTGGCCATTCTTCTTCGCTATGGTGATATCCATGATAGAACTCTAAAACTGTATCATCACCACTTGCTGCTTTTTCAGAACTTGAACTAGTTCCTGACGACGATCCGCAAGCAGCTAGAATCACTGAAGCAAATAAACACAATGCACCGCATTTCAACAAACTTTTTTTCATTTTATGTTCCTCCGTTTTATTTCCTTTGTCCGTAAGTTTTAAATTTTTCAGCCATCAATTCCATTTCTTCATCTGGGAGGATGACTGGTTCTCCCATGCTTTTGGCAACACAATAAATTTTAGAACAGTATTCAACCTCCTCAATGATATTGAAGGCATTTAGTAAGTCTTGAGCACCAGCCAAGATACCGTGGTTGGCAAGAAAGACTGCACGTCTGTCTTTCATAGCCTCCGCAGCATTTTCAGCCAATTCCTTAGTCCCATATGTGGCGTATTCTGCTACTCGGACATCTTTTCCAGCTACCGCAATCATATAGTGGCTAGCTGGTAAGGGCTCTCTTAGCACTGCCAAAACAGTTCCATAAGTTGTGTGGGCATGAATGACTGCATCAAGGTCTTCTCGTTGCTGGTATTGAATCAGGTGCATATACCACTCACTAGAAGGAAGCTTTTCACCTTCGACTACTTGTCCTTCCAAGTCCATGATGACAATATCTTCTTCCTTGATTTCAAAGAAATCAATTCCAGACGGAGTGATTGCCATTAGACCTTTTTCACGGTTAAATACGCTCAGATTCCCACCAGTACCTTTGGTTAAGCCTTCAGTAACTAACTTTTTGCCGTACTTTATAAGTTCCTTTCTTTCTTTTTCCATGAACATAAAGTGTTCTCCTTCTATTTACTATATAGCGGTCCTAAAACCTCACACATCTTGAAATCTGCTGCTTCCAAATCCTTAGTACCGACACCATCAAAAATGCTTGGACGGAAAATTCGTTCCCTTGGAATATTGTGGAGGGCTACAGGAATTCGCAACATACTAGCCAGAGTGATAACTTCTGCACCAATGTGCCCATGAACAAAGGCACCGTGGTTAGAACCCCAATGGTTCATGACATCATAGACGGTTTCAAAACCAGGTTCTCCAAGATTCGGAGCAAACCAAGTTGTTGGCCATGTTTTATCTGTCCGCTCATCCAAGATACGATGCACTTCATCATCCAATGGACAAGTGTAGCCTTCGGCAATCTGTAAACTTGGACCAACACCCTTGACTAGATTGACACGAATCAGGGTAACAGGAAGTTCTCCCTGGGTCTTGAAGTGAGAAGAATAGCCACCTCCTCGGAAATATTCATAGTTAGCTCGACACCAGTCTGTCGCTTCCAGACAGGCTTTGATATCCACCTCCGTCATATTCCAGAACTCTTTCATGGTTGGCTGACCAGCTTCATCTCGTGCTGCGGCACTTCCATCAAGAGCTGAAGCCCCTGAGTTAATTAGATGAAGAATACCATCCTTTGCCCTACCTGTTAGTTCTTGACCAGTCACCCGTTTGACCGCCTCTGGGCTCCAATAAGTCCGAACATCAGAGAAAATTGGAGCCTTATTGGTTAGGAGGGTTCCAAATAACATGGCGGTCGCATTCAAAGTATCATTTTCTGTTGCAAAGGCAGTCACAGGACGTGGACCATTCCAGTCAAAAGTGGAAGCCAAAATCGCTTCAGCAAAATCACCGTTTGGCAACCAGTCTGTCCATTGCCGTTGGCCTTGGAAACCACCTGAAATTGCATTTCTGCCACGAGCTTCCTCTTCCCAGCCAATCTCTGCCAAGCGAGGATTTCCAAAGAGAATATCGCGGATAATCAAGGTTTGCTTGGCAATAAATTCCCAATCCTTGTCTGCTGGAATCACCTTAGACTTGGTAATCACTTCTGGGAATTCCTTTCCTACATTGATGTCAACACCTTCTTTGCAATATTCCCTAATCCAAGCAAGTGCTTTTTCATATTCTTCTTTATCGTAGATTTCCAACTCCATACGGCGAAGGATTTCTGTCATATCTACAAATTCGACCAACATTCCCAGATAGTCTTCAAAGAAGGAAGTGGTAACCTGAGAACCCGCAATTCCCATTGAAGAAGCTCCAATGTTGACATAGGACTTGCCTTTCATCTGACCAGCAGCAATGGCTCCCTTGGCAAATAGCAAGATTTTTTCAGCCACATCTGCAGGAATGCTATTGTCATCCAGATCCTGAACATCATGACCATAAATCTTGAATGCTGGGTAACCCTTTTGAGCGTAGCCACTCATGGCTGCCGCTAGGTAAACTGCCCCAGGTCGCTCTGTCCCATTAAAGCCCCAAATAGCTTTAATCGTGTGTGGATCCATATCCATGGTTTCTGTCCCATAGCACCAACTTGGTGTGACAGAAAGGGTAGCGACCACATTGTCACGAGCAAACTCGTCATAGACAATCCCAGCATCCCCTTGACCACCAATGGTTCGACTGGCCAGCAAACACTGTACAGGGGTTCCGTCTGCGTAACGCAAATTGGACTCAATCAAATCCTTAGCAGCTAGAGCCATTTGCATGGTTTTTTCTTCTAAGGATTCCCTTACACCGCCCTGTCGACCATCAATAGTTGGACGGATTCCAATTTTAGGATAAAGTGTCATTTTTTTTCCTCCTTCTTTGGATAAAAATGGTTAAATGTTATAGACTCTTTTACAAGTTTCTTGGCTTCTTTCATATCTTCAACATAGCCAAGTGCCTTAAATTGAACGAGGGCATTACCGATTGAAGTTGCTTCATACAATCCAGTAACCACCGTCTTACCTGTCATATCTGCTACTAATTGTGAGAAATATTGTGACTTGGAACCACCGCCTATTAAGTCAATTCTCTTATAGATATTCCCAGTTATCTCTTCCAATTGTATGATGACTTCTTTATATTTTTCAGCTAAACTTTGATAAACTATCTTAAATAGAATCGCTGGATCTGTTGATACTTTTATCCCCTCATCTGAAAAATAACAGACAATTTTTTCAATCATGTTACCTGGACTTGCGAATGTCGAAGCATCTGTGTCAAATGTTGGAACACAACTTTCCACATTGTTCACCATCTCTGTAATTTCGTCGTATGAAAAATCTTTTCCTAATTTTAAGAACGATTTTTTTAATTCTTCAATAATCCAAAGTCCAGTACAATTTTTCAAAAATCTAGTAGTCCCATCATAGCCAGCTTCATTTGTGAAATTATACTTCAGTGCACTATCGGTAAGTATTGGGGCTTTCAGTTCTGTCCCGATAAGTGACCAAGTTCCACAAGAGACATAGAGTAAGTTTTCCTCTTCATGTGGAATCGCTGCTACCGCACTTGCTGTATCATGCTGACAAACATTGATTACTGTTATTTCATTATTCAATATTTCGTCCGATATACTACCAAGTATATTTCCTTCGGATACTAGTTTCGGTAAAAGTAATTCTGAAATTTCAAATGTTTTTAAAATTTCATGATTCCAGTCTTGTGTCAATGGGTTAATCATTTGCATTGTGGAAGCAATGCTTCTTTCAATTGCGACCTCACCTGTCAATACAAAATTTAAGTAATCTGAAATCATTAACAGTTTATCAGCTTTGAAATATTCTTCGGGTGTTTGAGATTTACAAGCAATCAATTGAAATAGTGTGTTAATCTCCATCAACTGATTACCCGTTTTAAAATACAAATCATTTAGAGAAGAATATCTTGCAATCTCATCTAATATTGATTCAGTTCGCCTATCTCGATAGGATACTGGTTGAGCAATCATTTCTCCATTTACATCCAATAATGCAAAATCAACACCCCATGTATCAATTCCAACAGAAGATAATTCTGACTGTTCTTGAGAAATTCTGATACATTTTTTAACACTTTTTACCAAGCTTTCTATATCCCAACAAAGTCTTCCCTTCACTTTTTGTATTGAATTGTTGAATCGATGAACTTCTCTCGAAATCAGTTTTCCATTTTCAATAGAATATAGGATTCCTCTTCCCGACGTAGCTCCAAGGTCAATAGCCAATACAGTTTTCATTTGAACCTCCTTTCTGTTACCGCTTTCATGATTTTATTTTAATATATACAAACTTCTATTACAATACTTGAACAGTAGATTGAAAATTATTCAAAATATTGACATAAAATCGCCATTTTTGTTCAGAATATGTTATTATGTACTTAAGAGGTGTTAGTATGAGTAGAGATAAACGATTAAAAGAAATAACAAATATTCTTCACAGTAGAAAGAGAATAGATGTAAAACAACTTGAAAAATTAACTTTCTCAAGTACATCAACTCTTCGTAGAGATTTAATCTATCTTGAAGAACAAGGTCTCATCAAAAGAAAACATGGGGAAGTGGTGCTAAACGCATTTAATACCGTCGAACTTGCTCATAGTATCAGAGAGACTGAAAATAGGTCAGATAAGAAAATCATTGCTGACCTTGCAAAAGATTTTGTTGGACCTGGGATGTGTATATACTTGGATTCAAGTACAACGGTTTATGAATTATGTCCGTTTCTTTCAACAATTGACAATCTAATTATCTTTACGAATGGACTTAATACTGCTCAGTTGCTTTCTGAACTTTCTAATCCCACAACGAAAATATTTGTCACTGGCGGTGAGGTCAAACACCATTCTGCCTCAGTCGTAAACCATAGTATGGAAAATAGTCTTCTTGAACATTTTAGTATAGACCTTGCTTTTTGTTCTGCAAGAGGAATTGATGAAGAATATGTTTATGAAGCTTCTTTCAGTCAAGCCATTGCAAAAAAATCTATTATTGACAAGGCTAAAGAGACAATATTACTGATTGATAGTTCGAAATTTCGGATGTCCGGATTTTTTAAAATTAACAATCTGAAACAATATAAAACCATCATATCAGACAAGCTACCTGATGAATCCTTGTTAACTTCTGCCGAAAAATATGAAGTTGAATGGATTGCCGACTAATAATACAAACTATATAGCAGCTTATCGCTCTACAACTTTGAACTGTTGTAGCAAGCACAGTAAGTGGGTACCCACTTACGATAAAATTAACGAAGCAGACGCCTTTGGCTCTGCTTTTTTCATTACATTTTACTTGTTAGGGAGAACCCTAAGACCCCGATAGAAAGGAATAGACAATGGAAAAACGTACTAGACCAAACCAATTAAAAATTCGACTTTCTGATAAAGAACTTGCTCAAGTGCGACAAAAATATGGACAATCTCGGTCAAAATCAATGCGGCATTTCGTCCTCAAGTGTATCCTTGAAACATCGATTTATGAAGTCGATATGCAACCATTTAGAGAGTTACAACATCTCCTTTCAAAGACCTCCACTAATGTCAACCAAATTGCCAAGAAGGTCAATACTTACTCCCTTGTTTATAAAGAGGACATTAAGACAATCCAGAACGAAATACACCGTTTGAGCAAGGAACTCAATAAACTACAAAACATACTCTACAACAAAACAAATCAGGGGGATATTTGATATGGCTGTTACTAAAATTCACCCCATTAAATCTACTCTGCATTTTGCAATAGACTACATCCTTGAGAAGAAAAAAACAGATAATCAAACGCTCATTTCGACACACATGTGTTTCCCTACCACTGCTCATTTACAATTCTTACAAACTCGAAAAGAGAATAAAGTAAATGGAACGGTACTAGCTCGACACCTGATCCAATCCTTCTTACCAGGTGAAGTTGACCAAGAAACTGCCCATAAAATTGGATTAGAACTCTGTAAAAATATATTGAAAGATGAGTATGAATTTGTACTTACTACTCATATTGACAAAGGCCATATTCATAATCATATTATTTTTAATAATGTCAATTTTGAAACTGGGAAATGCTATCAAAGCAATAAACGGACCTATCACCAAATACGGTCTACTAGTGATCGCTTATGTAAAAAATACAAATTGTCAATTATTGATGAACATTATCAAACTTATCGCACGAAATACAAAACCAGAGGAAAATCCCATTATGAGTGGGAACAAAGCCAAAATGGTAACGGTTGGAAGTCATATTTACAATTTCTTATCGACCTAAATGTTTCACGTTCGAACTCATGGGACGACTTTCTTGACCGTATGAAGAAATCAAAATGCGAAGTCAAATTTGGAAAACACATTGCCTTCAAATGTAAAAATGCTTCTAGATTCACACGCTCTAAAACAATTGGATCCGACTATACTGAGGAGAGATTGAAAGAAAGAATTGAGAAGAATCCGCCTCAACAACTTATTGATACAACAAAGATTACTGACAAGAAAGGTTTAGAATTTTGGGCGAGAAAACACAACTTAAAATCCATGGCACAAGGTCTAGTTGAACTGAGAAACCTAGGTATTCAAACAAAAAATGATTTAGAACTTGCCATCGAATCTATTGCTGATAAACAAATCTCGATTCAAGATGAAGTTAAGCAAATTGATAAAGAAATGACGGAACTTGGTAAGATAATGGAAAATCTTCACGTCATACAGAAGAATAGACTCATTTATCATCATTATCAGAAGCAACCAAATAATCGCCAGTTCTTAAAAGAATATCAGAAAGAAATTACTGCCTACAAAATGGCCAAACAAGACCTTTCACACAATTATAAATCAGCCAATCCCAAAGACATATTATCCCAGTTAGAACAATTGCAAGAAAAAAAGAATACCCTCATGACAGAGTATTCTCAAATAAAATTTCAATTCAACAAACTATATCAGCACAAGAAAAATATTGACTATTACTTTGAAACTGAACAAAATCGCAATATTTAAAATTATTCACCAGCTAGATAATCCATCCGCTTCTTCCATACAGGTATAGAAACAAAGAAGAATAGTACATAATAAAATACATCATTAGCTAGGTCATTATTCAAAAACTGTAACCGATAGGTTGCTTCAATGTTTGAATTAAAGACTGATAACAGGGAAGTTATGAAATCAGTTGCCAAACAAATACCTATCCCTACACCAAAATATACTATGATGAAATTGATAATCTTACTTACCTTTGGCAAGTAAATGGTCAACAACAACATTAGAAAACCATATACCACGACTGAAACCAATCCAAACAAAACATCCCAAAAATAAGTCATATTTCCGCTAGAAATTTTACTAGATACTGGTCCGTGTAAAAGATAAATTGCATAGATAAATACTGCAACGAAATCAATTGCAAAACAAGTAAGCTTAACAGAAGTCTTTGCAATTAAAAAGAAAAGACAAATTGCTGCAACAATAATTAGCCCATATAAACTTAACAAAATCATAACAGTATCATTCCTTTCGCACTTCTAGTTTACTGCATTTCTCATATTTTGTCCGCTCATTATATGGAATTGTCGAATTATTTTTTAAACTAATACTTGTCAAAATGCAAAAAATATTTTATACTTTGTGTAAGTTTATAAACTGACAAGAGAAGGAGTAAACATGTTCTCTCCAAAAAAATTAAAAGAAAAAAGAACAGAATTAGGATTCTCACAAGCTGAAATAGCACGAAAACTGAATATTAGTCGCATGTCTTTTAGTGCCTGGGAAAGCGGAAAAACCAAACCAAATCAGAAGAATCTTTCAATACTTGCTGATATTTTCGATGTAGAGGAATCTTTTTTTGAATCTGAATATACTATCGTTCAAAACTATCTTCTACTCACAGATGAAAATAAATTAGCTGCCGAGGATTATGTTGAACAACTTTTAGCATCTCAATCCATTGCTGAGAATGTTGTGTCACTGTTCTCCTATCAGGTGCATTCCGAAGTTCAATTATCTGCCGGACCAGGTGAAAGTTTCTTTGATGAGTATGAAACAGAAACTGTTTATTCAGAAGATGAATATTCAGGGTTTGATATAGCGACTTGGATTTCAGGTAACTCAATGGAACCTGTTTACAAAGACGGAGAGGTTGCGTTGATTCGAGCTACTGGATATGATTATGATGGGGCTGTCTATGCATTAAACTGGAATGGAGCTCTCTACATCAAGAAACTCTATCGTGAAGAAGACGGCTTTAGAATGGTTTCTATCAATCCAGATGTTGCTGAAAGGTTTATCCCATTTGAAGATGAAATCAGAATTGTTGGCAAGGTTGTAGGGCACTTCATGCCTGTGATTGGAGGGTAGGAGATGTCAAAGTTTGTTAAAGAAATGATTTACCTCAAGGAAGACCGCATTATCTTATCTCTTGAAAAAAAAGAATACGACGTAACAGACCATCTGACAGAATTGGTCGATGAACTAGCAAAACTAAAAACAAGGTGAATAGTATGGGCTATATCGACTATTCAAAAGAACCACGTAGCGATATTGCTTTTGTTGATATGAAATCTTTCTACGCATCAATCGAATGTGTAGAGAGAGGACTTCACCCGCTTCATACTTCACTTTGTGTCATGAGTAGGGCTGACAACTCTTCTGGTCTAATTCTAGCCTCTTCTCCAATGTTCAAAAAAGTCTTTGGTAAAGGAAATGTTGGCAGAGCTTACGACCTCCCCTTTGATGTTCACACCAGAAAATTTAACTACTACCGTGCTAAAATCTCAGGATTGCCAACGGATGCAAAATTTGTTTCCTTCATAGAAAATTGGGCCAAGCGTACATTTATAGTACCACCCAGAATGGACTTGTACATTCAAAAAAATCTTGAAATACAAAAGGTATTTCAAAATTATGCAGATCCGACAGATATTCTGCCCTATTCTATTGATGAAGGATTTATAGACTTAACTTCATCGCTAAATTATTTTGTTGAAGACAAATCTCTAAGTCGCAAAGATAAGTTAGATGTGGTTTCAGCAAAAATTCAACACGATATTTGGGAAAAAACGGGTGTCTATTCAACTGTTGGAATGAGTAATGCCAATCCACTTCTAGCTAAGTTAGCACTTGATAATGAAGCTAAAACCACTGCTACCATGCGTGCCAATTGGTCCTATGAAGATGTTGAAACAAAGGTCTGGAACATTCCGAAAATGACTGACTTTTGGGGAATTGGTTCACGAACAGAAAAACGACTAAACAAATTGGGAATCTACAGCATCAAAGAATTGGCCAACTGTGACCCTACTATCTTGAAAAAAGAATTTGGTGTGATTGGCGTTCAACATTGGTTTCATGCTAATGATATTGATGAAAGTAATGTCCATGAACCCTATCGACCGAAAGAGGTTGGGATTGGTAATTCACAAGTACTTCACAAAGACTATACACGTCAAAGCGATATAGAGCTTGTCCTACGTGAAATGGCAGAGCAAGTCGCGATTCGGCTACGCAGAAGACACAAAAAAGCAACCGTAGTTGCCATAAATGTAGGCTATTCAAACTTCGAAAACAAGAAATCAATCAATGTTCAGAGAAAAATTAACCCCAATAATCGTACGCTTGTTTTTCAAGATGAAGTTGTTTCTCTCTTTCGTTCTAAGTACGATGGAGGGGCAGTTAGAAGCATTGCTGTAAGGTATGATGGATTGGTGGATGAAAACTTTGCTGTGATTTCACTTTTTGATAATTTTGAAGAAAGCGAAAAAGAGGAAAAATTGGAGACAACCATTGATTCCATTCGTGATCGATTTGGATTTCTTGCTGTACAGAAAGCTAGTTCTTTATTAGAAAATTCAAGGGCAATTGCTCGCAGTAGATTAGTCGGCGGACATTCCGCTGGAGGATTGGAGGGATTAAAATGATTGATAGAAGTTATCTGCCATTTAAGGTTGCTAGAGAATATCAAGACCGAAAGATGGCCAAATGGATGGGATTTTTCTTATCAGAACATACATCGGGTTTAGAACAAGAACGCAATCGCATTGATTATTCAAGTGAGTTAAGTTTGGCAGATAAACTACTGCTACTCAATCAACTATATAGCCACCAATTAACTGGTATTCTGACAGTTCCTGGTAGGACTTATGTAGGGAAAGTAAAGAACTTGAATTTTCAATCGATTTCATTTGAAACAAAAGAAGGCTACATCAGTATCTAGGAGTAAAAACAAGACCTACTAATCTCTAACTTCAACTTATCCTGAGACTAATTGCAGAATAGTGATTTTTTTTGTAAAATACTTGATTTAATAGAACATTTTCTATATAATAAAACTGTAGATAACAAGAGTATTTACTAAGCGTTGAAGGTCTATGGTCGGTTGGTTTGACTGTGGCTGGAGCTTTACCAGGGTTGTGTGTGAACACCTCAAGCCAACACTGAAAACACTCATTACTAAGGGCAGGTTATCCTGTCCTTTTTTCTAAGGAAATACATGGAATCATTATTACTCTCATCCGCAAGAAATTATAAAAAACTCCTTTCAAAAACCTATCAAATTATTTTAGGACGAAAAGGACAGCAAACAACTCTCAATCTTACGTTTTCTGAGGAACATTTTGTACACTTAGCAGGTATACATAAGTTAAGAGGTTTATCTTTACCCACCAGATCTAAGCACGAAATCTATAATTTGATTTTGAAAAAAACAATCTCCGAAGAATTGCTAACTAGGTCAAATGGTTTTACTGATATATGTGGAAGGTTGCGTATTCTCGAAATACTCAGAGAAAGTTTTTCTTCACCAACTCTATCAGTACGATTTACAAAACTATATCCAATCAAGGGAAGCAAGATTCGATGGGAGTATCTATTAGAATTTACGTTCGACAATAAAATCGGTTATCTATTTCTTGATAGACAGAGAGATTCCAAAGAGCCAAATCAGTATATACCTGTTTCAACCTTTGAAAAATCAACTCGTGACTACACAATGAATCAAGTAAGGTATACAGTATTAGAGATAATTGAAATTGACCATCAAACTAAGCAAAGCACAACACTTTACTCCAGACCGAAAAAATAAGCTAGACCTCCAAAATCGGAAGTCTAGCTTATTTCATAATTCCATCCCTTTATCCTGTTTAGGTTTAGTTTGTTCTGATTTTGTTTGTTGGGAATACTCTTTCAATGCTCCTAACGTTGAAGGTTTCTCTTCTTTCGCAGCCTTCTCCTCCAGGGATTTCTTTCTTGTTTTTAAGATTTTTATATTCTTAACAACAAGGTTACTGAAGAGTTTTCCTTCATACTCATCATACTTCATCTGACCTGTTAACTTAACAAAATCCCCTTTCTTTAATTGCTCTGCAAAGTCAGCCCGTCCGTTATAAGCTATTACCTTCGTAAATTGCGTATTCCCCTCTTCATCATTGCGTGCTATGGAAAAATTTGCAACTTTAAAATTCTCACCATCCGCACCTCGAAATACGTTAACTTCAACATCTTTCGTAACATTGCCAACAAATTCAACATTAACTAGGGATATTTGGCTCTTATCAGTTTCTAATGTTTCAATAATCGCATCTATATTGGAATGCAACAAACCTGAAATTGAATCATCATCCATATAGGCCTGGTAGACTTGTTCCAACAAGTCTGGGTCTGAAATATCCTTTTCAATTGAAATAATGGCCTTGGTAAAGTCTGCATAGTTTTCTTTCAACATATTTTCTAAAGTTGATTTCATTTCTTCAAAATTCATATTACTTGCTCCTCTTCTATTTCTTCTTTATACTGACTTTTGTAGTCACGTTCTTCAACTTCAGCTTTAAAAGCTTGAATTTGTGCTAATGTGGAAGGTCGTTTTTCCTCTCCATCAACATCATAGGTTGATTCAAAGACATCACTATCCTTAATATCATGGTCATAACGGTCTGTAATTCCATCGTTATCTATGTCATGATCAAGCGAATCTCTCGTGTAAGGTAAACCGAGCATTTGACAGGTTGTTTTCTCATCAATTGATAGTAAATCGTCTTTGGTGGAATGTTCTAAAAATAATTTAAAATGCTGTGCTTGCTCATCTGTTGTACTTCCATCAAACTGACCTGTACTTATATCTGAATCTGCGAAGGTTAATTTCCAAGAAAAATTGGACAAGTCCACACTATACTCAATATCATATTCACCAACGTTACTTTTGCTCTTGGCTAAGTAGACTAAATCTCCAGTTGAGAATATATCATTGAATTGTTCTTCTTTACTTTGATTTGATTCTTTTCTGGAGCCATACTCACGATCCATAAAGTCAACAATCGCTACTTTAACATCTTCAAGTAAGGGATTGGGATTATCCAGTTCTTCTACTTCGCCCATATCCAAGATACGATTGACCTCTGCTAAACGCAAGGTCTTTTCTTTTAAAATATCAGCCTTTTCAAATGGTTTTGTCACCTCTTCTTTTGCTACCTGGAGCTTGTATTGGACATCTGACAGTCTATTTTCTAGCTTGGATAGTTCTTCATCAATCCGATCCAAAACGTTGTCTAAACGCTGAATATTGCCTTCTGGGCTTTCGCCAAAATGACCATTGTAAGAAAGATTTCCCTCAATCACAAAATCCATTGCTTGAGCAATCTGATTGAAGAAGGCTGAAAGCTCAAATCCACGATAGTTGCCAATAGGCATACTGCCTTCAGCTGGAACCAATGGTAAAATTTTCATCAATTCTTCTGCTGCTTCTTTTTTGTCAGAATAAGTCTTACCTAAAATCTCCATTCCGTTAAATAGGCCATCACCTTGTACTTTAGGCTCACGTCTTTTAATATCTTTATTTACTTTTTCAATTTGCCCTTTTAATCGAGTAATCTCTGATGGATAATGTTTTGCAATTTTATCTTCCAACTGATAGAGGTTAGATTTATAATTGGATTCCAACATTCGTAACTTCGATACTTCAACATCTAAATCCATCTTTTCTTTAATAAGTGGATTACCCGTCGCAAGAGCTTTAATTTCTGCATAGTTCAAGGTATTCTCATCAACATCATCAGCCACGCGAACAGGTGTTTTTGAGGTCATAATTTGGGAGATAAACTTTTGCTTATTTTCAATGGTCTGCCAAAGGTACGCATCAAAGGTATTCTCGGTCACATAACGGTAGATATAGACGTCCTTGTTTTCATTCCCCTGACGCACGATACGACCAGACCGTTGCTCCAAATCAGCTAGCCTCCAAGGAACATCTAAATCATGTAAGGCTATTAGTTTACTTTGAACGTTTGTTCCTGCTCCCATTTTCGATGTAGAACCAAATAAAATGCGAACATCTCCACTTCTGACCTTGGCAAAGAGTTCTGCCTTTTGCTTTTCATTATTCGCATCATGTATAAATGCAATTTCATTTTCAGGAATTCCGAGTTCAATTAACTTGCCTTTCATATCATCATAAAGATTAAACGTCCCATCCCCTTTTGGTGTAGACATATCACAAAAAACTAGCTGTGCTGACCGTTGTTCGCTCGATTTTTCCCAAATAGAAAAAATATTTTTTGTGCAAACATTGACCTTACTCTCCGGATCATCTGGTAGTAAGGTATTGATTAACCGTTGATCCAAGGCAATCTTTTTCCATCATTTGTTATTTGCAACATATTATCTTCATGAGGCTCAACTTTTCTATTCCGAACCTTATCAGCTCGTTCAGATAAAGTCTTTAAAATTTCTTTCTGATGGTTCGTAGGTCTGGTTAAAATTGTTTCATAATGGGCTTGGGGTGTTGGTAAATTCAAAAGGTCTGCAGTTTTAATATCAGCCATTTCTTTAACAAAGGACATGAGTTCAGGCAAATTATAAAATTTTGAGAATCGTGTCTTACTACGATAGGAGTCACCCTCTGGAGATAGTTCGATGGCAGTAACTGTTTCACCGAATGTAGAAGCCCAGGAATCAAAGTGGTGTAAGCCTTTTTTCTCTAGGTCATCATATTGGAGATAACGTTGCATTGTGTAGAGTTCACTCATCGAATTTGACACTGGTGTACCTGTCGCAAAAACAACACCCTTTCCACCTGTCAACTCGTCCAAATAACGACACTTCATAAACATATCTGAAGATTTCATAGCTTCAGTTTGGCCAATTCCTGCCACGTTTCGCATTTTGGTATAAAGATAAAGATTTTTGTAGTTATGAGCTTCATCAATATATAGTTTGTCAACTCCCAATTCTTCAAAGGTGACAACATCATCCTTACGGAAATCATCATTTAATTTTTTTAGTTTGGCTTCTAATTTCTTCTTAGTTCCCTCAAGTTGCTTGACAGTAAAGTTTTGGTCTCTTTGATACTTATATTCTTCAATAAACTCAACTATATCTTGAATTTGACATTTTAAGTGCTGCTCCTGATATTCCTTACTCATCGGAATCTTCTCAAATTGAGTATGTCCAATAATAACTGCATCATATTCACCAGTCGCTATCCTACCAACAAACCGTTTACGATTGGCAGGTTCAAAATCTTTTTTCGTGGCCACCATGATATTGGCAGCTGGATAAAACTCCATAAACTCCCGTCCCATTTGTTCCGTCAAGTGGTTTGGAACAACAAACAAAGCTTTATTGCTCATGTCCAGACGCTTACTTTCCATAGCACTGGCAACCATCTCGAAGGTTTTACCTGCTCCAACAACATGAGCTAGAAGTGTATTGCCGCCGTATAGTGTCCTCGCAATAGCATTTTTTTGATGAGGACGTAAACTTATATCTGATGTCATTCCTTCAAGGGATAAATATTGACCATCATACTCACGATTTCGTATAGAATTAAATTTCTCATTATAGAGTTTTTCTAAACGATGTCTTCGCCTTTGGTCCTTAAAAATCCAATCCTTGAAAGCTTCTTTGAGAAGTTCTTGCTTCTCACCTGCTAACATAGTTTCTTTCTTGTTTAGAACTTGTCTTTTATCACCACCATCAGAATAGACAGTATCGTACACTCTAGTATCACGCAAATTCAATGAATCTTCAATGAGTCGATAAGCATTTATCCTACTTGTCCCATAAGTCAAATTTGCTAAGTCATTGCGACTGTCTTGTGTCTTGCCATCAATCTTCCACTCTGATGTAAAAGGAGAAAAATGAACATTTATTGCTTGTTTAGCATAATAACCAGGCTGTAAAGTGTCAAAAATAAACTGATTGATATCTGATGTAGGAATCCAAGTTGCACCAAGTCGTACCGATATTTCACTTGCGGTCAATTCTTTAGGCATGACTCCCTGAAGTTTATCTCGCTGAAATTTCAGTTCAATTATATTATCAAGAACATCCTTATCTGGATTTTCAATTGCTTGATACCTTTCAATGTAAAAATCCATGATTGCCATTTTCTCACGAATATTTCCACTAAGGTATTGGTCTGCTGGAACATACGTTAATCCCATTTCTTCCATACCTTTCTCTGAAAATGGAAGTAATGTTGTTTCGGGATATATGTAGGGAATATCGAGATATATCTCGTCTTTCAACTCTTTTACGAGAACTTCTCTCGCTTTATCGGTCAACTTGGTCATATAGTCAAAGTCAACTCTTCCCTTTTCTGAAATTGAAAGTATCAAAGCTTCATGACTAGATTCACAATGCTCGACAACTTTTGCTTTAGCAATCGTCCGTTTAAAGAAAATATCCCCTTTCCCTACAAACTTACCTTTATCCAGTTTCTCAATTGATGATACTAATGGATAGTTACTATCCTCTCGCAAATTCCTACGGTTTAGTGTAGAGTTAATATAGTCATGATTGGCTTTGAAAGTATCATAAGCTTTATTTAACCTATGTTGACTTTCTTGAATTAACTCATCACTAGCATTTTCTTTTTGAAGTTGAATGACTTCCTTCAGACTTTCGACAACCGCTAGATAATTTTTTAGTCTATTGATTTCCTTGACTGTCATGTGTTGCCGAATCATCACCGAATCTTCACGAAAATAAGGAATTCCATCTATCATGGTATAAGAAAAATTCTTTACATGATCCAAAGCTGGAAGTATGTCCTGCTCATCATTGATTTGTTGATCGATTTTAATATTTGGTATCTCACCTTGAATTTCTTCAACGGCAGTTGTCAATTGTACACTCAAATTTTCCTCATTAGGAATACAAGCTAAACTTGGACCAAATCTCCCAGACACTTCTGTCATTTTACCCAAGACCATCTCTGGATGATCTACAAAATACTTATTGTAAGTAAATCCATTCTCATCTCTTGCTAAATGTATCCAGTCAACATCTTGCTCTCGAATCACATCTCGCTTCTGCAAGAAAAGAATATCACTGGTAACTTCAGTTCCTGCCAAACCTTTAAAAGTTGAATTTGGTAGCCGAATGGCCCCCAATAAGTCACACCGATTAGCCAGATACTGACGGACTCGACTATCTTGTTTGTCCATGGTTCCAGAAGAGGTCACAAATGCAATCACTCCACCACTGCGAACCTTGTCGATAGACTTGGCAAAGAAATAATCATGTATCAAGAATTTTTCTCGGTCATAATCTCTATCCGAAACTTTAAAATCACCAAACGGAACATTTCCAACTGCCACATCAAAGAAATTATTTGAAAAGCTTGTATCTTCGTATCCTTGTATTTGAATAGTGGATTTTTGATATAGTTCTTGTGCAATCCTACCGCTGATTCTATCTAACTCTACACCATAGATTTTTGAATGCCCCATTTCACTTGGTAGGCGACCGAGGAAGTTTCCAACCCCACAAGAAGGCTCCAAGATATTACCATTTTCAAATCCAAGATTCTTCAATCCCAGATAAATAGCGTCAATGACCATTGGTGGTGTATAAAAAGCAGTCAAGGTGGATTCCTTGGCTGCTTGAAATTCTTCTGGACTAAGCAATTCTGTAAGTTCATTTCGTGCTTCTAACCATTGTCCAGTTTTCTCCTCGTTAAAAACATCAGCCAGACCACCCCATCCAACATATAAGGCAAGTGATTTCTGTTCTTCAAAAGTAGCTCGTCTACCTTCCAAATCTAATTTTTTTATGATTCGAATCGCTTCTAAGTTATTGTCTAAGCGTTCGGAGGGAGAGACTGAATGTGGTAAATTATCTAGAATGTAGTTATCTAATAAATCAGGTTTCCTAGTGGACTGTGAAGGAGTGAGATGGTCTGCAGAATTTATAACTTCCGCAACAGATATTGTGTCATCAATACTGCTATCATCAAACGCTGAATCATCAAAGAGATCCAACTGCTCATGCTGACTGTTTTCTTCTATCAGCAAACTAGTTTCTAGGTTTTGAACATACTCATCAATTTCAAACTTAAAACGGTCCTCTAACTCAACAACATAGCTAACCTGACCAACTGTATCAATTCGTGCTACAAGTTCATCTTCCAAAAATACATTAACTTGACCAGTGTCCAGTTTATCAAATTCAAATAATGGTGATTCTTGAAAATTAGAGAATATCTGTTCATTGTAAGGGTAAAGCTTGCTTTCATCATCAGACAGATAGGTCTCATTTTCTAAAAGTCTATCAATTTCACCTGCAACTTTCCTCCAACTAAATGTTTCGTTATAACCATCAGCCTTTCTTGTCAAGTGTAAGCCTCTGGAGTCATAATTGTAGGAAATAGGAAAATTAGGACCAGTAGCACCACCCCACCCATATTCTTTTTGTAAAAAATGAGCTTGAATTTTTATATCTTCCTGACTAGAAAAAAAGTGAGCAACTCTAAGTCGCCCACCTCTTGTACCAGTACCTTTTCGAAGTACATCATGCAATTCTTCAAGTGATATTTTATCTAAATGTAAATTAGATTCTCCCGGACTTGTTCCTTGACGGAGTGACGAAGATTGTTCATCTGACTGGTCCAACTCAGCATATCCTTGGTCTTCAAGTCCTCGGTCAACTTCCATTCTTGAATCAGATGACTTTCTATTTGTTCCGCCATGCTCTGTGATTCTTTCTCCACTGCTATCAAATGTGGAATCAGCTGTCCTGTCTGATATAATTCCAAAAGTAGTTCGGTCTTGTTCTCTACCTTGCTCAGAAACTCCAATCTTTCCTTGGCGTAGAGAGCTTTCCCAATCTCGTCCCGAATCTGTTGATTGGTTCGAAGGGTCTGTAATGTTAGACGATAAATCACCTCTACTATCTCCTCTGTTGATTGACAGTGACTGAAGTCGTTGACTGTCAAGGTCGTGTTCATCTTCTCGATCAGTAATGCTTGATTCATCTATTTGTCCTCCTCTTTCTTCTACAACCTCATTATACCGCTCAATCAGTTCTTTTGTCTGCTCTTTTAATGTAAGTTTCTCATACTTTTTTTGATGAATAATCCTGAGAATTTTTTGCGACATTCTGGTCAAATAATCACCAAATATCAGAAACTGACGTGGGCTAAATTGACCGAGACCATTTTCTAGCAAGTCTTGGTTCAGTTTTAGTTCAATACCAAGTCTATTTGATAATACAGCTTCAAAACTTTGTTCAATAAAGCGTAATAAGTTTGATTCGGTTTCCACATCTAAATTCATTCCGACAAGAACTTTTGAACCAATACCCTTCGTTGCAATATTTGCAAGATAGCGAATTGCAGCAACCTCATTTTCTGGTCTAAGCGATAATCTCTCATGAACAAGGTCTGCTAAAATGGATAGATCCTGACCTGCTTCATATTGCCACTCCACAATTGGCTTGTTATCTCTATTCATCAAAACTGTCTGACTTATGTCAAATACATATCCAATTGACCTTTTGGATTGTTTATTTAACAAAATTGGAATCCCTTTTTGACCTCGTCTAACAATATGGTCAACTGATTTCCAGGATTGAAAGTCTGAGCATAAACTGGCTGTCGGTCTCTGATGAATAATACTCATTTGATTTTGAAAGTCAAAACCAACAACATAGCCCAAGCGTGCTAACAGTCTCTGATAAGCATCAACATCTGAGAGATAGTAACTGGATAGGTCTCCGACATAGTTGGCATAATCTTCAACTCGCATGACTTCTCCTTTCTATCCCTATAAAACATGTTCGGACTTAGGTTTGTTCGTTTGCTCTTTTTCAGGGACTGGACAAGCAAAGTGCTGTCCAAAGTCCACTTTATTATCATCTACATCTTTAGAGATAACTGTTACAGAAGTTCGTACCACATCCGATACACCAGTAGAGCGAATGGTATACGACTGGCCGAAAGCTAAAAAGCAAAGATTTCCTTCGTCAGTCAAAAGAACATCAACTCCATTTTTTATGTCTTGCTCCGCAATAAAATCGAAAATATTATGAAGATATGATTCATAGTCTAAAGGAATATTCATTTCTTTATGATAATCATCCTCGAATCGTAATTGAAATTCCGAATGGTAATCTGGTAGCGACAAAAGTTTTGATATAATATCGTCTATCTCCTTGTCATGTCGCAAAGATTCTTCGTAATTGCTCTCGTAAATTGATTTCTTGTGTAATAGTTTCATTTGATTAACTCCTTCTGATATATTTGTTTTACGATTGCCTCTAGCACTGATACAACTATTGAATTTCCAGCTTGTTGATAGAGGATACTGGATTTCTTGTTGGTTTTTTCTGGATATACAGTTCGTAATAAATCAAAGTCTAAATCAGTAAATCCCATCAAGCGGAAACATTCTCTTTCTGTTAGATAGCGATATTTCCCATTTGTAAGTTTAATAAACCCAGCATTTGGCACTCGTGTTTGCTTCGTAGAAATGGTATAGCAATAATCTTGAATGATATGAACTCGTTCAGTAAAAACTGACTGACAAGCTTTTTCAATATATTTTAGAATTGAAGGTTGGGTAACCAGATACTTATCGGCTACATCTTCCTCCAAAAATACCTGAATCGACGGAGATTTCATCCGTTTTAATTTTGAAAAATCGAATGGGTTGACTTTGCCTAGAAAACTAACTAAAAAGACTCGTTTCCGTTTTTGAGGTATTCCAAAATCATAACTATCTAATACCCAATAGCAAGATGAATAACCTAAAAATTCTAGTTCAGTTAGATATGCTTCAAAAGTTGGTTTCATTTTCTTGTCTAGTACACCTACAACATTCTCCCAAATGACCCATTTGGGTTTTTGGACTGTATTTTTTAAAATCAAAATTGTCTCAAACAATAGTGAACTTCTCGTATACGAACCTTTCTTTCCCCCTCTTTTTAGTCCAGACCGTGAAAAATCCTGACAAGGACTACCATGCATTAACAGGTCAATCTGCATATTTGGTAAGAAATACCCTTTAACGGATTGAGGAATAAAATTCTCGTTATAGAGGACGTTATAACTTTTTACGCAATTCCTATCTATTTCGACATAGTCTATCAATTCATGAGGGATTTCCTGATTAAGTAATGCTTTTCGAAAAGCACCAATTCCACCAAATAATTCAACAACTCTCATGGTTTTCATCTGCTTTCCCCTCCTTTTCTATAGCGGCTAATCGTTTACCAATTTCATAAACAACAGGTACTGTTACTGCATTACCTGCTTGCTTATACAATTGCGAATTGGAAGAAACACTACTGGCTCGATTAAATACCCAGTCAGGAAAACCCTGTAAACGAAAACACTCCCTTGGAGTTAATTTACGAATCTGCAATTGATTCGTTACAACTCCAAGAGAGTTACCAGTTACTAAAGTTTGTGCAACCTGTTTTCCGACTCGTCCTCTACGAAAACTTGATGATGGATAAGCAAAATTAAGCGAGTCACCTTCAACAGCTATCTCGAATCCCTTATTCGTATTTGAACGTATGTAAAGTCCTCGTTTCCTCGGTATGCGTTTTTCCAAGACAACTCCGTGTCGATCTTGTGCCGTTAACGTGAACATAGGTTCTGTTGGGTCTTTCATCCGCCGTCCCCTTTGCCTTTTAACCAATTTATCAGGTGTTAGAATAGGATAAGCAATTTTTACCCCCTCACCTTTATTAGTAGTCAAAGTAGGGGAAATTCCGTTCGATGAATAAACATTTCCATTTAACCCGCTTCCTGAAGGATTTATATTTCCTAGACATGTTGGACTTGATAAATTAGTCTGTTTACTTTTTCGTCCGATAGGAAAAATGAACTGTCGACTTCTTCCTCTAGAATGTCCAATAATATAGACTCTTTCCCTGTGTTGAGGGACACCAAAATATTTGCTGTCAAGTACTTGCCATTCAACATCATACCCCAGTTCATTAAGCGTGGTGAGTATAGTTCGGAACGTCCTCCCTTGGTCATGATTGAGTAAGCCCTTAACGTTTTCAAGCAGTAAAAACCGTGGTTGGATTTGTTGGGTCGCTCTAGCAATCTCGAAGAACAGAGTTCCTCTAGTATCTTCAAATCCCAATCTTCGTCCAGCGAGCGAAAATGCTTGACAAGGGAATCCACCACAGATGCAATCAATTTTTCCTCGGAGCTTTCGGAATGACTTATTGGATATTTCTCGTATATCATGAAATTCAACTTCTCCTCCCGTATCAAAAATAGCTTGGTAGGAATTTCGAGCAAAGCGGTCTATTTCACAAAAACCTACACAAATGTGACCAGCTTGTTCAAGTCCTAATCGAAAACCTCCTATCCCTGCAAATAAATCCAAAAAATACATTTTTCCTCCTTTCTGACAATAGAAAAAAGCGACTAGATTTCTCTAATCGCTCTAATGATTAAGTATCAAAAAGTTTTTTTAAGTCTGAAAATACTCAGGTTTTATTTTATCAATCAAGGTGCTTGCGATGGAGTTAACCCCAACATGCATCAAGATTGGATCTTCAAAATCTACCTGACTTGCATACTGTCTTGCAATTTGATGTGCAACACTAGCCTCAAGTCTGTATTTAGATGCTTCTAACAAAGCCTGTGCTAATTCATTACTATACAAATCAACAGGGCTAATCACAGTTTTTGCCATTGGTCTAACTCCTTTCCATCTTCAGATAAATATATCTTATTTACCTTCATTATATCACAAAAGTCTTGATTGTGAATGGATAACTGCTTAAATGAGAATGGCTTACGAAATTCTTCTAAAACATCTGCTTTTGAAACCATTCCAGCCTTATATTTTTGAAGTAAACCAGTCGGATTATCGTCTGTCTGAACTCCATAGATAAAATCAAATTGATGAATAAGCTCCGTTGAGCGAAGCCGATTCTGAAACACGAACTCAGCAAAATCTATTACATCATTAGAAGCCTTATGACTATTGAAATAGTGACACTTGTATTTAGAAGTTGTAAAGATGGAAGGAAAATCTGTCAGTTCAAACTCTAAAATAATCCCTTCCTCATCCACATTCCCCAAAAATTTCGAACTAGCATTATTGGCATTTAGAAATTCTACCAAACGATTGATATATTTTTGAGCTTGTTGAAAATCCGAAGTGATATAAAATCCAGCACCAAAATCGAGTTCATGTCCTAAGTTGAAATCTACCTTTATCCCATTCAACAAAGACGGAAGATGTCTTTTTAAAGTAGCATGATACCATTTATTATGTGATAAATTTTTAATTTGCTTACTTGTTAAATCCATTTCAATACCTCTATAGTCATTATACAAAAAAGGAAAACAATGTCAAACTTCCTCTTCTCCTTCACTTACGTAATCATCATCTTCTTCAAACTCTTCAAAGTTGTGTTCTTTTTTGGGTTTAATGACCTTCATATAGTAACCTGCACACAAAACTCCTATAAGAAATAGACCTATGATAATATAGCTACCAACTGAAGAATTTTGTTTCGGTTCTTCTTTCTTGGCAGGTTTTTCTTCGACAACTTCTTCAGTCTTTTGTGGTTTGACTGCAACCGTATTAGTTGATTCAATTAGGTTAAGCAAATCCTGTTCTGAAACTTCTGTTAGTAATTGGACATTCTGTCCACCTTTATCATGATCAATAATCAGATGAAACACCTTACCTGATTTACTCGTGAATGTGACAAATTGTCGCTTGGTTGCAACGGATTCGGTAATTTCATAATCTTGATTATTAGCATCAACATTTTCTGTAACTTGCCCCTTAGCATTGCTTTGCTCTGAGGCTTGAGGATTAACCGAAACTGCTACTGGCTGACTATTTGTGTCTAGATTTGGAGAACTTGCATAGATAGTTTGGCAACCACCAAAAAGCAAAACCAACCCAGCCAACTTCACAAAACTACTTAATCGTTTCATGCGACAACTCCTTTTCAAATAGAACTTTTTTAGTAAATTCTTCAAGTGATAGATTTGATTTTTCAAAGACAACGATGACCTCTTCATAAATTATATCTTGTTCATCCTGCAAAACCTGAGCCAAATCTTGGTCAAGTTTTTGCTTTTTTTCTAGTAACTTTTCTTTCTTTTTTTGCAACATTTGAATATCTTTACGCATATATTCCTCCTTATAATCCAAAATTGATGTAATAACATTGTGCCGCCATCTCCCGAGGAAGATAGCCTGTTGAAATCACGAATTCCCCTTTAACATTCATTTCTGATATAACGATACTTCCATCAGGATTAACTCGCTCGACAAACGCAATATGACCGTAGGTAGGGTCCGCATAGGGTACAGTTGGTGGCATACATACTGCGGTACCAGCTCGTGCCTCCCGACTAACTGGATAACCGTATTTTGTAGCGTAGAAAGCCCACTCTCCTCCATTTCCCATTGGGGAATGTTGGATTGGCTTTCCAAGTTGTGAAAAGCGATTATATACATACCAGGTGCATTGCCCAGGGTAACCACCGTTTAAGGCTGCAACATGGCTAGGATTTGGTGGCGGAAAATTACCACCTGTCAAATTTACGTCGTAAACTGATGATACATTTCCTGGAAGACTGATTCCTGTACCTGAAGGAAAAGAAGCTTCTAAGTTCCCTTTCGATTCTCGTAGTATCTTAAAATGTTCTAAATTATGTGGCTTACTCGCAAATATTTCATGAACTAGACCATCCATATCTTTTTTTGAAACCGTTGCGACTAATTTTCGATACAAATATGGAACTCGTTTTTCTACAATAGTTTTCTTCCCACTTATGTCAAGCACTTCTTCCTTGACTGTTCGGTACCGGATTTCCTTCTCCTCTTGGTAGGAAACATGATACATCTGCTCAAATAATTGTTTCATCGCAGGTTCAACACTTGCTTGGTCTTTTATTTCACCGAAACGAGCTGTCAGATAAGCTAATAAGACATGCGGATCATGGCCAATTTGTTCCCTACCTTTTACAATGTATTCATCATATCCAGGTTTTGATTCCTTCAATCTCGTCAACTGATTGGATAAAGTCAATTCATAAGTGGAGAAAATGTGATTCAAGGCAATTAGCATTTCCTCTGAAGATAAATAAGATGTGGTGGTAAGCTGGTAAGAAACTGATGATAAAGCACCGAACATAAATTCACTATTAGAATAAGCAACCGTCAACAGTGAAAATACAGCCAAAACCAAAACTAACATACTCTTCCATTTTGTGGTAATGTATTGAACGAATTGTTTAAGTATTTTTATTGCTTCTTCTTTTATCCTGTCTCTGAATCTAGGAAGGTGTTTCTTACGTATTTGTTGCCTCATTCGATGACGATACATCGCTTTGCGGTAGAATGATTGCCGTTTAAAAATTTTATCTTCCTTCAACAAACGATACTTATATCGAAACTCCAACTGCGATTGTCTTATCTTTGCCTTTTTTGTCGGTTTCTTCAAAGTCTTTTTTCGATTAGATTTTTGGGCAATCTTCATAGTTGTAGTTGCATGGATATTCAACGCTTTTGTTGTTGCATCCACTGCCACATTCTCCTCAGCTCCCGCTTGGAGATAACTAGCTGCTAGAAACTCACTACTGGCTATTCCTGACATTACTTTTTTAAATGGAGTTCTTTGGATTCGACCAAATTTTGTATTTTCAATGGTTTTTAATAAACGGTTATTCTTCCTATCCTTGACGAATTCAATAGGTTCATTTACTAATGATTTTATCTTTTCGTGTACCTGTGCCTGTCCATTTGGAAATCTGAGTGGTTTATTTGGTTTTACCTTAATGTTATTTTTTGACGGAAGACGCCCCTTATATGTTTGATTCATAGTAGTTTTTGTCAAAGCATATCTTGGTCTTCTATCAACAGGTAGTAGGCTAGTATTTGACGTGGGTTTGGATACTAAAGAATCAATTTGACTATCTTTGTTATTAGTAGAATCTAGAATAGATCCCTTATCAACAAATACTTTTGCTTCCTTTTTTACCTGTCTACTTGAAGATTGCTTTCTTGTTCGTGTTGAAAACTGATTCTCTCCAATCTTTACCTTTTCAATGACAGCATTTGATTGCAGAATATTACTTGAGAATAGGCTAAATTTTGATTGATGTAACTTTTTTTACCAGGCATTTATAGACAGATCTGTTTGTCCAACCGTAATTGTATTATCATTAAGATTTGGCTGAAATTGCTCTGAACTTTGACAAGCTTCATCAATTAGAGTAACCATTTTATCATTTTGAAGGTGCTGACTATTCTTTACAAACATTCTTCTGATATTCGGATTTTTTGATTCATCAGAAATGATGATTTGAGAGTTTCTATTGCCCGGAATAATCCGACTTGAAAGAATAGAATCATCATTAACTTTTACATTCCTATCACCTTCAATTATTGAAGCTGTCTCAACAAAACCAGTGGAATCTGCTTTATTTTGAGATAACTCTAAACCAGTTTCAAATGGTGATAAAGGTCTATCTGAGAAAATATTGCCACGCTCTTTAACTAACTCACCTTGACCGTGTATTCTTCTCTTCTTTTTTCTAAGTTGAGAAGTATTTTCTTGGCTTTGGTGATGAATAAGTATTGTTTCCCCCTCATTTCTACGATGGGAAAACTTTGAGTCTGCATCAACGATTCTACTTTGACTAGTCTCAAATCTACGAAATGGACTTTCGGGATTTTTTCTAACATTTGACTGATTGCTCAGAGAAACGCTTTTTCCCTGAATATGACTAGTTTTTGACTCTATATCCCCATGCTTCTTTATATATAATTCAGTTGAATTAACAAAGTCTTCATGTATACTTACAAGTCCAGGAGGTCGGGCATCCATCTCAAGAGGGGGTGGTTGAATATCCTCCTCAAAACTTGTTTTGATTTCTGAATGTAGACTAGTCTGGACATTAGTTGCCTTGTCGTTCTGTGTTTGTGAAAATTTTTGATTTTCAAAAGAATTACGTTGATTTAATTGAACTTGTCTCCTCTGTGTCGGTGGCCTTGATTCAACTTGTAATCTTTCTGGTGGATGAGACTGTTGCGAACTTTCCTGATTAACTATTTTAGTTCGTAAACTATCAAGTTGTATAGTTGATTTGTTTGCGTCTTGATTGTTAGAATGTGTTTGCAGGGATTTATCATTTGATTTTTGGTGAATATGATTCTTTTTTTCTGACGTATCCCCTTTAAGATGGTTACACTCTAGTTTACTTCCCTTATGAATAATTTGGTGCTGAAAGCGAACTTTCTCATCAACCGCTCTCCCAGAAAAATCTTGTACTTCTTTCCGTTGTACTATATCAGGTTTAGATTTAGAATAGCGTTTCTTATTGGTCTCTCGGACCATTCGTTTTGACTTTCCCATTTCTCACCTAGCCTTTCTTGACCTCCTCTGGTTTGGTAGTCATCTTTTGATACAAGAGTGTATTCTTAGGAAATTGATCTAAGAATGGGACAATGGTATTTCCAAAGAATAGTAGCCCCTCACCTGCATTAGAGTTTGTCACGTAATTAAGCTGATAAGGTGAAATTTTTAGCTTTCTAGCTAATATTTCTCTATCCCCAGAAGCCTGGTTTAACATCATGATAAAATCGGTGTTATCAAAAACATTTTCAATTTCTTTGCTTGCCAATAAATCCTTCACGTTCTGGGTTAATCCAGTTGGAATACCTCCCCACTTCCGAAACCTCTTCCAAATTTCAACAGAATACTGAGCTGTTTGTTCTTCCTTTAGTAGTAAGTGAAATTCATCTATATAATATCGAGTTAACTTTTGGCTCTGCCTATTTTGTGAAACCTTGTTCCATACCTGGTCTTGAATAACTAACATACCAATCTTTTTCAATTGGGTTCCTAACTCTTTAATATCGAAACATAAGAGGGACTTATTCAAGTCAACATTGGAACGATGATTGAAAACATTAAGGGAACCTGTCACATAAATTTCCATTTCAGTCGCTAATTTCCGGACAACACTTTCCTCCTGTTTTAACAATAATTCATATAGGTCTTGTAAAATTGGCATATTCTCTGGTATCGGATTTTCAAAATACGCTTCATAGATTTTGGGAAGACACCTATCGATAACTGACTTTTCTGCTGCAGTTAAACCAGAACCACCTACAACCAATTCAAGCATAGACATAATAAAATTCGCTTTATCCTTCAAAGGTGCATCCCCATCCCCATAGTTAAAGTTTATATCCAAAGGATTTAGGTAATCTTTTGATTTTGCTGATACATGAATAACCTCTCCACCAAATGCTTCAACTAGAGCACCATACTCTCCTTCCGGATCACAGATGAGAATATCATCATCAGTTACTAAGATAGCATTGGAGATTTCACGCTTTGCTGAGAATGATTTTCCAGACCCTGGCGTCCCCAAGATTAAACCATTGGGGTTCTTTAGTTTCTTTCTGTCTGCCATAATTAAGTTATGGCTAATGGCATTTAGACCATAATAGATGGATGTACTAGAGGTCATGAATAATTCTTCAGTCATAAACGGAATAAATACTGCCGTGCTTGAAGTTGTTAATTGCCGCTTTATTTTAATGCAATTCATTCCTAAAGGTAGTGCTGATATTAAGCCTTGCTCCTGTTGGTAATCCAAACATTTCAGCATACAATTGTGGCGACTGCAGATGGTCGCCAACTGGGAGACTGCATTGTCCAGTTTAGCTTTTGACAATCCTTGGTTTAGAATGATAAACGAAACGAGAAACATCTTCTCGTCACGACTTTGTAAATCATTCAATAGGTGTTTCAAATCAGTACCGTAGGTCATCAAGTCTGAAGGAATAATATCTAAATCATAACCAGAACGATAAGCTTTCTTCTGCTCTTCCATCGTCATCCGTTGAACATCGGTGAACTTACGTTTGACTAACTTTATCGCATCAACTTGATCCAAGGCTTGAATATGCAATGATAGAACCATATTCTCCTCTAGTGAAAGTAATTCAGTTAAGAATCTATCAGACAATTCTGATGCTAATATCTGCACATGACTAGTCTGGCATAGGACATTATCCATTGAAAAATACTTCTTCTGAAAGTGAATTTTATCTGGTACGATTATAGAACGACAATCCCGATTTTCAAATTCATCAGGTAATGTAGATAAGTGCTCAGTCGGGTTCAAAATATGATGAAGTACAATCAAACGTTCAAAACCGTTTAATACAGTAGAACGAATTCCCATCCCTTTTAAATGAGATTGTAAGTCAATTTCTAGCCTTGATAATACAACCTTTGCTTGCCTATACGAATCCTCTTTTACACCAAAAACGATATACTTTGTCTGCCTTAATCCATTATTTCCTTTCTCCAATTGATTTTGAAGCATAGTCCTAAACTCACTTCGTATTTCCTCAAGTCCGTCATTTTTAATTGGGATTGTAATTGCATCAGCTAATTCTTCTAACCTTCCAAGTTGATTCGTAAAACAGAGTTGCAATCTGGTATTGTTATCAAAACTATTTAAAAATGAAGCAAACTGATTGAAGATGTAATCTCGTTGCTCTTCCAATGCTAGTTGGTAGTTGATGTCTTCAAAAGCAATCATTTTAGTAAAATAGCCATCAGTTAGTCGACAAATCCCATTCTCATACACTTTCTCAATAGGAATTGTATCTTCTACAGTAAAACATTTTTCACCTAATTCAAAAAATGATTTTATAGAAGCTACAAACGAATTTCCTTCCTGTTTTGCTGTTTCCTTTTGTATCTTTTTTAGTTGGGCCTGCTTCACTTCAAGAAATTCTTGTGCCTGTTTTCTTTTTCTTTCTGGTCTCATGTACCTCCTCCTTGAATTATGCTTTATAAAGTGCTTTTTTATACCGCACACATGGCTGATAGTGTTGTTGTAAGAAAATATACTTTAGATAGATTTCACTCGTTAACCCATCTTTTTCATAAAAAGTTAAAAATAAGAAAGGGAAAGCAAGAATAATAAAGACTAACATTGCCAAATCATTTCCAACACTTTCCCTAATTGATAAATAAACAGGCAGACTAACAAAGCCTGCCAATGAAAAACCAATTAACTGACGCTTGGTTAAATTAAATGCTATTTTAGTTTTTACCTTGGATAAATCCTTCGGAATTTGAACGTAGGCCATATACTCTCCTCTCTAGTGGGCATTCATAATCGACCTTGCAAGTGTACCAGTTTTCAACATCATGAATCCTAGCAGAACTGTATAACCTAAAATGGAAAAGACGGACATATGAATATCCGTCATTTTTACACCTCTAAGTAATACCGCATAGATTCCAAAACAGATAACGAGGAACAAACCTTGCAGAGCCAAAGCGAACAGTCCACGAATGTAGTTATGTCCAAGTTGGCCCCATTCCCTATTGCCAAGGGTAGCAAATGGTAAGGCAGCAACCGAACTATAAGCATAAATTTCGAACATTCTTCCATAAGTTATGATAAGAATGATTAAGGAAATAATCTGTATCGTTAGCTTAACCGCTTGAAGTTCAAAAACAATACCAGCTAATTCACCAATATTCTTATCTTTTAAACTGTCAACCATTGCTGTAATCTGTTCGGATGATATAGATGTTTCACCATGAATGACTCCTGTTGCTTGTCCAATCATGTGTTGACCCATATCGAATGCTGCCATGGCAAATTCAAAAGCATGCGATACCAAGTATACTGCAACCCACATCTTAATGACATATTTGAAAAATTCAAACGTATCAACTTCTGCCATATTGTTCTTTTGCATCACTACTTGGATCAATTCTAAACATAATACAGCTGTAATTACCAAACCAGCTATTGGTAGTACGACACTATCATTAATGTGTTTGATAAAGGAAAACACTTCAGCATTGAACTGGCTTGGCGACTGACCGACCTGACCAGATACAAAGTCTAATTGATGATTCAAGTCAGTAAACATACTTGTCAAAGTCCCTTTTATCATATCCAAAAGAATTTCTTGAATCATCTCTTCTAGTTTTCCGAATATATCAAACATAGCTCCTCCTATTGGATTAAATTAGCAAGCAGAGGAATTAGTTTTAAACCAATTAACACAATGCCACCACCTGCCATCAGTTGCTTGATACCCTGTGACTTAGCTCCTGGGTTATCGTTACCATAACCTTCCATGAGGTTAATAACGCCCCAGGCACCTAAACCACCGCCAATTGCGATAACCAATGTTTTTAAAACATCCACTCCTTGTGTGAAAAAATCCATTACTCTTCCTCCATTTCATCTTGTTCAATTTTATTCATTGATTTAACAATAAAATTCTTGTATACCTTATCACCTTTACGATTTTCTTTAAAGTAACCGAAAACATGGATAAGATCTCCCTTTTCAAATTCTTTTGCAATCTCTACCTTATCACCATAGGCAGAACAGTTAGTGTATTCCTTACCCTTTCCATATTTTTTAACAAGGGAGAAATTTACCACTGGGACAATTCCGTCCTCGGAATCAAAACTTGAAAACACAACATCTTTTACAAGATGAGCGTTAATATTTATCATTTCATGTTCCATAATTTTCCTCTTTCTATTTTTTCTTTACGTTTTGTATATGTTGGTGGTGCTCTAATCCTCATAAGCGACCTCCTACAATTGAATAACCTTTGTATTCTCAGTCAGTTTGACTCCACCTCTTTTCTTGAGATACTTTTCAATGTCAAACTTGTTTCTCTTATCAAAATCCTCTAATAATTTGTAATGCTTGTGCTTGGTAATATCATACTTATCTGAATAAAATGGCCGTGTACCACGAATCTCAAGAATACATTTTCCACCATCCATGACTTTTAACTCATCTCGAGACATTAGCTCCTTTCCTAGTTTCTGGTAATTCAGACCAAATGATTTCTGATTGGACCTAGTTTCACTTGTATTGTATAGTTCGATTGTTTCTTTACCTAAATTCTCCGCTAATTCTTTCAAAGTAGTTCCTTCTTTGCCACCAAGGAATAACTCGGTGTCACAGTTTCCGATAATTGTATCTGCATTATCTTTATAAATGGCTTTAAGTTGGGATTTTGCTTGAAGAATGATAGCAGCAGAAATTTCACGAGAACGAATGGTAGCAATCAACTTTTCAAATCGTGGAATTAAACCAATGTTGGCAAATTCATCTAATAGGCAACGTACATGTACTGGTAATCGACCACCATAAACATCGTCCGCCTTGTCACAGAGTAAATTGAATAGTTGCGAGTACATAATGGAAACCACAAAGTTAAATGTGTCATCTGTATCAGAAATTATGACAAAGAGTGCCGTTTTTCGGTCACCAAGAGTATCCAATTCTAACTCATCATCACTCATCAATTCTCTCAACTCTTCAATGTCAAAAGGTGCTAGCCTTGCACCACAAGAAATCAAGACTGATTTTGCAGTTTTCCCAGCTGCTAACTTATACTTTTTGTACTGTTTAACAGCAAAATGATGAGGCTTTTTCCGTTCTAAAGCTAAGAATAGATAATCAATGGCATTCTTAAAATTCTCATCATCTTCACGCACCTCACTAGCATCCAACATTGCAAGTAAAGTATTAAAGTTTTGTTCTTCCTTAGGACTTTCATAGTAGATATAACCAATAAGTGCCGTGTAATAAAGTTTCTCAGCCTTGACCCAAAAATCTTCTCCAGCTTTTTCACCCTCACCCTTAGTATTTGCAATGATTGTCTGAACTAACTTGAGAATATCTTTCTCGCTTTTCAAATAAGCGAAAGGGTTGTATTTCATGGATTTCTTGAAGTTGATTGTATTTAAGATTTTTATCTGATAACCGTTACTTTCTAACATCTTGCCACATTCTAAAACTATCGTCCCTTTTGGGTCTGTTACACAGTAACTAGAATGCATTTGCATAAGATTGGGTTTTACAAAAAATCTTGTCTTACCACTCCCAGAGCCACCTACCACCAGAATATTTTTATTTCTGGCAAACTTTGGGTTTGACGGTCGGGAATTCATAGTTAGCTTTTCGCTATTTGTCAACAAAATATTATTCTCAAAAATTGGATCCTCATATGGTTGAATATCTTTCCCATCTCCCCATCTTGCAGAACCATATTCAACTCCATGTCTAAATTTTTTTGCATGACGCTTTTTGGAATACATCACTCCCCAAACGCTTATAGATAAACCAATACCGAGAAGCAAATCATCAAAACTTGGAATGAATATCCAACTCATAGATTCAATTTCTAAAATTGCTTGAAATAGCCTATCTAATACATCACCACCTTTAAAACTTCGGATATGGTGGCCTAAACAGGTTCCAAGATAGAAAAAAAGAAGATAGGGTATTAAACTCTTAATAAGTGTTCGCCTATCTCCTATTGGAATACTATTTAGAATGTCAAGTTTAATTTGTTCGATTACTTCAATCCTATCACCTCCTACAATGACTGTTCCTGATGTTTTTGTTTGATTTTCGGTTTGATTATCTGTTCTCCAAGGGATTTTTGATACTGTTTGATTTTTTTTAAGGTTGACTGCTTGATTCTTGTTTTCTTTTCAGCTTTTTGAACTGCTTGTTTGAATGAGTGTTCTAAAATTGCTGTGTCTTTCGCTTGAAAAAATACTTCAAAGTTTTTGTTCTCTTTATTTTTTAAAATAGAGAACCGAACACCATGTTTATTTAACTCCTTCTTTAACTCAAGTAATTCAGGCTGCTTCATAGGAATATTCTCTAGAGCTCCCTTGCCGACCAAATCTTTTAAAGGAACCTCTCCTTGTTCACTTTTCTGTGATAAATATTGTTTAACTGATAACTTATTTGATTCAGCCTCCTTAGCCAATACTTTTAAAGCTGCTACTATCAATTTAGCTGATACCTTCGCCAGACGAAGATTTAATGTAACCAAACGATTTCCAACATCCTCATTTATCATCTGATTTCTTATCCTTCCACATTATCATTCCTATTGAAGTAACTAGGCACAATAAACTGCTTACTATGACTAAAAAAGGATTTAGAACTGTATCACCAGTTTCGGGCAATTTTTCAGCCACTATTTTCTTGCCAGAATTGTCATTACCATTCGCTTGCGTTTGACTAATTTTCTCTTTAGATTTCTCTGGATAATCTGATACAGATCGATTGGACTCTTGATTTTTTGGTTTACCATTTTCACCCTCTGTTACCTGTGGTAGGATTGGAGATTTTGAATTATCATCAGTCTCGTTTTTGTTCGGAGTTTGATTCTGTTTTTGCACCTTCTTTGTACCAACCAATATTATTTCTTTTACTGGTTCCAAAATGACTTCCTCTTCAATTTGGACGTCACCATTTTGAACACCTCTTAGGTAATTCGTAACGATAATCACTCTTTTCTGACCGTTTTTACCTTCTTGAATAGTTTTCTCAATACCTTCTTCAAGTGTGTCATCTATTTTTTTCTCCACTTCGAATGGAATATCAAGCAATTTTTCAGAACTAGTGATAGATTCTATTGGTTTTGTTCCCACTTTGACCACTTCATCAACTGGTGCTCTTACAACATTTTCAGATATATTGATTGGGTCACCAACCTTCTCCCCCTTGTTTGTCTTGTAAGTTGTAACTAAATCTACAAGCCCTGGAACGCCATTTCTCACAATAATTCGCTCATCCTCAAACAACGAATCATCTTCCTCAACAAGAACTCCAAATGGGGCTATTACACTGTTTTTTTCAGTAGTCTCTCCTTCTATTTTCTTAGTTCCAATTCTTACAACCTTATTAACTTTTATTTTCGTTTCAGTAGATTCTGAATTAAATGGTTCAGGATCTCTTACACCCTTAAACGTTTTATAGTGGTCATGAATAGTTACCTCACCGTTCTGACCCTCAGTAACAATTACAACTTCACCTTCATACATATTTGGATCTGATTCTTCAATTACATCGAATGGTACAATCTCTGTTCTTGATATTACTTGTTCATCTTCAATTTGTTTCGTCCCATACTGAATGATTTCGTCTACCGCTTCTTTATTTATAATAGTTTTCGTATCAAGCAATTTTTGTGTTCTAGTACCTTTTCTTGTTTCGAATGTTTCTTGAATTATTCTGATACCTTTACTACCTTTACTAACAATAACTTCTTCATCTTCATACATTTCTGAATTTTCTTGACGTATTACCTGGTAGTTTATTTCCTCTTTCCTTTCAACAGTCTCCTGGCCAACTACCTCATTCACAATAATTTGATATGGGCTATTATCTTTTAGTAAAATTCTTGTTGGAGGAATACTTGCAAACACATATCCATTAGGTGGTGTCACTTCAAGTGTTACCTCATCCCCTCTGTTGCCGGTTATTGTATGTCCGTCACCAACTTTTTCTCCATCCTCTGTTACAAACTCAATTTTCTTAGAAATTGATTCAGGAATAACAGGAGTGTTATCAACTTTTTCAACAACCTCAATATAGTTGTGATTAGAAGCAAATAAATCAAATCCATGTAGGTTGCTTCCATCACCAATCGACATAATTGCAAGACGAGTTTTTAACGGATTGATTGTAGAGTTTTTCCATGAGTTGATTCTTCCACTCGTCTTGTATGTTTTTCCGTCAATTATAAATTCAATATTTGAATTTACTTTTTGGTCGGTCACATTCAATTGCTGAACTTCCTCTTCAGTAAGTTCTTTCAAATGCTTAATAGATTTCCCTGTTTGTGGTTCTATTGAAAACTCACTATTTAAAACTAAGAAATATTTTTTAGTAGCTGATTTCAACCCCTTTAGTCTACCATCAATGATGTTAGTTGATAACTCCTTGTCACCAACCTGCACTTTTAAATAGCCTGCATTTGATTTCTGATATGCTGAAGCCATTTCATAGTATTGTGGAGTCTGAAAAAATCCTGTGACTAATTGACCATTTGTATCTAGTACATTGTCTGCTTCTGTCAATTCAAAATACCCGTGATGAGAATTTCGAGTTGTTAGAAAAGCATATGCAGTGTAAGAAAGGTTCCCGTATATATTATAAATATCTTGACCTAAATAACGGTTCAATTGATATTCAACCATTCCATAATCTAATAATGGAACTTCACGTCCATCAATCTCTGCGATTAGCTTACCGAGTTTATCACGCCTAAAATCTGACAAAGTTTTAGGTTGTCCATTGACTAATAATTTGTATGGATAAGCTTCAGGAATACGAATAGCCTGATAATTCTCAGTAAGGCTCGAATGTGCCCCCTTAGAAATCTCCAAACTTGTATCTGTATAATCAACAACGAATTGATTCCCATTTAGAGTACCCCAATCTTTACTACTCCCGTCTACATCATTTCGATGAGAAATTACTTCATTGGCATATACTGTAAATGAATTTACAGATGAAAGTTGTGTGGAATTAAGACATATAAGTCCTATGGAAAGAGAAACCAGTCCAATTGTTAATTTACGCAGACAAAATTTACATTTTTTTGAAATCATAAGTTATTTCCTCCAAAATCTTGTTTCACTTGGTTTGAATAATAGGCACCAATAGTCTGAGGTGCATTAAAAGCTGTTGTTAAAATATAAGCACGGATATTTCGAATGTTTGTATCAACCTTTGATAAACACTCGCAGATGTAGTCAATATGATACATTGTCAGCTGTCTAAATCTATCTTTTACAAAGTCAATCGGCAATCGCATCTGATTGATTGAAATTGTTCCATCATGCTGATAAAACACATCAGCAATAACTGGTAAAACCTCATCCCATTCACATAATTTTTCTCGACACCCTGACTGTACTAATAATTCATACTGTACTTGTTTCTTTAATTTCTCAAGTTCATCCCCCTCTTCAATAGATTGATTGATATAAAATGAAGTAACATCTGTTGTATTATTTGTTGTATTATTTGGTAATGGTTGGTTCAAATTGACACCATGCATTAGGTCATTATGAACTAATGCAGTAGAACTTTTAGAACGAGTGCATTGGGTCAAATTGAACTTTTCCATTGGGTCATTTTGACCTAATGCATTGGTTAATGTAGAATTTATTCCTTCATCCAATGCTTTATCTGCAATTTGATTTCTTTTTATTTTTACCATCTCCTGTAATTCAAAAATTCTTTCAAAGTCCAATGAATACCACTTGGTTTTATCTCTTGGATCTTTATTGTAATTAGCAGTTAAAAGAAAACCTGCTTTTTCGAGTTTTGAAAAAGTCCTCTTAACTGTTTCATAACTAAGATATGAAAAATCGGACTCATGCCAAGCCCGAATCGAATTATATGTCCAATATCTACCATCGTGGAAATTTTTCCCATTTTGTTTATTTACTTCTAGCCAGAAATTTATTTGTTGGAGTACAATTGCTTCATTCAAACCTAATTCTCTGGCCAAGACAGGATTTGCGACAATTGGTCGCTCATCAAACAAGAGAGCATTCATAGACACCTCCTATAAAATTCTTTAAAAAGAAAAGCAACCAGAAGAATTCTGATTGCTCGATAAGTTTAAAACGAATGATGCATGATAGATTTAATGAGATTTATTGATATAATCAAACCAAAAAATAAACCAAAAATAGTTAAAAGTATTGAGAATATTTGATTAAATAGCAATATACTTACTAATTCTTTGGTGTAAGTCAAAATGTTAAAAAATTATAAAGGAAAGCTAAAAAAGCCCGTAGAATCAGGCTTTTACGCTGAGTTAATTCTAAAAAAAGGTACCAAATTTTCTTTCAATTTTATTGGCTTTACATACATGTCCAATAAACCATTGAATATTCATAACAACTTCCTTCCTATACTTTATGGGTTAATCGTTGGTAATGCTTATAGATAAAAGAAAATTTACCACGCGCATTTTTCTTCCACGGCTTATCTTTGCCACAATAATGCAAAAAGACCGTATTTTGCACAATCCAATCTGCATCAATCAGACCAGCCGTTTTCGCATAATAATAAGCATGATAACGCGCATCAAAGTTATAAATCTCATCTGCGACTAATAAAATTTGATGCCCATATAACGCATTTAAAACATCTTGGTCAGGTAAAAATAATAACGGCCCATTTGAAGCTATGTAATTCATTATGTCTTCTCGCTTGACAGTTTGACGTATTTGCTCAAGATTCATTAACAACACGCCAGAATTAACATAAGAAGTCGCCTCAAAATTACCCAATCTAGCCTTATTAATTAAATCACGAATATTTGAATCCGCAATATGACTCGCCGCTGCATATAAAAAATCATCCAGTTTCATTTCATAAATCGTGGAAATATCGTTTAGACATAAAATATCAGCGTCAATATATAAAACTTTATCCAAATCTTGTGGTAAATATTCATGCGCTAACAACCGATAATAAATCGTTTCTGGATAACGTTTACTAGTTGGTGCGTCTTGGAATTCATCCTTTCCAATAATGACAGGATAGTAAGTAACACCTAATCTTTTGCAAAAATCAAATATTTCATCATTACGTGCTAAAGCTTCTTTTTGCAAAACATAAACTGAGAATGCTTGAACGTTTGAATTATGCACAATCGAAAATAAGGTTACTTTCCATTGGTCCACATAAGTATCATCGATTGAAAAAAGTAAATTCATCACTGCACCTCTCTTCACTTTTCCATGATAACCAAAAAATCACAAAAAAACAACTATCCACCCTAATCCTAGCGCAAAGTAATTCGCTATTTATTTTTCCACAGGTTAAGAAGTGAAATTTTGTGGCTTTCTTTAACAATCCTAATTTAACAGGATTTTTGAAATAAATACACTTAGCAATTTCTGGAAAAATGTGTTTTTTCATCTTTAAAATGTTTCACATCGCGTGTAACAGAGAAACAAGTTTCACAACCGACTATTGATATTAGTCAATATTGAGCCCCTGAACTATCTTCCTAAAAAAATACAGCCCCTTGAAATCAAAGAGCTGTATCTAAAACTTTAAATTATCAATTATCTTTGAGCATAAGCCGCTGATTGGTTACCTGCTTGGCGACCGAAAATGACGATATCAGCCACAGCATTCCCACCAATACGGTTATTACCATGTAAACCACCAGTGACTTCACCCGCAGCATAAAGACCAGGAATCACTTCACCTTTAGTATTAATTACTTCGGTGTTCGTGTTAATCTTCACACCACCCATTGTATGGTGAATACCAGGGGCAATTTGAATCGCATAGTAAGGCGCTTTGGTTAAATCATAATCCATAGCTGTAGAACGACCAAATTCTGGATCTTTCTTATTAGCGACATCTTGGTTCCATGAATCTAGCGTTTGTTTCAACGTATCAGCAGGAACTTTAATCTTCTTAGCTAATTCTTCAATGGTCTTACCTTCAACCACGACACCTTTAGATTTATAGAAGTCAATTTGTTTCGCGCGACTAGCTAAAGCATCATCAAATACGATGTAGGCATATTGTTCTGGTAAAGCGGAAATAGCTGCTGAGACTTTATCACGTGTTTCTAATTCGTTGAAGAATCGTTTTCCTTGTTGATTCACTAAGATACCACCTTCACCACGAACCGTTTCAGAAACCAACATACCATCTTTTTGAACAACTGTTGGATGCACTTGGATTTGATCCATAGCGACTAATTGACCACCTAGTTTTTCAATCATCTTGATACCGTCACCTGTGCTACCTTTAGCGTTAGTACTTACATAGCCTTTCAAATCTGGACGATATTTCACAATCATTTTTTCATTGCCACCAAATCCACCAGTCGTTACCACAACCGCTTTAGAAGAAATATTCTTTTTCTTTTCTCCTTGAATTTGGACAGTAACACCAGAAACTTTACCATCTTTTTCATTGATTTTTGTTACATCCGCATTTAAGAATACAGGAATTTTACGATCTAAAACATTTTTTGTTAGGCCTTTAACTAAGTAGCCACCAACGGCCGAACCATCAGCTGGACGGTGAATACGTTTGACACTTGCCCCACCACTATAACTGATATTGTTCAAAGTGATACCCATGCTATCTAACCAATCAATCGCATCGGCTGAATGATCCACAAAGTAGCGTAACAATTCTTTATCATTGGTTCCACCGCCACCTTTTAATGTGTCGTTGAAGAACGTATCATTGCTATCTTGAATGCCTTGTTCTTTTTGGAATTTAGTTTCAGAAGCATTCATCCCACCAGAAGATTTTGTTGTATTTCCCCCAACTACTGGCATTTTTTCAAAGATGACTGGATTGGCGCCAGCTTCTTTGGCTTGGATAGCAGCTGACATCCCTGCACCACCTGCACCTACGATAATCACATCATAGCTATCCTTTAATTCTTTAGGATCCGTGAATTCTTGTTTTTGAGAAGCACCGGATGCAACTTCTGAACTAGAAGCAGTTGTTTTGCTAGTTGAAGTTGAACTTTCTGTCTTATTTGATGATGAACCACAGCCAACTAATAATAACGCTGCTGAAGCCACCAAAAGACTACTTAACACTTTTTTCATGTTAAACCCTCCATACATTAGTTACGCTATGATTATACAACATTTCACAAACTTTGAAAAGGGCTTTCTTGAAACGTTTTAACAAAAATAAAAACAGTGAATATTTAATGAAAACACAGATAATTATATAACATATTGTTATGTATCGGTTATTCATCCTTATTAAATCAACTTTTATAAATAGCATAATGAAACAAAATAAACGTGATAAGTTTGCAGCACGATTATTTAAAAATAAACAGAAAAAACAATTAAAAATTTTGAACTACAATCAATCCAAAGAATAAAATGACACTTGTATGTGAAATTAAAGGCAAAAAAAGTGGACAGCTTTTATTTTTTCAGCTATCCACTTGATACATTTATTCACTTAAAGGTTGTGCGGCTAAATAATCTTCCTCGCTTACCTTTTCTAACCATTCATTGCTGGTATCTTCCCCTGGTACGGCCATTGCAAGATGAGAAAACCAATGATCTTTGGTAGCACCATGCCAATGCTTCACACCTGCTGGAATATTGACACAATCACCCGAATGCATCACCACGGCTTCTTTTCCTTCTTCTTGATAAATGCCGATACCACCAACACATATCAACATCTGACCACCACCAGATTTAGCATGATGGATATGCCAGTTATTACGACAACCAGGCTCAAAAGTGACATTGTGTACGGGAATTTGTTCATCTGTGATACTTGCTAAATAGCTTTGACCAGTAAAATATTGCGCATAATCATCATTAGGCTCACCAATTGGAAAAATCATACTTGCTTGATGTTGGACTTTGGCTTCTTCACTTGTAGCTTGTTCAGACCAAACTTCTTTAGCCAAACGAAAAACCGCCCATGCTTTTGGCCATCCTGCATAAAAAGCAACATGAGTCACAGCCGCCACAATTTCTTCTTTACTGACCCCGTGATTTTTCGCATTTTCTAGATGATAGGTTAATGAAGAATCCGTTATTCCTTGAGCCATCAACGTTACCACTGTTAATAAACAACGCGTTTTAAGATCAATTCCTGGGATATTCCAGTTTTCACCAAATAATACATCATCATTAAAATGAGCAAAATCTGGCGCAAAATCCCCTAATTGTTTTCTACCAGCATCTTGAGTTATTTTTTGATTCATTTTTTGACACTTCCTAATTGTTGATATTGTTTTATTGCTATTTTCAAACAGTTCAATCCATCAATCAGCTGAGATTTTGGACAAGCATAATTCAAACGTAAGAAAGACTGGACTTACGATCAATTATTTTATCGAAATCATAATGCATTATAATTTACCACCATAAACCGGGAAGAAACTAGCTTCACCATAATCTTGAATTTTATCAATCGCCATCAATTCTTTCATATCTTCTTGACTAATTTCAAAATATAAATCTGCATTTTCGCGCATATGATCTGGATTCGCCGTTTTTGGTAAGACAATCATATCTAGTTGAATACAATAGCGAATACATAGTTGCGCCACAGAAACACCATATTTTTTAGCCATCGCCACAATTTTAGGATTTTTCAAGGCTTCTCCATGCGCAACAGGTGAATAAGCTTCGACTGCGATACCTTCATTTTGACAATATTGAATTAAATCAAGTGGTGTATTTGAAATATGAGCTAATATCTGATTCACTTGTGGCTTAATTCTGGCTGTTTTTAAAATATTTTGCACATCTTCTTCTAAAAAGTTTGAAACCCCGATAGCTCTTAATTTACCTGCTTCAAGGGCATCTTCAAGTGCACGCCAAACTTCTTGATTTTCTTTTTTATAACGATTTTCTGACTGATTGACTTCCTTCCAAGGTTGTGGACTATGAATAATCATCATATCCAAATAATCCATCCTCATTAATTTAAGGGTATCATCAATTGATTTTGCCGCACTTTCATAAGATTTATGTTCAGCTGCTACTTTTGATGTGATAAAGATTTCGTCACGAGGAATACCTGATTGACGAATCCCTTCGCCTACTCCACGTTCATTGCCATATGCTTGAGCAGTATCGATATGACGATAACCCATTTGCAATGCAGATTTCACCGCATCTGTTACCTTATCATCATCAATCAGCCAAGTTCCCAAAGCTAGTTGCGGAATTACAACACCATTATTTAATTTCATACTTTTGTTAAACATTGATTTTCTCACCTTTCGTATTCATAATCTTCACTTGATTAAAATCAATCAATTCATCATCTAAAATAAGTTCATCAACACTTGCTGCTTGAATATTTGCTTTAAGCGGATTTTTAATACTATCAACCTTTGTAGTAATTGTTGCTTCAGCTGTCGAATATTCAAAGGCCAAATCTGTATGTATTACCTTACAATTGATTAACTTCACATTATTCATGTAGCAAAGTCCTTGATTACTCTCAATCGTACAATTAATAAACGTCACATTTTTGGAATTTCAACCTAGATATTCACCTACGATTACCGCATTTTTCACAACAACGTTCTCACAGTTCAAAAACGCGTCTTTAGATATGATTTTTGCCCCATCAATTTCAATATCACTTGCACCATCAAAGGCATAATTGCCCATAATTGGTAAATCTGTTGCTTGAATATCACGGCAATTCATCGCAAAATAATCCCCGTTTACCGTAACCTGATTCAAAGTGATTTCGCGACAATTCCATAAAGTCTCTTGCGCATGTGCAAAATGGACATCTTCAAGTAAAATTTTACTTGCCCGGCGAAAGATTTTGGGGGCCTGAATCGAGCAATGATGCATCTGAATATTATGCGTGCACCAAATTCCCGAACGCGCGGTATCCAATAAAGTAACATGATGGGCCACCATATTTTGACAATACCACAATGGGTACTTCCACCTAAAAATATCGTTTTCTAGTACTAAATCAGCACTTTCTTTTAGCGGAGATTCCCCCCTCTTCAAAAACTGAATCGACCACTTTCAAATATTTGGACTTAAACAATACACGTTCACCAGTCAATAAAACCTCTCTTATTTCGTTCACCTTCATCACCTCACACCCAAAGTCTACACCTTAAACTTCACTTTAAGTCAATAGATAATTGGCAGAAAAAGTCAAAAAAAGAAGAATTTCATCCGTACACAAAATACTCAGAAATTCTTCAAGATTCTTATTCTATCCCCACTTGGAAAATTTGGCGGATATCTTCTTCAGTTAATTGAGAAAGAGAGGCCTCATCACCTTGCATAACTTGATCAAAGAGTTCACGCTTACTTTGTTGGAGCTCATAGATTTTTTCTTCAATCGTACCTTCTGTAATCAAACGCCATACTTCGACCACTTCTTTTTGTCCCATTCGATGGGCACGGCTTGTTGCTTGGTCTTCTACAGCTGGATTCCACCATAAATCATACAGAATCACCGTATTCGCCCCAGTTAAGTTCAAGCCCGTACCACCTGCTTTTAGCGAAATTAAAAAGACGGGTTTATCTCCTTGATTAAAGGCTTCTACCATTTCCATACGTTGCTTGCTCGGTGTGCTGCCATCTAATTTGAAGCATGGAATATCTAACTGCGCTAACTCTGCTTCGATTAAGTTCAACATACTAGCAAACTGCGAGAAAATTAAAATGCGGCGATTGTTTTCCAAAGCCTGAGTCAGTAATTCCTTCAACTGCTCTAATTTTCCAGACTCCCCATGAAAATCATCTAAATAAAGCTGCGGCGAACAACAAATCTGTCTTAAGCGAGTTAGACCAGCTAAAATGCTAATGCGATTCTTTTTAAACTCGTCACTATTCATTTGGGCTAACGTTTTTTGAATTTGTTCTAACTGTGCTAGATAGATTTCTTTTTGCTCTTTGCTTAATTCATTGAAATAATTTGTCTCAATTCGTTCTGGCAAATCAAGCAAGACTTCTTCTTTCGTCCGTCTTAACACAAATGGCTGAATCATCTGAGCAATTAATTCGGTTGGGAATTTCTTAAACTTCGCCTTACTTGGGAAAAATCCCGGAATAATCACTTGAAAAATTGACCATAATTCTTCAAGTCTATTTTCCACTGGCGTGCCACTGAGCGCAAACCGTTTTGGAATCGTTAATTTTCGCAAAGCCTGAGCCGTTTTGGTTTGACTATTTTTCACCATCTGCGCTTCGTCTAAAATCAACACTTGATAGTCTATTTTGGCATGTAATTTTTCATCTTGACGGAAACTTTGATAGCTTGTCACATACACATCCGCTTCTGTCGCGAGTTGTTCGGCCCGTTTATCTTTCCCACCATTTACGACTTGCACTTTTAACTCAGGTGCAAACTGCTTACACTCTTGATACCAATTATAAACAAGGCTGGCTGGTACGATAATTAAAGCCTTCATTGATGGATCATTTTGCTTTTCAGATAACAGATAAGTAATCGTCTGAATCGTTTTTCCTAGACCCATTTCATCCGCCAAAATCCCCCCAAGCTGATAATCACTTAACATCTTCAACCATCGAAATCCCGTTAATTGGTAAGGACGTAAACTAGCATTTAATCCACTTGGTAAATCCACCGGATAGTCTTGTGGATGGGTTAAATGTTGAACAAAAGTTGTAAAGTCTTGGTTGACCTCGATTTGCTCATTTTCTAATTGGGCTAACTGTCCACCGCGATATAAGGGCATCTGGAATTGGTTAGCTTTTTGTTCACTGACTTGCCGAATCAAGGACAATGACTCACTTGCTTTTTGGAACTCCTCTTGAGACAAATCAAGCAAGCGGCCATCATTTAATCGCACAAAATCCGCATTCTTACTTAAAGCAACTAAAGCACGCTCGACATCTTCTAGCTCAATGCCATCCACTTCAAAAGATACATCTAGAAAGCCACCATTTTTAATAATCGATAATTTTGGCTTATACTGCTCCTGATTAACAAACATTTCTTGAAGTTTTTCATCTAAAATCACTTCACCGAATTGGGCAAATTGCGTCAGTGTATATTTTAAGAAATGATAGAAGTCTTCATCACGAGAAATCGATAATTGATAACTAGCCTCTTTTTCGACAAATTGATTAGCCAAAATAAACTGTTCGATACGATTTTCCTGATCGATATCACGAATTAACTGATTGGCTTGGTCAGCATTTTGGCGATAAGCTGATTTTTTCGCAAGCACGATATCACCATATTGCAACGTCAAGTCTAACTGGACCCCAAATCTTACCTCAGAAAAATAAAAATTCGGAACTAATGGCGCAACAATCATATTTTCTGTCAAAGTCGGATCAATATCCACAACCGCAAATTTTTGAATTACTGGTAAATATTTAGATAAGAAAGCATTTGCCTCTTGTAAGGAGAAACGAAAGATTGAATCAAAACCGTAAATCAACCTATCAAACTGCCACGTCACATAACGATATAATTTTTGTTGAAAGTCAGAATAAGCGTCATATAACAAAATAGACTGATAATCCAAACGATATAGTTGTCCCTCAATCACCGCGCACAAATACGTAAAGTCAGTCATTTCAATAGCATCTTCGAAAAATAATGATACTTGATTTTCATCGACCTTTTGGATATGACAAGTAATAAATGAATCCAAATCAGCTGGCATGGAATGAAATTGTGTAAATTCTCGATTATCTACAGTGATTTTTAGTAAATGATTTGGGAATTTTTCTAACAGCTCGTCCATTGTCGTACTATCTAACACAACTTCTTTCTCTTGACTTTGTTCGCGATAATCCACATAGTTTAAATGTCCTAAATGAGAAGCCATCAACCATTGAATCAACGCAAAGTCCTCTTTTGAAAAACACTCTGGGGCAACTGCTATCGATACTTTAGGCGTCAACTTGTAGTGATCTGTATAATAGCACTTATTTAAAAATTCGTGAATATTTTTTATCAAGTAATTACGCTTTCCATTATTGACATACAGTCTTAAATAAAAGGCAGCTTGCCCTGATTTTTGAGCATAATCGAGCTGATAATAAAGTTTAAGTGGCTGTAATTGTTCTGGACTTACGGAAACTAAAAAATGATTTTGCAGACTATCCATGAATTGTGATAAAGCATCGACTTTGGCAGCTTCGATTTTCTTTTCATTTTCCTCATCGTGCAGCTCTACATAAGCATCCTCCCACGAAATCGGCAAGCCTACTTCTGCCCTTAAAGCCATGGTATGCTCACAAGCACCGTATTTCCCAAACGTCTGACATTGACAACTATCACTTCTAACAGACCCCATACTAACCTTTGTCTTGAGGATAACAAAATCATGATAAAATTCTCCATAATAGAAACCTCTACTACGATAATCACGTAAATTAATGAGACTATGCTGGTTTATTAATACTCTACCTTCTTTAAAAATAGTTTGATATTGCGCTTTATTCATCTTATTCCTCACAGCATTTTATTCATAGTTTGAGCATATCATTAATTCAATGATGATACAACAAAAAACACGAGCCTGATTTTGACTCGTGCATCTGATTATTCATGTTCTGTACTTTGGCTCAAAGCAACATTTTGATTGACTTCTTCGACCACATGATTGATTTGATGTTGTAATGCCTTGACGAATCCCCTCTTCATCAAATGGCATATTCACCGCATAAAAATTGGACTGAAACTCAGGTAATTGCGTTTGAACTTCTTGGGTTAAACGTTCTTTATTACGACTTGTTCCGACGACTTGGTAACCCGCCTTTAATCCAGCTAAAACGATTTGTAAACCAATACCTTTAGAAGCACCAGTTACAACTAAAACTTTTTTCTCCATCCGTTTTCCCCTATTCCTATTTGTTATCAAAACTATTTTTATCGTACTGAAGGAAAGAAGGATTGTTAAAAATGCTATTTCTTGTTCTAAGGTATCTCTTAATAAATTCTTAAATAATTTTATGAATAAAATGTCTTGGTAGCAAAAAAAGTTTCCTAAAAGATACCTACTGCCTTTAAAGTGCCTACTTCACAAATTATACAACACGCCGTACACTTTACACGTAAAACGAAAACACAAAAGAAAAGAGGAAAAGTTTATGAGTATGCAAGATTATCGAATTGACCCTAAAAATGGTTTAGAATTTGGCCTTTATTCCTTAGGTGACCATATGCCAGATGCCCTAACCGGAGAAAGGATTTCAGCCAAAGAACGTGTCGACCAAATTGTCCAAGAAGCTGTCTTAACCGAACAAGCAGGCCTTGATTTTTTCAGTATTGGTGAGAGCCATCAAAAATACTTTGTTGGACAGGCCCACGCCGTCATGTTAGGTGCAGTCAGTCAAGCCACTAAAAAAATTAAAATTGGTTCAGCTGCTACCATCGTTTCTACTTCTGATCCCGTCCGTATTTATGAAAACTTTGCGACATTAGATTTACTTTCAAATGGACGCGCAGAGATTATTGGTGGACGCGCATCACGTGTAGGATTGTTTGAATTACTAGGCTATGATTTAAAAGACTATGAAGAACTATTTGAAGAAAAATTTGAACTCCTACTAAAAATCAATCAAGAGAAATTCGTCACCTGGGAAGGCAATTTCCGCGCACCATTAAAGAATGCAGAAGTCTTACCACGACCATTAAACGATAAGATGCCCATTTGGCGAGCAGTCGGTGGTCCTGCAGAAAGTGCCATTAAAGCTGGCCGTCAAGGTGTTCCAATGGCCATTGCAATGCTAGGCGGTCCGGTAAGTATCTTCAAACGTTCAGTCATGGCTTATCGTGAAAGTTTGGCCATCAATGGCTATAACCCAGATGATTTCCCAGTAGCAACTACCGGACTTTTCTATGCAGCCAAAGATAGTCAAACAGCTTTACGCGAATTTTATCCATATGTCAATAAAGGAATTGAAATCGCGAATGGTACTGGCTTTAACAAACGCTTATTTGCCAATGGTGCGCATCCTAAAGACGTAATGGCTATCGGTAGTCCGCAACAGATTATTGAAAAAATTCTCTATCAATATGAAGAATTCGGTCATCAACGTTACATGGCTCAAATCGATTTTGGTGGCATGCCATTTAAGAAAGTCATGGAAAATATTGAAATGATTGGTACGACCATTCTACCAGCCGTCAAAAAATATACAAAGGAGAAATAAACGATGAAAGTTGTAACCTTATCAAGTGCAACAATCGGTAGTAAGACTGCCATTGCCATTCAAAAAACCACAGATTATCTCAAACAAAAATTTCCGGAAGCTGAAGTCGAAATGATTGATCTTCGCGAAAAAGATTTAGTCTTTAGCGATGGCCGTAATTACTTAGAATACACTGGTGACACACTCGAAGTAGCCAGTAAATTAATGCAAGCTGATGCGATTATCATTGGCACACCTATCTTTCAAGCTTCAATTCCAGGTTCATTAAAAAATATATTTGACTTATTACCGGAAAAAGCCTTGCGTGATAAAGTAGTCAGTATTGTAGTCACAGCTGGTTCTAGCAAGCACTATCTCGTCCCTGAAATGCAACTAAAACCAATATTATCGTATATGAAAGCTCAAGTCTTGCCTGAGATTGTCTTTATTGAAGGACAAGATTTTAACCGCCATGAAATCGAAAATATCGATATTCATTTTAGACTCGAAAAACTAGTAGAAGATACCGTCTTAATGACAGAAGTATACCAAGAATTTAAACAAAAACAAGAAGCGTTGCTATTTTGACAGACTATCGCTAAATAATAAAAGAGCCATCCTAGGACAAACTTTCCTTGGATGGCATTTTTGTTTATACGCTAGATTGATTTTCTAAATCTATACAAACTGACTAGCTAATTTAGGTTTTATCTATTCATTTTCTATGTTTCATTTAATCAATTAGAAACCTTCCGAAAAGAGCCAAAATAATCCATTCATCGATATTTTCATAATCATTGTAATGGCTGTACTAAGTCCAATAAACGATCAATATAGCTTTTATCGTGTCCTAATTCATTTTTGGTTTGATTTGTTGTCTTTAATTCATCCGTGATTAACCCATCAATTGGGGTTTGTAAATAATAGCGGATCTTATCAGGCGAATTGATTGTCCATACGAATAATTTTTTATTCATTTGATGAACCTCTTCTGCTAACTGAGGACGATAGGAGAAATCCTCGATAGCATAAAAATCTACTGGTTCATTCGGCAGTTTTCCAAACTGAATTGGAATAACATACCCTGTATCTAAGTCAGGATCTAATTTTTCTACAGCAAGAATCGTAGGAAGATCCAGCGACATAATTTTAACTTGATTTTCCATTCCACTTTTCTTAAGCTCATTTACAAAGCGAATAACATAGCTACTGTCCTCGTTTCCAGTAGGTTTTAATTCTAAAATCAAATGCATATGTAACTGCTTCGCGATTTTCAAATAATCTTTCATGCTTACAATCTTACTTGTATGTCCATCTTGTTTGATTTTTAAGCCGATTACTTTATTAGCAGGTAAATCAGACACTTTTTTATCTAGACCAGCCAAACGTTTTAAATCATTATCGTGCATGACTACAAACTGATGGTCTTTTGTATAAAGTAAATCCAATTCAACATAATTTGCCTTCATTTTTTTAGCGGCTCTCAATCCTTCTACTGAATTTTCAACCGCCTTAGCTACATAGCCACGATGACCGACAATTTCAATTTTTGGATTATATTCTAGCGTTGCCAATTGATTGGTTTCACCTAAATAAAAACTTGCAAAAACCATAAATAATAAGGCCAAACTTGCAAATTTGCGTTTCTTTTGGACATTATGTAAAGGTAAATTATTGCTAAACGATTGCATATTTTGAATCAGTAAATGAAAAATACCAATTTTTACAAATAAATTGGTGGCAAAGATACATCCATTAATCAAAGTCAATAATAAACTTTCTAAGAATAGATTACTGCCGTTATTATCTAAAATTAAGGCTAAAACTATAGATAATAAAAACACAGGCAATAATATGAGCAGTAATACAAATTCAATCAATGTAAAACTTAAGAAAAATTCAATTAATTTACCTTTTGTCATTTGCCAACTTCGCTTATAAATTTGTGGGAAATTCAAATCAGTCAGTGTAAATAATGGAACTACAAATAAAAAACGAAAGGCTAAATAAATCAATGTCAAGCCCCCAACAAATAGTAAAACTGCACTAGTTGGTGACTTACTCCATTCACCTGTAATAAAATCCGGAATGTATAGTTCGTTTGTCAAAGTAGTAGATAAACCTAAATTGGCAATCGGAATTCCTAAAATAACATATACTAAAAAATACAATCCGTTGAATATATTTTGCTTATTCAACTTTAAATGCGTTGGATGAAATAATTCTTTCCATGCTATTTTTTTCTGGTTGCTTGCCCCTAGAATCATTAAGCAAAAAACTTGGTATTCAAGAAATAATAATACTACCAGCAATATTAAATAAACAATTAAACTAATAAACCCAATTGGATTCAAGAGTATCTGAATAATATTTGTGTTATTCAAATTATCCTGTCCTGTCATCAACAATACAAAGCCAAAGATTCTTCTAAGTATAAAGCTTCCCGCAACACCAAATATTAACTGGATTAAAATCCCTGTATACAAATAGCGCCATTTGTTCTTATTTAAATCTTTTAACGTCTCTTTTGCTTGTTTTAAAACACGTTGAATCATCTGTCTTCCCCCTTTTCATGCATTTTATTATAGTGAAAACGACCTTTGATTTCCAGTTTATTTTTCGATTGTAAATTATCATATTAGGTTATTTATTCGTGATGCTAATAAATTTGATAAAATATCATCATTCTGTTATGATGAAAAATGGAGGGGTTAGAAATGAACGAGATTATACTTTTAGTTTTACTACTATTTTTAGGAAGAGTGATTAATTCCAAACGACTTGAACGTTTTTTTTTCTTTAAAACTTTAGCTGTTTTTGCCGCAATGCTATTCTTTTCAACAACTGTATTTTTAATCCTAGTATTTGGACTTTTGCTCATCAGCCAATATATCGTAACACCACTTGGAAAGTCCCCCTTTATGACAATGTTTATGCTAATTTTGGTTTCAGGAGTCATTTTATATTTTCTAGTCAGTAAACTTGCAAATAAATGGCATATATCAATGACCATCTTCACCTTAATTGAACACTATATTCAATGGGGACTCATTTATATCACTTTGTATCAGGTGGCTGTTGATAATTTTATTAAAGGTACTGACATTGAAAAGTTAATCGAAGGGGGAGTCAGTAGTCCGGCCTATCTCATGCTCGCATTCTTACCATCATTTATTTCTGTATGGATTGCCACAATTATGTACAAACTTGAAAAACATGAAATGTAACTCATATCAATTATATCACTCACACTAATAGTACAGCTATCTTTTTTTGCAATATAAATATTTGACACAAAAGACTCACTAAGGTGTAATATCACAAAATAAATGATCTTACACCTAGGAGTCTATATTGTATTCATTATAAGTACAATCTATTCATCTGAATACTTCCTACTGTATTTCGTTCAAAAGTTTTGAAAAAATATCAATTTAACAAATAAGTATGGCGTATGCTAATATCAAAAAAGATACACGGAAAATCATAACTTTTGAAAGCTATTTAGTATTAATATACAATGAATTCACAAGCTAAAGTAAGAATCCCTCAAATACTTCATTCCCTAGAAAAAGTCCTTTTTTGGTTAGTTGAATATAGCCGTCATCCGTTTGATTGAGTAATCCTTTAGATACATAATTTTCAACAACAGAACCGTATATTTGATGGAAATCAACACCAAATTTCTCATTAAAGTGCGCAATGGAGACGCCTTGTGCTTTACGGAGTCCTAAAAACATCTCCTCTTCCATACGTGCTTTTTGATCTAAGGTTTCTTCAGAGAGAATGGGCAATTGTTGGTTTCGTAAAGGATTTAAATAATGTTGAATCGGTCCATGATTTTTATATCTTACTTTGTCGACATATCCACTAGCCCCAGCGCCGAAGCCAAAGTAGTACTCATTATTCCAGTAAACAAGGTTGTGCTGTGACTGAAAGCCTGGTTTAGCAAAGTTTGAAACTTCATACTGCTCATAACCTTTTTGACGCATCACATCCATCGCCAAGGCAAACATTCCCGCCTCTTCTTCCTGGCTAGGTAATTCTAATCGACCTTTGCGCACCCAATTCATAAACATCGTCTTATTTTCCAAAATCAAAGAATACATCGAGTAATGTGGCAAGTCATAACTAAGTGCTTGCTTTAAGGTCTCATCAAAATCTTGCTGCGTCTGACCTGGTAAAGCATAAATCAAATCAATACTCACATTATCAAAATGATTCTTCGCTAAAAAGTTCAGTGTATCATCCACATCTTTAACCGTATGCTTCCGACCAATTTTCTTTAGCAAGCGGTCATTAAAAGTCTGCACACCCATTGATAACCGATTGACCCCAAATTCTTGCATAATATGAAGTTTATTTTCTGTTAAATCTCCTGGGTTCGCTTCAACAGTAAATTCTTTGGTTGTCGTCACATCAAAATATTTGGTTACACTTGTTAATAAAGAACGTAACTGAGCATCATTTAAAGAAGTTGGCGTCCCTCCCCCAATGTAGATGGTTGGTGTTTGTTGTTGCGGATATTTTTCTAGCCATAATTTCATTTCCAAATCCAGTTTTTCTAGGTATTCATCTACGGGTTGTCCTTCATAAAAGACTTTATTAAAATCGCAATAATAACAGATATGCTCACAAAATGGAATATGAATATAACTTGAAATCGCCTCTAACATTTCCATCCCCCTTTCTTTCTCATTTTTGATATAATATACACAAGGAAGTGATTGTTATGGAAGAAAATGTACTCTTTAATCTCGGAAATCTCGTAGCCAGCAGTAAAGATGAAAAAGAATTAATCCGTATGGCACAAATTGCAAGCGGAAAAAATATCAAAGACGTTTCCCCTGCGACTTTGCCAGACGGATTTCTCATCATAAAAGTACCTGATAGCGAAGAATTTCAGCTAATCAATGTTCAAAAATCATGATTACTCTGCTAAGGCTGCAAAATAATCTCTTGTATCTTGCTCATCTTGATGGAGTTGTTGAATTAAACTCTCAGCTCCATCAAATTTGATTTGTTCACGAAGTAGATGTAACCAACGTACTTCCACAAATTCTCCATAAATTTCTTGATGAAAATCTAAAATATAGACCTCTACTGTTAATTTACGGCCTTCTCCAAACGTATCATTATGGCCAATCGATCCCATAGCGTGATGCCAGGTATTCCCGACTTTAAATTCACAAACATACACGCCTTCGATTGGTAAGCGCGTCGTTGGGGCAAAACGAATATTCGCTGTAGGAAATCCCAGTGTTCGGCCACGCGCATCGCCATGCATCACTGTTCCTTCTATCGTATAAGGATAGCCTAATAATTCATTGACTGCTTGCATATCGCCTTTTGCCAAAGCTTGGCGAATGGCAGTCGAACTAACCTTTTGTCCATGTTCGCTTAATTCAGGGACTTCGATTACTTCAAAGCGTTGGTTCGCTAATTGCGCTAAATCTGTCATCGTCGCTTTTCCTCGATAGCCAAATGTATAGTCAAATCCAGCCACAACTACTTTAGCATGTAACCCAATGATATATTGTTCGATAAATTCTTCGGGTGTTAATTTTGCAAAGGCAGAAGTGAAATCAACAACATATAATAAATCCACGCCAGCTTTCTCAAATAATTGCGCTTTTTGATGCATACTCGTTAAATAAGTCATCGTTTCTTTAGACATTTTTTGAAAAACGATGGATGGATGTTGATTAAAAGTCATCAGCGCCAGTTTTAGATTTTTTTCTTTTGCTAGTTTTTTTCCTTGTTCAATCACTGCTTGATGCCCACGATGTACCCCGTCAAAAAAACCGAGCACCAAAACAACTTCTTCCTTGATTACGCGTTCTTTTTCAAATGGATGTCTTAATTCAATGATATTCATAACTATTATTCCTTCATTTCTAATTGCGTTCTTAACATTTTTTGCGGCTTAAGCATATTCTTATCACTTGGACTGACTTCATAGATACTTAATACGCACTCGTTGTAATATAAAGCGATTGGACGATCTGGACATGTGTTAAAGCCAAATTGCCAATACGGAATCCGCATCCCATTCATCACTTTTTTGGTCAACTCTTCAGAAATATCAATGCGTGGAAAATCACGAACCCCATACTCAATGGGTAAAAGCAGCTTTTCTACCTCATTGTTTGCCATCGCTTGAGCTACTTGGTCTAAAGTTACGGCTTGCTCTTTGGTAAAACCTCCACTTTTTATCCGTGTTAAATCGGACATATGAGCCGCAAAACCTAATTTTTCACCTAAATCAACAGCTAGCGTACGGACATAAGTACCTTTGCCACAAGCTACCTGAAAACGCCATGATAGCGTGTGTTTTTGCGCATCAAAGACTGGTTCCGTGATTCTTTGAAAACGATAAATTTGAGCTTTTCTGACAGGTCTTTCAACAGTTTCGCCATTACGTGCATATTCATATAATCGCTTACCGTTCACTTTAACTGCTGAATACATCGGTGGAATTTGCGTAATCTCACCAATAAAAGTCTGCATTGTGCTATCAATCAATTCATTTGACAGAACTTTTTCAACGGGTGTTAAATCAACAATCTCCCCACTCGCATCCTCTGTCGTCGTCGAATAGCCTAGAGTAATTTCGCCTTCATATACTTTTCCAGAATCCGTCAAAAATTCAACAACCTTAGTCGCCCGTCCGATACAGATTGGTAAAATGCCATCAACATCAGGATCCAAAGTTCCGCTATGACCAATCTTTTTCATATGTAAAATTTTGCGTAACTTAAATACACAGTCATGACTCGTTAAGCCACGTTCTTTCCATAAAGGTAAAATGCCTTCCATGATTTCCTTCCTTTTCTATAAAATCACACTTCTCCATTTTATCCTACATATGGAATAAAAACAAGTTAACAAATCAGGCACAAAAAAACACCTCAATAGAATCCAAGGTGTGAAAATAAAAAATTAAATGGCGCTCTTGTTTTTTTCAGACAAAAGCACCATTTAATTTACTGCTATCCTTTTTCCAATCATTTAGATTACTTCTCCTATACAGAACTTCTCCTTTATTCACCCATATTTTAATGCGCTTAGCAAAATCTTGCAATAGCTCTTTTCTAATATGATAACAAGAAAGTTTACATATTGTTATTGTGCCTCAAAACTTAATGGATATCTTTGTGCTAAATCCTGTAAGTAGTTTTCCCATCTGTGTGCTATTTGTGACTCATCTTTACGAATACGACCACTATTTACCGCACCAATTAGCCCATGAATATATGCAAAGGCCTCAATAAAGAAGAATTTTTGTTCTTTATCTGTTAAGTTACGTTCAAATTCAAAAATCTCCGTCATAAAATAGGTTTTTAACTTTTCATTTACCTCTTTTGGATTACCACTCATATCTTGAAAACAGCTCTGATACCAATTTGGTTTCTTTAATGCATAGCGGATAAAAGATAAGGGGTAATTTATCATTTTACGGCTATCTTTTTTATGCTTGAGCTCCATATAATTATGACATCGTTGCCATAACTTAGTGACAATCGCATCTTTTAAATCATCCATATTCTCAAATTGCAAATAAATGGGTTGTGGGGAACAGCCTAATTCATTCGCAATTGCCCGAGCGGTCAAATGTTTAAAGTCTTGTTCAAAGATAACATTTAATCCAGCGTCGACAATCATTTCTTTCGTATAAGTTACTCTTTTCATAAATTTTTCTCTCCTTACATCCTGCCCGTATTGTACACCTTTGTACGTGAAAACGCAAACAGATAGCGTAATTATTGTTATAGAATTTTTTAATAATAGGCGAAGTTTACTCGTAAGCGCCCAATAACGAGGTATATTGAAAATCTCCAAAGTCACTCGACTTTGGAGATTCTTTTCTTTATTTACAATCTGCTTGTACAGTTTCTGACCATGGCAAATAAGC
>NZ_JBQKFH010000014.1:0-52274 GCF_052119425.1 Enterococcus cecorum
GCTAGAGGGACAATGGGTTGTTTCATCATAAAAAACCTCCAATCTTCTGTTTGAATACAGTATAACTGGAGGACTAGATAGATGCGATACACCTTGTTATTGGACGCTTACGTCAGGACGTCTGATGGCTAAAAAAGGTTTACCTAACGCTTGTAGTTGAGATTGGACATCTTCGTCAATCGGATCACTCAGGTCTAAAAAGAGTTGTGCGTTCTGTGCCGTGGCTAACAGGCGATCCATCGTTGTGGCATATTGCACCCAAACATTAGGGTATTGCGGCAGCTGTTTGATTTTACTGCTAACTTCAGTAAAGGCAGCGATGATAAACTGAGCTTCTGGCAGAGTGGTAATCAGTTGTTCGAGTGGGTCAAGTTGATCGGACCGAGTGAAAATCAAGGGTACTTTGTTTGATATTAACTTCGGATTTGCTAACGACTTCGCTCCATTCTAAGTTGCGATAGGTCCACCATAATTCTCGCTGTCGGCCAAATGATTCCAGGACTTATCTGGTGTTAAAAAGTGGATGATAAGAGCTTGGTCGTCTAATAATTCTTCAAATAGCGGTTTCATTCGGCCGTAACTAGCAGTCATATCATAGCCGACTTGATAATTATAGTAAGTCGGTAATTCTTGGACATAATCGCGACAAGCTAAGTTAATCACGTTTTGGTCGCCGTTGGTAATTTGGCTTTCTTGGCGTATAATTTGGTAGCAAGCTTCCTCTAAATGATATTGTTGCCACTGCGCGCAATCGATTAATATCACCTCAGAATTGTAGGCCTTCATATGTTTGATATCTAAAGTCGCACCGTCTTCAAGTGCTAAATCTAAAAAAGGAGTTAAATTACCATTGACGATAATATCGCTATCTAGGTATAAAATTCGATCTGCTTCAATCAAGCGCGGTAAGTAAAGTCGAACATAGGAGTAATCATTGATATGGTCAAAGTTCACCTTACCAATTTCAAGTTCGTTTAAGTCTATTTCAAATCATAAAGTTTACTGTCGATGGTTGCCAACTTTTCATTAATAGCGATAAACCATTCTTGTGGGATATCCATATTAGCGAGGTAGACTTCAGCATTTGGTGTATGTTAAAAAATGGATTTCAAAGTCGTCTCAACCTTGTCTAAATAGCCATAGTTCGCGGCTAGGGCAATTACTCTTCTCATCAACATTCATCCTTCCCGATATTCTTAGATTCATCAACAGACTAATTGCGTGAATGTATTTTCTTTCTTTCAAAGTACGATCTTAAAGAGTAGAAAAATAGGAGAAACTAAAAAAGAGCCTAGCCCCCTTATAAATAAAGAATTCTAAGCTCTTTTGTATTATTTCCACTCTATGTAATTAACAATTCATAAGGCTTGATTTGATGTAATTAAGCGGTTTTGACTAGTATAAACAATAATAAAATTTGCTAGTATTGGTTGCAAATAAAAATGAGTGATATAATTAGTCATACAGGAGGACATGGCGCAATGAATAGAATAGGAATTTTTTTTATTTGTAGTAATGGTGAAATTATCGCAAATCATATACCGTATAAAAAAGGAAGGTTTTTAAATGGGCTATATGATAGTAATAGCGATCATTGGGAGCTGTTCGACTCGCTTATTTTTAAGTTTGATACAGATGATTATATTAATGTACCCCGAGGAAGAGTTATTTTTGATGAACGAAACAATCAAAGTATTATCTATATAGATAAGTGCTATCTTTCAGATGAGAAAGTTTTGAAAAAAATTATCAAATTATTTCAAGTGGAAAATTATGTAATAAAATCAGACATTCATTATCAGTGTCCAAATTGTTTGGAAAATATATGGGACGATTGAGAATTGATTTAATACCCATTGTTAGTGACGTCATATTTGTACGCAATACACATACAGGCGTAATTAATCAAATAGAGAAGTACCCTAATGTAGTAGAAATAAGAAATGAGAATAACGAATGATATGCATTTTAGCAAGATTCGTTTATTACTCCTGAATACAGAGATAATAGATGGTATTAAGTTAATTCATATTGGTTGCATAATACAAAAAGAGCCTAGACTCCTTATAAATAAAGGATTCTAGACTCTTTTCTCTTATTCCCACTCAACAGTTGCAGGTGGTTTAGAAGTGATATCATACACGATGCGGTTGACATGAGCGACTTCATTAACGATTCGTACAGAGATTTTTTGTAAAACATCCCATGGAATACGGGCAAAGTCAGCAGTCATGCCATCGATTGAAGTCACCGCGCGGATACCCACTGTGTAATCGTAAGTACGGCCATCACCCATCACACCGACTGAACGGATGCCCGGTAAAACTGTGAAGTATTGCCAAATATCGCGGTCAAGACCAGCTGCAGCAATTTCTTCACGTAAGATAGCATCAGATTCGCGGACGATTTCTAATTTTTCTTCTGTGATTTCGCCAAGGACACGGATTCCTAGACCAGGGCCTGGGAATGGTTGACGCCAAACGATACTATCTGGCATACCAAGCTGTGTACCTAATGCGCGCACTTCATCTTTGAACAAAGTGTTTAATGGTTCGATTAATTCAAATTGCATATCTTCAGGTAGTCCACCTACATTGTGGTGTGACTTGATTGTTTGGGCAGTTTCGGTTCCTGATTCGATGACGTCGGTATAAAGTGTGCCTTGTGCTAAGAAAGAAATTCCTTGTTCACCAGCAAGTTTTGCGGCTTCATCATCAAACACATAAACAAATTCATTCCCGATAATTTTACGTTTTTGCTCAGGATCACTCACGCCAGCTAATTTATCTAAGAAGCGGTCTTTGGCATCTACTTTAATGATGTTCAAGCCAAATTTGCCGCCAAGACTTTCCATGACTTGGTCCGCTTCATTTTTACGTAATAGGCCATGATCAACAAAGATACAGGTTAACTGATCGCCAATTGCTTTTTGTAGTAACACCCCAACGACACTTGAGTCCACACCACCAGATAAACCTAGTAGGACTTTTTTATCGCCGACTTGTTTTCTAATATTGGCAATTTGCATATCAATGAAGTTTTCCATGCTCCAATCGCCTTTACATCCACAGATTTCTAAAGCAAAGTGTTTTAGTAAATCATTACCGTATTCTGAGTGACGAACTTCTGGGTGGAATTGTACACCATACATTTTACGTTGTGCATTTTGAATAGATGCAATTGGGCAATCTTTACTTGTAGCGACGACTTCAAATCCCTCAGGTGCTTGGGTCACTAAATCTCCATGACTCATCCAGACAACTTGTTTTTCTGGTGTGCTAGCAAATAGTTGTGCTTCTTTTGTAGTGACTTCTAATTCAGCTTTTCCGTACTCTTTGTTTACAGCGGGTTCAACTTTACCACCTAATTTATGTGTGATTAGTTGCATCCCGTAGCAAATCCCTAAGACTGGAATTCCTAAGTTGAAAATCTCTTCATCGATACCAAAAGCAGAGTCATCGTACACACTGTTTGGTCCACCTGAAAGAATAATACCTTTAGGATTGATGGCTTTGACTTCTTCAGCAGTGATTTTGTGGCTTAGCAATTCAGAAAAGACGCCAAATTCACGAATACGACGTGTAATTAATTGATTGTACTGGCTACCATAGTCTAGTACAATAATTTTTTCAACGTTTGGCAAATTGTCAACATTCTTCAAAATCATATACCCCTTATTCTATTGATTTAATATCCGGCCTTTTTGTTCAAAAGCTTTCTATTAAGTACTAATATTAATCGCTTTGACTAGATTTTACAAGTATTTCTGAAAATTTCCTAGAATTCTCATCAAAAATTTACTTCAAATAGTAAGAAATGTCGGTCTGTTAGTATTTCTTCAAATAGAGTTGATCGATTTCGTGATTATCTGTTTTGTGCAAAATGATATCAGCACGATTTTTGGTTGGTAGAATATATTCTTTGAGGTTTTTTAAATTAATCGTTTCCCAAATATGATGGGCGGTATCTAAAGCTTCCTTACGATCCCCGATAGCAAACTTATAATAGTAGTTATTTGGTTTTTGGAAAGCTGAATCTAATAAGGACTCAAAGCGTTCGAGATACCATTTTTCGATTAATTTTGGATGCGCATCGACATAAATCGAAAAATCAAAGAAATCGCTCACATAAATTTGTTGATTAGCTGGCAATTGTAGTGTGTTAATACCTTCAACAATTAGGATATCTGGTTGGTGAATGGTTTGATATTCATTTTCCAATACATCATATACTTCATGGGAATAGGTTGGAATTTTGATATTTTTCTCACCGGATTTTACGCGATTTAAAAAGTCAAGTAAACGGACCATATCATAGCTTTCAGGGAAGCCTTTACGATTAAGAATCCCTTTTTCGATTAAGACTTTATTTGGATGTAAGAAGCCATCAGTCGTAATCAATTGGACGCTTTTTCTCGGAAATAGTTTGCTTAATAAATGCTGAAGTAATCTTGCGGTGGTGCTTTTACCGACAGCCACACTTCCGGCAATTCCGATAATAAAAGGTGGCGTTTTCACATAGCGATGTAAAAATAAGCCCTTGGTTAACGCAATGGACTCAGCAGCTTGCATATATAATTGAATTAAATGACAAAGTGGGATATAGACATCTTCTACATCCTGCATTGAAATTCGATCGTTTAAACTTTTGATATTATCTAATTCGCTTTGGGTCAAGGACATTTTGCCATTTGTGTAAAATCCTTGCCATTGTTCACGAGGAACTTGATAATAGTTGGATAAATTTTCCATTGAACACCCTCGATTCAAATAAGATTACAGACTTCAGTTTACCATAAAATAAGCCAAGATGATATGAAAATTACTTACCAATATATGAAAGAAAATAACTTTACATGGTCTTTTGAAAATTTTGTATTTTACACAAAAGTCTAGTATGATAAAAGAGGAAAAGGTTGTGAGAAGGGTTGATTAGCTACAAGCAGCTAAGGTTGTCCGGAATGACAGGAAAATCCATCGCGTATTAAGATTTTCCTAGGCAGGCCGGCTTAGATGCGATGTAGCTACCCTTCGAACACCGAGGAAAAGGTTGTGAAGCGGCTCGGGTAGCGACGAGCGGATGATGGGAAGATTCACAGCTTACGAATAAATCAAACAGATAGGAATAGATGAATGAATCATTATTATAGTAACAATACAAATTTAGGACACGAATTTCAAAACTTTACTTTTACATTAAAAGGAAAGCAATTTAAGTTTACGACGGATAGTGGTGTTTTTTCAAAAGCCACGATTGACTATGGTTCACGGGTATTAATCGATACATTTAGTGCCGAAAATTTACCATCAGGACCGTTATTAGATGTGGGCTGTGGTTATGGTCCAATTGGTTTATCTTTAGCATACGCATCAAATCGAGAAGTAGAAATGGTTGATGTTAATGAACGAGCTTTAGAATTAGCACGAAAAAATGCAATTCAAAACCAAATTGATAATGTAGATATTCATTTGTCAAATATCTATGAAGATATCCATCAAAAGCAGTATGCAGCAATCATTAGTAATCCACCTATTCGAGCAGGAAAAAAAGTGGTACATGCAATTTTGACGGATAGTTATGACTTGCTATTGCCTGGAGGAACTTTGACCGTCGTTATTCAGAAAAAGCAAGGAGCGCCGAGTGCCCAAAAGAAAATGCAAGAAGTTTTTGGAAATGCAGAAATTTTAAAGAAGGATAAGGGTTATTACATTATCCAAAGCATGAAATAAGATAAATGTTTTTTTTTTCGAGCTAATAATGATACAAAAAGGGTCATTGTTAGCAGTTACAATTGTAAGCGTTTAAAATTTTAGTGAGAAATAGAACGTTTTCTCATAAAAAGCACATAAAAACACGAACATTCTCAGAGAAAAACCGAATATTTCTCATTTTAGTTAAAAATACTATAAAAGATTTATGGGAAATTTTTGTTCTTTTTGCTACAATTTTATTGATAGGAGGAATGGGGATGAAGCTGACCATTCGACAAATTGCTGAAATGGCAGGAGTATCAATTACAACTGTTTCGCAAATATTAAATAATAAAGGTAGTCGTTTTAGTGAGGAAACAAGGAAGCGCGTTTTAGATATTGTTAATGAATATCAATACAAGCCAGATTTTTTTGCTTCCAATTTAATCAATCGTCATTCAAAAACAATTGGGATGATTGTTCCTGAAGTGACTGACCTCTTTTTTACCAAGATTGTTGAAGGAGCGGAAAGTTATTTAGACCCTTTAGGATATATGTTGGTGTTGTGTCACAGTCAGCAAGATCCGGACAAAGAAATTAAATTTTTAGATGAGTTAGCGCATCGTTCAGTAGATGGTGTGTTATTAGCAACGCCAAATTTAATTCCTGAAGAACTTCGAAAAAATAATCGTTATCGTGATCAAATGCCGCTGATTTTGATTGATAGAGGGATTAATCAACGTGACCATGGTCGTATAATTATTAAAGAATATGAGGCTTGTTATCAGACGATTGTATATTTATCACAACAAGGGCATCAAAAAATCGGCATGTTACAAGAACAAACGGGGTATTATCAATTAGAAGAACGTTTGAATGGTTATAAGGATGCTTTGAAAGATTTGAATATTCCGTTTCATAAAAATCGTACCGTTGCTGGTGAGTTAACAGTTCGTGGGGGCTATTTAGCAACAAAACAATTGATGGCTCAAGATAATGAATTAACTGCAATCTTTTGTGCGAATGATGCAATGGCGATGGGCTGTTACCAAGCTTTGTACGAGTTGGGCAAGAAAGTTCCAGAAGATATTTCCGTGGTTGGATTTGATGGTATGAGCCTGACTGAATCGATGGTACCGCCGTTAACAACAATCGCCCAACCTATTTTTGAAATTGGATATACTGCTGCGAAATTTTTAGTCGATGCGATTGAATATCCTGAGCGAGAAATCCCTAATAAAGTTTTTAATACTAAATTAATAATTCGTGAGAGCGTCCGTCCGTTGACAAAAGAATAAAAGTGAGCTATATTAAGTTTGCAAAGGCTTTCATGTTTTTGTTAAAATACGTAAACTGTTTTACTCAGGTGGATGAAGCCTTGTTCTTTTTGATGTATAATAAAGTATTGTGAAAGGGCGGAGAATTTATGCGAATGGTTGATTTAATTGCCAAAAAGCGTGATGGCCAGTCTTTATCAAAAGAAGAGATTGAGTGGATTGTCACTGGTTATACGAACGGTGAAATTCCGGATTATCAAATGAGTGCGTTGACGATGGCAATTTTTTACCAGGATATGACGGACCAAGAGATTACAGATTTAACCCTGGCGATGGCAAATTCTGGAGATGTCGTGAATCTAGAAAATATCGAAGGAATAAAAGTGGACAAGCATTCTACAGGAGGGGTGGGTGATACCACAACTTTAGTATTGGCGCCTTTAGTAGCCAGTGTCGGTGTGCCTGTCGCTAAGATGTCTGGTCGTGGTTTGGGCTATACTGGAGGCACGCTTGATAAATTAGAGGCCATTCCAGGTTTTCAAATCGAATTAAGTGAAGATAAGTTTGTGGAACTAGTCAATGAGAGTAAAGTAGCAGTTATCGGTCAGTCTGGGAATTTAGCCCCAGCCGATAAAAAGTTATATGCTTTACGTGATGTGACAGCAACAGTTGATTCTATTCCATTGATTGCTAGCTCGATTATGAGTAAGAAGATTGCTGCTGGAGCCGATGCGATTGTTTTAGATGTCACGACTGGAGACGGCGCTTTTATGAAAAATATAGAAGATGCCAAACGCCTAGCTTCTACCATGGTTCAAATCGGTAAACTAGCAAATCGTCAAACGATGGCGGTGATTTCTGATATGTCACAACCTCTGGGAGAAGCAATCGGTAATAGCTTAGAAGTAGTCGAAGCAATTGAAACGCTCCAGGGTAAAGGACCGAAAGACTTAGAAGAAATGTGCTATGTTTTAGGAAGCCAAATGGTTGTATTAGCGAAAAAAGCTGATACTTTGGAACAAGCACGGGAAATGTTGGAAGAAGCGCTACATTCAGGTAAAGCTTTTGCTAAGTTTAAAGAAATGGTTGCCAATCAAGGTGGCGATGTGAGTGTCATTGATCACCCAGAAAAACTATTAACAGCTAAATATGAAATTGAACTGCCAGCCAAACAAAGTGGTGTGATTACGAAATTAGTAGCCAACGAGTTAGGCATTGCAGCCATGATGTTAGGTGCTGGTCGCAAAACGAAAGAAGATACAATCGACTTTGCGGTTGGATTGAAATTACGTAAAAAAGTCGGTGAGACCATTCAAGAAGGTGAAAGTGTCCTAACGATTTATGCAAATCAACCAGCAGAAGAAATTCAAGATGTGGTGGCGTTGTTGTATCAAAACATTGAAATTGGTCCATCAGGGCAAGAACCACCATTAATCCATGGAATTATTACAGAATAGGAGTCTATCATGTCATTTAATCAATATATCGATCATACAATTTTAAAAGCAGAAACAAAAAAAGAAGATGTATTACGCATCATTAAAGAAGCAAAAGAAAATCATTTTTGCTCTGTATGTATTAACCCAACTTGGGTGAGTTTAGCAGCTAAAGAACTAGCTGATAGTGATGTAAAAGTCTGCACAGTCATTGGTTTCCCTTTAGGTGCCAATACTACGGCAGTGAAAGCCTTTGAAACAACAGATGCCATCAATAATGGGGCAGATGAAGTGGATATGGTTATTAATATTGGGGCTTTGCGCGATGGCAATGAAGAACTTGTCTTAAACGATATTCAAGCAGTCGTGGATGCAGCCAAAGATAAAGCTTTAGTCAAAGTGATTATCGAAACAGCTTTACTTACCGATGAAGAAATCGTCAAAGCTTGTCAATTAGCCCAAAAAGCTGGGGCTGATTTCGTAAAAACTTCAACAGGTTTTTCAACAAGCGGAGCAAAAGCAAAAGACGTTGCATTAATGCGCCAAACAGTTGGTTCAGATATGGGTGTCAAAGCTTCTGGCGGTATCCATACAGCACAAGAAGCACAAAGTATGCTTGATGCTGGGGCAACACGTCTTGGTGTAAGTGCAAGTATGGCAATTATTGCTGGTGAAAAAGGAACTGGCTATTAAGAAGGTGTATCTATGAAAGCTAAACAAGAATGGATTGATTTAGCAACGCAAGCCCTTGATAAAGCCTATGTCCCTTATTCTCACTTTCCAGTAGGGGCGTGTCTTGTCTGTGAAGATGGCACACTTTATCAAGGAATTAATATCGAAAATGCTTCTTACGGCTTAACAAACTGTGCCGAAAGAACTGCATTCTTTAAGGCAGTCTCAGAAGGAAAACGCAACTTTAGCCATTTGGTGATTGCTGGCCATACACCTGAACCAATCTCTCCTTGTGGGGCTTGTCGTCAAGTGATGGCAGAATTTTGTACACCGGATATGCCGGTCACATTAATAGGCGATGAAGGTGTCATCAAAGAAACAACGGTGGAAGAATTATTACCTTACTCTTTTTCCAACCAAGATTTACATGTACATTGATTACGGTTATCCAGCATATGGCTGATAACATATAAGACTTATCTAATTTAGGGGGCTTTACAGAAATGAAAAAAGCAAAATTATTCAGTTTAGCTACAGTTGCTTTAACTAGTACATTAGTGTTAGCTGCATGTGGCTCAAACAAATCAAATGACGGCGCGAAAAAAGACGCTGCCAAAGACAACAAGAGTGTAGCAATTGTTACTGACGTCGGTGGGGTTGATGACCGTTCATTTAACCAATCAGCTTGGGAAGGATTACAAGCTTGGGGTAAAGAAAACGGCATGAAAAAAGGTGTAGGTGGCTATAACTATTTCCAATCTGACAAAGAATCAGCTTATGCTACTAACCTTAACTCTGCTGTACAAAATGGCTTCAAGACAATCTTCGGTATTGGTTTCAAACTACAACCTGAAATAGAAAAAGCTGCAGATCAAAACAAAGATTACAACTTTGGTATCATTGACTCAGTCATCGAAGGTAAAAAGAATGTAGTATCTGCTACATTCAAAGATAATGAAGCTTCTTACTTAGCTGGTGCTGCTGCGGCTGCTACGACTAAGACAAATAAAGTAGGTTTCATCGGTGGTGAAGAAGGGGTTGTTATTGACCGCTTTGAAGCTGGTTTCGTGAAGGGTGTAGAAGAAACTGCTAAGAAATTAGGTAAGACAATTACAGTTGATGTACAATATGCTGGTTCATTTGGTGATCCTGCAAAAGGTAGAGCTGTTGCTGCTCAAATCTTTGAAGGTGGCGCAGACATCATCTTCCATGCTTCAGGTGGTACTGGTCAAGGGGTATTCCAAGAAGCTAAAGCAATTGATGAACAATTAACTGAAGCAGAATTAAAAGACAAACAAGTTTGGGTTATTGGTGTAGATAGCGACCAACAAGCAGAAGGTGCCTTCAAGACTAAAGATGGTAAAGATGCTAACTTAACTCTTTGCTCAACACTTAAAGGTGTAGGTGCTGCGGTTGCCGATATTTCTCAAAAAGCTGCTGATGGTAAATTCCCTGGTGGTAAACACTTAGTATACGGTCTTAAAGATGGTGGTGTTGATTTAACAGATGGTTTCTTAAGTGATGAAGCTAAGAAACAAGTTGAATCAGCGAAGAAAGATATCTTAGACAATAAAGTAGAAGTACCAGAAAAACCTAGCAAATAATCAAAAGTAAGTATTCTGTGATCTTATCCATTGCGATAAGGTCACAGTTTCTATCAAGGTTACAATTAAGGAGACTAAGTTAATCTCTTTAATTGTGGGAATTGATTTTTCACAAAAAATGTTGATGCATCATGTTTATAAGTAAGGAAGTGAAGGAAGTTGACTCAAGGATTTGAAAATGTCGTTGAGATGCGAAATGTAACCAAAATTTTTGGTAGCTTTGTAGCAAATGATCAAGTAAATCTACAAGTACGTCGTGGAGAAATTCATGCCTTGCTTGGAGAAAATGGTGCGGGTAAGTCAACTATGATGAATATGTTGGCCGGACTTTTGCAACCAACTTCTGGAGATATTCTCTTAAATGGAGAAGTGGTACAGATTACAAGCCCTACAACTGCTAATAAATTAGGAATTGGAATGGTTCACCAGCATTTCATGTTAGTAGATGCGTTTACCGTAACTGAAAATATTATGTTAGGTAGCGAAATTAGTCATTTGGGTGTCTTAGATCGTAAAAAAGCGAAAGAAGAAATTGTCAAAATCTCTGAACAATATGGGTTACAAGTCGATCCAGATGCTTATGTTCGTGATATTTCAGTTGGGATGCAACAACGTGTTGAAATTTTAAAAACACTTTATCGTGGTGCCGATGTCTTAATTTTTGACGAACCAACTGCAGTATTGACTCCTCAAGAAATTGAAGAACTTATTATGATTATGAAAGAATTAATTAAAGAAGGAAAGTCAATCATCTTAATTACCCATAAATTAGATGAAATTAAAGCAGTTGCCGATCGTTGTACCGTTATTCGTCGCGGTAAATATATCGGTACAGTGGATGTCAAAGATGTAACCAGTCAACAATTAGCGGACATGATGGTAGGACGTGCGGTATCTTTCAAAACCCCTAAAAAGGATGCAAATCCACAAGAAGTGGTCTTGTCTGTGCAAGATTTGGTGGTTAAAGAAAACCGTGGCTTAGAAGCAGTGAAAGGTCTATCGCTTGAAGTTCGTGCCGGTGAAGTGTTAGGGATTGCCGGAATTGATGGGAATGGACAATCCGAATTAGTTCAGGCTTTAACTGGTTTGCGTAAAGTCGAAAGTGGTAAAGTGACATTAAATGGGGATGATATTACCAACCAACGCCCACGTAAAATTACTTTAGAAGGTGTAGGACATGTCCCTGAAGACCGTCATAAATATGGTTTAGTATTGGATATGACTTTGGCAGAAAATATCGCCCTACAAACTTACTTTACGGATCCATTAAGTAAAAACGGTATTTTAAATTACAATGAAATCAATGAGCATGCGCGTGATTTAATGCAAGAATTTGACGTGCGAGCTGCAAGTGAAATCGTTCCGGCTAAAGCTTTATCAGGTGGGAACCAACAAAAAGCGATTATCGCCCGTGAAGTTAGCCGTGATCCTGATTTGTTGATTGTTGCAAATCCTACGCGTGGTTTGGACGTTGGGGCAATTGAGTTTATCCACAAACGTTTGATTGATCAACGCGATAAGATGAAAGCTGTCTTATTAATCAGTTTTGAATTAGATGAAATCTTAAATGTATCTGACCGAATCGCTGTTATTCATGGTGGTAAAATTGTTGGAATAGTGGATCCAAAAGAAACCAATGAACAAGAATTAGGTCTATTGATGGCAGGTTATTCATTAGAAGAGGCCAGAAAAGAATTAGCAAATAGCGGGGTAGGTGAGGCAAATGCATAATAAATCAGAAAGAATTCAAAATATCATTGTGCCGATTATCGCTGTTATCCTAGGTTTTATTCTAGGTGGTTTGATTATGGTAGGATTTGGGTTTAATCCGATTGAAGGTTACGGACAAATGTTTAAAACAGCCTTCTTAAATCCATTAACGGGCGAAATTAATCCGCGTAATATCGGTGAAATCTTTGTATCGGCAGCACCGCTAATTTTTACAGCTCTAGGTTTTGCGATTGCTAATACAGCTGGTTTCTTCAATATCGGTTTGTCTGGACAAGCCTTATGTGGTTGGGTGACCAGTATTTGGATTGCTTTATCCATGCCTGATGCGCCGCGTTTGGTGGTGTTATCTATTGCAATTATCGCTGGGGTATTGGCGGGTGCGATTGCCGGGGCGATTCCTGGATTTTTACGAGCTTTCTTTGGTACGAGTGAAGTTATTGTAACTATTATGATGAATTATATTTTACTTCATATCGGAAATCATATTGTCAATAATGTGATGAGTCCAAAGATTATTCAAAGTAAAGGGATGACGGTATCCATTAGCAAGAGTGCTTCTTTACAAACACCTTGGTTAGCTGATTTAACGAATAATTCTCGATTAAACTTAGGTATTTTCTTCGGTATCATTGCTTTGATTGTAGTTTGGTTTGTCATGAAGAAAACCACTCTAGGTTATGAAATCCGCGCCGTTGGTTTGAACCCATATGCTTCTGAATATGCTGGTATGTCAAGTAAACGTACAATCATCGTTTCAATGGTCATTTCCGGTGCTTTAGCAGGTATGGGTGGTGTTGTCTTAGGTTTAGGTACCTTTGAAAACTTTACTTCTCAAAGTGCTTCACTAGCCATTGGTTTTGATGGGATGGCGGTCTCACTTCTTGGCAATGGTAGCTCTATTGGTATCTTTGCTGCTGCTTTACTATTTAGTGTCTTACAACTAGGTGGTCAAGGGATGCAAGTTGTCGGTATTCCATCTGAGTTAGTGAATATTGATATTGCAATTATCATCTTCTTTGTTGGTATTAGCTTTGTCATTCGTTATATTTTGGCTAAATTTACTGGTAAAAAGGCCGCAACCGTTAAAGTTGAAAAAGATTCAAAACCAAATGAAGAAAGTCAAGAAGGAGGGACCATCTAATGAATCTAGATGCAATTGCTACAATTATCACGCAAACATTGATTTATGCAGCTCCGTTAATTTTGACTGCGCTAGGTGGCGTTTTCTCTGAACGAAGTGGGATTGTTAACGTTGGTTTGGAAGGTATCATGGTTATGGGGGCCTTTAGTTCAGTGGTCTTTAACTTAACTTATGCTTCTAAATTTGGTAACTTAACCCCTTGGCTTGGTTTGTTAGTCGGTGGGTTAGTAGGTTGTCTATTTTCACTACTACATGCGGTGGCAACGATTAACTTCCGTGCCGATCATATCATTAGTGGTACGGTAATGAATTTAATGGCTCCAGCTTTAGCAGTCTTTTTAGTAAAAGATTTATATGATAAAGGTCAAACAGATAGTATCCAAGAATTCTTTGGTTATTTCCATTTTCCAGTTTTAGGGGATATTCCAGTACTTGGTAAATTATTCTTTGCCAAAACCTCATTAACTGCTTATATTGCGATTTTAATTTCTTTTGTTGCTTGGTTTGTTGTATTTAAAACAAAATTTGGTTTGCGTCTACGTTCTGTAGGGGAACATCCACAAGCAGCGGATACTTTAGGGATTAATGTTTATGCGATGCGTTATGCTGGAGTATTAATCTCTGGTTTCTTAGGCGGTATGGGTGGTGCTTTATTCGCCCAATCAATTGCTGGACGTTTTGCGGTAACAACCATTGCCGGTCAAGGTTTCATTTCGATGGCAGCCATGATTTTCGGTAAATGGAATCCAATCGGTGCGATGGGAGCGGCTCTATTCTTTGGCTTCTCACAAAACTTAAGTATTGCTGGTAAGGCGATTCCGTTTATTGCTTCAATTCCAGATGTTTACTTATTAATCGCGCCTTATGTATTGACGATTATCGTATTGGTTGCGTTCTTTGGTCAAGCGGCTGGTCCGAAAGCCAATGGTACCAACTATATTAAATCTAAATAATCTGATGACAAGAAGACATTTGTCCTTTTGTCGAGGTTCAAAGCTTGCTATAATCACAATGTAAGCACAACCAAGATTGAATAAACTTAAGGAGGACAATCGGATATGTGCTGATGGTTCTCCTTATTTTATTAAGTAAATAGAGTCGAAAAGCGGCTTTAAAATGAATAGAAAGCAGGGATAACATGTTTAAACGTGTACACTTAATTGTTTTAGATTCTGTAGGGATAGGTCAAGCACCAGATGCGGACAAATTTAATGATGTCGGTGCGGATACTTTAGGGCATATTGCTGAAGTAGCTGGCCTTACGATTCCTCATCTAGAAAATCTAGGACTAGGTACCATCGCGCCATTAAAAGGAGTCAAAGCGGTTGAAAATCATCAAGGTTATGCCACAAAACTTGAAGAAATTTCAGTGGGTAAAGATACAATGACTGGTCACTGGGAAATTATGGGCTTAAACATCAAAAAGCCTTTCCGTGTCTTCCCAAATGGTTTTCCACAAGAATTATTAGATAAAATTGAAGCCTTTTCTGGACGTAAAGTAGTCTGCAATTTACCATATTCAGGTACCAAAGTCATTGATGATTATGGCAAACATCAAATGGAAACGGGTGATTTAATCGTTTATACTTCAGCTGATCCAGTTTTACAAATTGCCGCTCACGAAGAAGTCATTCCATTAGAAGAATTATATCGTATTTGTGAGTACGTTCGTGAAATTACACGTGACGAACCTTATATGATTGGTCGTATTATTGCGCGTCCATATGTGGGTACACCTGGTAACTTCACACGTACTAGCAATCGTCATGATTATGCGTTAAATCCTTTTGGTCATACGGTCTTAAATTCATTAAAAGATGCCGGTAAAGATGTGATTGCTGTTGGTAAGATTAATGATATTTTCAATGGTCAAGGGATTACTGAAGCGATTCGTACTAAGAGCAATATGGATGGTGTCGATCAATTATTGAAAGTGATGGCCAAAGATTTCGACGGTTTAAGCTTTACAAACTTAGTTGATTTTGATGCATTATTCGGTCATCGTCGTGATGTACAAGGTTATGCCAATGCCATTGAAGAATTTGATGCGCGTATTCCAGAATTAGTTGATGCGATGCGTGAAGATGATTTATTATTAATTACTGCTGACCACGGAAATGATCCAACCTTTAGCGGAACAGACCATACCCGTGAATATGTGCCATTACTTGCATTTAGTAAGAGCATGAAAGAACAAGGCGCCCTTCCTCAAGGTTTCTATTCAGATATTGCTGCAACAATTGCCGAAAACTTTGGCGTACCTGCTACTGAAAACGGCAAGAGCTTCTTAAGTTTATTAAAATAATTAACGCTTATTCGAGGTGAAAAAATGACTTTACAAGAAAAATTAACAGAAACGATTCAATATATCCATAATCAAGGGGTGCAAGAAGTCGAATTTGGCTTGATTCTAGGTTCTGGTTTAGGCGAATTAGCCGAAGAAATTGAAGATAAAGTGGTCATTCCTTATGCAAATATTCCCCATTTTCCAGTTTCTACCGTTGTGGGACATGCTGGACAATTGGTTTATGGTACTTTAGCAGGGAAAAAAGTATTGGCGATGCAAGGTCGATTCCATTATTATGAAGGACACAATATGCAAGTTGTGACTTATCCAGTACGTGTGATGGCTGGTTTGAAGGCTCATTCCTTAGTAGTGACCAATGCCTGTGGTGGAGTGAATGAAAGCTTTACACCAGGCGATTTAATGTTGATTACGGACCATATCAATTTTATGGGTGCGAATCCATTAATTGGTAAAAATGAAGATGAAATGGGTCCACGCTTCCCAGATATGTCTAAAGCTTATGATGAATCTTACCGCAATGTCGCTAAAGAAGTGGCTGCAAGCAAGGGATTACATCTTAAAGAAGGCGTTTATATGGGATTTTCAGGTCCAACCTATGAAACACCTGCAGAAGTGCGCTTTGCTCGAATTGCTGGCGCTGATGCAGTAGGGATGTCTACAGTTCCAGAAGTCATTGTTGCTGTTCATAGTGGTTTACGTGTTTTAGGTATTTCGTGTATTACGAATCTTGCTGCGGGAATGCAAGCGAATTTAAACCATGAAGAAGTCGTTGAAACCACTGAACGTGTCAAAGCAGAATTTAAATCTTTAGTCAAAGAAACATTAGCCAAACTATAATTGTACGGTGACCAGCCCAATTTGATTGATAAACCTTAGAAAAATTAAAGGAGAATTTTCATGAGTGTTCATATTGAAGCCAAAGCAGGCGAAATTGCTGATAAAATTTTATTACCAGGCGATCCATTACGTGCCAAATATATCGCTGAAACTTTTTTAGAGAACCCGGTTTGTTATAACAATGTTCGTGGAATGTTAGGTTTTACGGGTACTTATAAAGGCGAAAGAATCTCAGTTCAAGGTACTGGAATGGGGATGCCTTCTGCGACGATTTATGCCCATGAGTTAATCAATTCCTATGGTGTGAAAACCTTGATTCGTGTGGGGACTTGTGGTGCGATTTCTAAAGATGTGCATGTGCGTGACTTAGTTTTAGGTCAAGGTGCAGTGACAAGTTCTTCAATGATTGCTAAAAATTTCCAATCTTTCCACTTTGCGCCAATCGCGAACTTTGATTTGCTAAAAACAGCTTATGAAGTGGCGCAAGAAATGGGAACTACTACCCATGTCGGCAATCTCTTGTCAGAAGATAGTTTTTATAAAGATGATATGACTGAAACCTTAGCCCTTGCCGATTTAGGGGTTATGGGGGTAGAAATGGAAGCTGCGGCCCTTTATTACTTAGGTGCCAAATTCAACGTGAAAACATTGGCGATTTGTACGGTCAGTGATCACATTATTACCGGCGAAGAAACAACGGCTGAAGAACGTCAATTAACTTTCAACGATATGATTAAAGTCGGCTTGGAAACAGCGATTCGTGCATAAATGTAAAAAAAGTTCTAGATTGATTTCTAGAGCTTTTTTTCATGGGTTTTGGTAAAATAAAGGTAATAAGTGGAGGAGGGAAGCTTGATGGAAAATTTTAATTTTAATGTCTCTACCGATATTCGCTTTGGGAAAGACCGCCTAGCCGAATTGCCTAGTGTATTGAATCAATTTGGCAAAAATGTTTTATTGGTGTACGGTGGCGGTAGTATCAAGCGCAGTGGCTTATACGAAAAAATCAAGACCTTGCTAAAAGAGAATGGTTTAAAGATGTTTGAATTAGGTGGGGTTGATCCAAATCCGAAAATTGAAAGTGTCCGTGAAGGTGTGATGCTCTGTAAACACCATAAAATCGATGTCATTTTAGCAGTAGGTGGCGGATCGGTTATTGATTGTTCCAAGGTGATTAGTGGTGCCGTCTTTTATGAAGGAGATCCATGGGAAATGGTGTTATCCCGTCGTTATGAAGGCCCTACAATTCCTTTGGTGACGATTTTGACTTTAGCAGCGACTGGTACGGAAATGAATCGAGGGGCTGTCATTTCAGATTTAAATGCGAAACAAAAACTTGGCATTCACGGTACAAACTTCTTACCGAAAGTTTCATTCCTAGATCCTAGTTTGACTTTTTCAGTAAGTAAGTATCAAACATTAGCTGGTTCGGCGGATATCTTGAGTCACTTGATGGAGCAATACTTCAATTTAACACCAGGAACCGAAGTACAAGATTCGATTGCAGAAGGCTTGATGAAAACCGTCATTCAATGCATGCCAGTTGCTCTACATGAACCTACGCATTATGATGCACGGGCGAATTTAATGTGGGCTTCGACTTTAGCTTTAAACGGTTTGGTAGGCAGTGGTCGCAAAGGTGCCTGGTCTTGTCATGCGATGGAACACGAATTAAGTGCTTTTTATGATATTACGCATGGTATCGGCTTAGCAATCTTGACGCCTCGTTGGTTAGACTATATCTTAAACGAACGAACTTTGCCGAAGATTGAACGTTTTGCTCGCAATGTTTGGCAAATTCAAGAACCAGATAGCATGAAAGCGGCGAAGATGGGGATTCAAGCCTTGTATGATTTCTTTGAAGAAAATGGTGTGCCAATGACCTTGCCAGAAGTCGGAATTCCAGATGACCGTGATTTTGCAGCGATGGCCCAACAAGCAATTGATCATAGCAGTTTGTTGACGGATGCTTTTGAAGTACTTGGAGTCAAAGATGTTGTAGCGATTTATCAAGCTTGCTTAACTAAATCAAAATTTATCTAACAAAAAAACGCGTGAAAGTTTCGGCCTTCACGCGTTTGTCTTTTTTTAGATTATAAGTAGTATTTTTTAGCTACTGATAAGTCGTCGTTTAATTCATAAACTAATGGTTGACCTGTTGGGATTTCAAGGTCCATGATATCTTCATCAGAAATACCTTCGATGTGTTTAGCTAAAGCACGTAATGAGTTACCGTGGGCAGCTACTAAAACAGTTTTACCATCTAATAAAGCTGGTGCGATTTGATCTTGCCAGAAAGGTAAAGCACGTTCTAGCGTTACTTTTAAGTTTTCTCCTCCTGGTACGTCACGAGGGTCTAACATTGCATAGCGACGGTCGCCAGCGATTGAACCTTCATCGTTTGCATCTTGTAATGGAGGTAATACATCATATGAACGACGCCAGATATGAACTTGTTCGTCACCATATTTTTCAGCTGTTTCTTTTTTGTTTAAGCCTTGTAATTTACCATAATGACGTTCGTTTAAGCGCCATGATTTCACTTGAGGTACCCATAATTGATCTGAGTATTCTAAGATTAAGTTACATGTTTTGATTGCGCGAGTTAAAACTGAAGTGAAGGCAATATCAAATTCGATGCCTGCTTCTTTAATTTTACGTCCGCCTTCTTTGGCTTCTTCAACACCTTCTGGAGCTAAATCAACATCAGCCCAACCTGTAAATTGGTTTAATTTGTTCCATTCACTTAATCCGTGACGTGAAAAAACTAATTTTGGCATAAAAAACTCTCCTTTAAATTGGTTTTCTGAAATTTTTTCATTCCTTCCATATTGTACACTTTTTTACAAATAATTTCCATAAAAAATTTAATACAAATGCGCAATGATAGGGATACGGCTATTTTTGACTTTCTAGCACTTCCACACCATTTTCATGCCCGATAATGACAGTATCTACCATATTAAGGAAAAGTCCATGTTCAACAACGCCAACTGTGTGGTCTAACTGGCGAGCTAACTGTTCAGGTTGCTCAATTTTTTCAAGGTGGAGATCAATGATATGGTGTCCACAGTCGGTAATTAAAGTACTTCCATCTTCTTTTTTACGTAGTGTTGGTTGATATCCTAGCGCTTCAAATTTTTTGAATACTTGCATGCAGCCATAAGGAATCACTTCAACAGGTAAAGGAAAGGCGCCTAGATTTTTAACCATTTTTGATTCATCAACAATCCAAATAATTTTTTTAGAATAAGTAGCGACAATTTTTTCGAATAAAAGGGCTGCCCCGCCACCTTTAATACCACCAAAGTTTTCATCGATTTCATCTGCACCATCAATGGTTAAATCAACATGATCGACTTCATCAATGGTTTTAACCGTAATCCCTAAACCTTCTGCTTGTTTTTTTGATGCGATAGAAGTAGGTACGCCAACAATTTGCAAGTTTTCCTCTTTGACACGACGACCTAATTCTTCTATCATATAGTAAGCAGTCGAACCAGTACCTAAACCGACAATCATGCCATCTTTGACATATTCACTAGCTTTAATCCCAACCATTTGTTTCAAGTTCATCAACAATCACTCTCCAACGATAATTTACAACTAACATTATACTATTTCGCTTTCAAAAAACCTATGAAAACTTAGAAAAAAATCAAAAAATTGTATCCCAAGTAGTTGACAGTCATGAAATATCATGCTATTATTACAAAGGTGCTTTAAACAGGTCTCTAGTAGACGTGCTGACTGTGAAAAGCTTTGATAAAGGTGCAGAAAATCTGCATTATTTTTTATCGCAAAAAAAGAACCACCTGGATGTGTGGGACTATACAGCGAATCAAGGAAGGAGGAAAACAAGGAATGCCTACAATTAACCAATTAGTACGTAAGCCTCGTAAATCAAAGGTTGAAAAATCAAATTCACCTGCATTAAACAAAGGATATAACAGTTTCAAAAAGACTCAAACGAATGTGAGCTCACCTCAAAAACGTGGGGTAGCAACTCGTGTGGGTACTATGACACCTAAAAAACCGAACTCAGCTTTACGTAAATATGCCCGTGTTCGTTTGTCAAACTTAATCGAAGTTACAGCTTATATCCCAGGTATCGGACATAACTTACAAGAACACAGCGTTGTGTTACTACGTGGTGGACGTGTAAAAGACTTACCAGGGGTACGTTACCATATCGTTCGTGGTGCGTTAGATACAGCTGGTGTGAACGATCGTAAACAAAGTCGTTCTAAATACGGTACTAAACGTCCTAAAGCTTAATTTTTAGATTTGAAACGAAAAAATATAAAATAATCATATTACGAAAAGGAGGAGTTACGGATGCCTCGTAAAGGTCCTGTTGCAAAACGTGATGTTTTACCAGATCCTATTTATAACTCAAAATTAGTAACTCGCTTAATCAACCGTGTCATGATCGACGGTAAACGCGGGATTGCTGCAAGCATCATCTATAATGCATTTGATATTATTAAAGAATCTACAGGGAATGATCCATTAGAAGTTTTCGAACAAGCTATGAAAAATATCATGCCTGTATTAGAAGTTAAAGCTCGTCGTGTGGGTGGTTCTAACTACCAAGTACCAGTTGAAGTTCGTCCAGAACGTCGTACAACTTTAGGTTTACGTTGGATTGTTAGCTATGCACGCCTACGTGGTGAACATACAATGGAAGAACGTCTTGCAAAAGAAATCATGGATGCAGCTAACAACACTGGTGCTTCTGTGAAAAAACGCGAAGACACTCACAAAATGGCCGAAGCCAACCGTGCATTTGCGCACTATCGTTGGTAAGATCCTCTTGCAACATTTATTTGTTGACAGAAGGTATAGCATGAAACAACCGATTTAATAAGAGAGGAGAAAAACCTACAATGGCAAGAGCATTTTCTTTAGAAAACACTCGTAACATCGGTATCATGGCCCACATCGATGCCGGTAAAACAACTGCGACAGAACGTATCTTGTACTACACTGGTAAAATCCACAAAATTGGAGAAACTCACGAAGGTGCTTCTCAAATGGACTGGATGGAACAAGAACAAGAACGTGGGATTACTATCACATCTGCCGCTACAACTGCTCAATGGAAAGGTCATCGTATCAACATCATCGACACACCAGGGCACGTAGACTTCACTGTGGAAGTTGAACGTTCATTACGTGTATTAGATGGTGCGGTTACCGTCCTAGATGCACAATCTGGGGTAGAACCTCAAACTGAAACTGTATGGCGCCAAGCAACTACTTACGGAGTTCCTCGTATCGTATTTGCTAACAAGATGGATAAAATTGGTGCGGACTTCTTATATTCTGTAAGAACATTGCATGATCGCTTACAAGCAAATGCACATCCAATTCAATTACCAATCGGTGCTGAAGATAGCTTCACAGGTATCATTGACCTAGTGAAAATGAAAGCCGAAATCTATACTAACGACTTAGGTACTGAAATTGAAGAAACTGATATTCCAGAAGAATACCGTGAGTTAGCTGAAGAATGGCGTGAAAAATTAGTTGAAGCTGTTGCTGAAACTGATGAAGAATTAACAATGAAATACTTAGAAGGTGAAGAAATCACTGAACAAGAACTTAAAGAAGGAATTCGTCGTGCAACTACTGCTGTAGAATTCTACCCAGTTCTTTGTGGTTCTGCGTTCAAGAATAAAGGGGTTCAATTATTATTGGATGCCGTTATTGACTACTTACCTTCTCCATTAGATATCCCTGCAATCAAGGGTATCGATCCTAAGACTGACGAAGAAGTGACTCGTCCAGCTGACGATTCAGCTCCATTCTCAGCTTTAGCCTTCAAAGTTATGACTGACCCATTCGTAGGTCGTTTAACTTTCTTCCGTGTGTACTCTGGTGTCTTAGAATCAGGTTCATACGTACAAAACGCAACTAAAGGTAAACGTGAACGTGTTGGACGTATCCTACAAATGCACGCGAACTCTCGTTCAGAAATTTCTGAAGTATACGCAGGGGATATCGCTGCAGCTGTTGGTTTGAAAGACACAACTACTGGGGACACACTATGTGATGAAAAGAACCTAGTTATCTTAGAATCTATGGAATTCCCAGAACCAGTTATCCAAGTTGCTATCGAACCTAAATCAAAAGCTGACCAAGACAAAATGTCTATCGCTTTACAAAAATTATCTGAAGAAGATCCAACCTTCCGCGCTGAAACAAACCAAGAAACTGGTGAAACAATCATCGCTGGTATGGGTGAGCTTCACTTAGATATTATCGTTGACCGTATGCGTCGTGAATTTAAAGTAGAAGCTAACGTTGGTGCGCCTCAAGTATCATATCGTGAAACATTCCGCTCAGCTACTCAAGCTGAAGGTAAGTTTGTACGTCAGTCTGGTGGTAAAGGTCAATACGGTCACGTATGGATTGAATTTACACCAAACGAAGAAGGCGCTGGTTTCGAATTCGAAAACGCAATTGTCGGTGGTGTGGTTCCTCGTGAATACATCCCAGCAGTTGAAGTTGGTTTGAAAGACGCTATGGAAAATGGGGTATTAGCTGGTTACCCAATGGTTGATATCAAGGCTAAACTATATGATGGTTCTTACCATGATGTCGACTCAAGTGAAACAGCCTTCCGTGTAGCTGCATCTATGGCATTACGTGCTGCTGCTAAGAAAGCTAACCCAGTTATCCTTGAACCAATCATGGCCGTTGAAGTCGTTGTTCCTGAAGAATATCTAGGAGATGTTATGGGACACGTTACTGCACGTCGTGGTCGTGTTGAAGGTATGGAAGCTCGTAATAACTCTCAAGTAGTTCGTGCGATGGTTCCTCTTGCTGAAATGTTTGGTTATGCAACTACATTACGTTCAGCAACTCAAGGTCGTGGTGTGTTCACAATGACATTTGACCACTACGAAGATGTTCCAAAATCTGTTCAAGAAGAAATTATTAAGAAAAATGGCGGAAAAGCTGAATAATATTTGATATTTTTTAGGAATTTCTGCAAAAAACTATCTTTTTTGAAGAATTTTGGGTAAAATAGAAGCGATGATATGGGCAGGAAGGAGCCTTCCTTCCTACCTATCAGATATATAAAAAATTTACTTTTAGGAGGCACATTTTAAAATGGCAAAAGAAAAATTTGACCGTTCTAAATCCCACGTTAACGTTGGTACAATCGGACACGTTGACCATGGTAAAACTACATTAACAGCTGCTATTACAACTGTATTAGCTAAACAAGGTGGGGCACAAGCTATGGCTTATGACCAAATCGATGGTGCTCCAGAAGAACGTGAACGTGGTATCACAATCTCAACTGCTCACGTTGAGTACGAAACAGCTACTCGTCACTATGCACACGTTGACTGCCCAGGACACGCTGACTACGTTAAAAACATGATTACTGGTGCTGCTCAAATGGACGGTGCTATCTTAGTAGTATCTGCTGCTGATGGTCCTATGCCACAAACTCGTGAACACATTCTATTATCACGTAACGTTGGTGTTCCATACATCGTTGTATTCTTAAACAAAGTTGATATGGTTGACGACGAAGAATTATTAGAATTAGTTGAAATGGAAGTACGTGACTTATTAACTGAATACGACTTCCCAGGAGACGATGTTCCTGTAATCGCTGGTTCTGCATTAAAAGCTTTAGAAGGCGACCCAGCTTACGAAGAAAAAATCTTAGAATTAATGGCTGCAGTTGACGAATATATCCCAACTCCAGAACGTGACAACGACAAACCATTCATGATGCCAGTCGAAGACGTATTCTCAATCACTGGTCGTGGTACTGTTGCTACAGGTCGTGTTGAACGTGGACAAGTTCGTGTTGGTGATGAAGTTGAAATCGTTGGTATCCATGATGAAATTTCTAAAACAACAGTTACTGGTGTTGAAATGTTCCGTAAATTATTAGATTACGCTGAAGCTGGAGACAACATCGGTGCATTATTACGTGGTGTGGCTCGTGAAGACATCCAACGTGGTCAAGTATTAGCTAAACCAGGTTCAATCACTCCACATACAAAATTCACTGCTGAAGTGTACGTTTTAACTAAAGAAGAAGGTGGACGTCATACTCCATTCTTCACTAACTACCGTCCACAATTCTACTTCCGTACAACTGACGTTACAGGTGTAGTTAACTTACCAGAAGGTACTGAAATGGTTATGCCTGGTGATAACGTAACTATGGAAGTTGAATTAATCCACCCAATCGCTATCGAAGACGGAACTCGTTTCTCAATTCGTGAAGGCGGACGTACTGTTGGTTCAGGCGTTGTTACTGGTATCTTAGCTTAATTTTAAGCTTAATATTTGATTTCAAAGACAAGAAGCATTTTGCTTCTTGTCTTTTTTTATATAAAAACAAATAAGAAATTACACATCAAAAAATACATTATTTTTTAATGTTTGCAAGTTGATTTTTCAATGTTTATCAATAAATATATATTGTTAGCGTTATTAAAAAACGTGTTTTCTGAAAGTTTCCGCTCATTTTCATTAAATAAAAATGGAAAAAGTCGATAATCAATACATATTGATTAAATGGGGTGGAGTAATGAAGGAAAAACAAAAGAGTATCGGCTGGTTTATTGTGCTAGTTTTGATTAGTATGGCGTTATTACCTGTTTTGCTATTATCTATCATTAATTTTTTTAGCACAATCAATTCATTAAAAACAAATGTTGCCAATACGCAAAAAGGTACAGTGTCGGCAGTGGTGGTAGCACAGCAAGAATTATTTGCCAATACCAATAATCAAATGCAAGAAATTGCCCAATTTGATGTTTTGCAAAATACTTTTGATTTAAGTCAAATTGAGCAGGCGTTGATTACTGCTAGTAAAGGGGATCATAATATTTTAAGTATGACCTTTGCGACCGAAAATGCGGCGGAATGTGTGTCAGCTTTACCGCTACCGGCAGATTATGATGCAACTACCCGTCCGTGGTTTAAAGATGCTGTAGCCAAAATGAATACTTTGGTTTGGTCTGAGCCTTATCAAGATATTGATAGTGGTGATTTTGTTTCGACAGTTTCTTATGCCTTTAAAAATACGCAAGGACAGCTTGGGGTATTGACCGCAGATGTGTCATTTAAATCGGTTAGTGATTTAATCAAGGCGTTAAATACTAGTGAAGGTGCGCAAGTTTCGTTGATTGCTAAATCAGGGATTGTGGTAGCCTCTTCTGATAAAGCGCTAGTGAATAAAAACTATCCTTTTGCGGCATTATTTAAGTCGGTTGTACAAGCCAATAAAGAGGCCGATATTTTAAAGCTTAAACAAAAGGAATTTGCTTCTGTTTATTTCAATCGTGGCACTGCGGCACATCCACTAATTGTCCTTGCTACGATGGATAAAGTGGTGATGCAAAAAACGCTATGGTTCCAAGTGCTAATTACAGTGGTTTTAATCTTAATCATGCTAGTTATTATTTTGATTAACGCACTGTTCATTACCCGGTTGATTAAAGGGGTAGTCGCTTTATTTACGACCTATTTCAAACGAGTAGGCTCTGGACATCTTAGTAAGATTGAACCGAAATCTGAGCAGACAACGAAAACCGATCAATCAATGCCACGCTTATTGTATCGGGCAGTCCATCCTGATGAAAAAGGCAATGAACTGCAACAAATGAGTGCACAATACAACCTAATGATTGATTCGGTGGCCCAATTAATTCAAGAGGTTCAAGCTGAAAGTAATGAAGTTTCTCAACGTTCAGCTTCTCTATTAGAGCTTTCCCAAGCAAACCAATATGGCGACTGAAGAAGTGGCTGAGACCATCACTGGTATTGCACAAGTCACTGGCTCACAAGCCAACGAAACTGAGCGCAGTGTCAGTCAAATGAATGAATTATCAACGCATGTGAATGAGTTGATGAATAGTGTTGAAGTGATGAGTTTGCAATCAGCTGAATCTTCAAGTATTAATCAATCAAGTATGCAGTTGATGGGGAAAGTCAATGGTAGCTGGCAAGATGAAATGCAACAAATGGAAGAATTGATGCGTAGTATGGATGAAATGAATGATATGATTCAAAATATTACGCAGATCATTCAGGTAATCAATGACATTTCTTATCAAACCAATTTACTAGCTTTAAATGCTTCTATTGAAGCTGCTCGCGCTGGTGAATCAGGCAAAGGGTTTGCGGTGGTCGCTTCTGAAATTCGCAATCTAGCTGAACAAAGCAAGGAATCTACCAAAGAAATTGCCGCAATTATTGAGAAAGTTCAGCATCGTTCGACAGAAATGGTCGAACAAACCTCGCGCTCATTAGCTGGTGGGGAAAAACAAACCACTTTAATTCATCAAGCGATTCAGACTGTACAAGAAGTTTTTGATAAGAATCAGACTTTATTGAACAGTATTGAGAGCTTGGAAGCAGTAGCTAATAGTATTACCAATGTTCAAGCTACTGTATTGGAGAATTTAGAAAATATCTCAGCTTCAACAGAAGAAAATGCTGCCGGAACACAAGGAGTTTCAGCAAATGCTGAGGAGGTCTTGGCTACTTCTGAGGAATTTACGCAACATGTGAGTGATTTACGTCAGATTGCTGCTCAATTACAACGCTCAGCAAGCAAATTTACCCTTTCATAAAATACGCAAAATCGGGTAAAGGTGCTTTACCTGATTTTTTGGCAGCATTTCATTTTATAAATAATTAGAATGAAAAAAAGTAAAGATAAAAAGATTTTATTAAATTCAACCGATAAATTTTTGCAAAAATTGACCTATCCTACTACTATAGAGGTGTAGTAATAAATAAAGCTAAATTGGAGGAATTTATATGTGTACATCAATTACTTATACTACAAAAGATCATTATTTTGGCCGTAATTTTGATTACGAGCTTTCCTATGGTGAACAGGTAGTGGTGACACCTAGAAATTATGTCTTTGAATTTCGCAAAGAAGCACCATTAAAGAATCATTATGCAATAATTGGTATCGCAACAGTGGTCAATGACTATCCTCTTTATTACGATGCAACAAACGAGAAAGGGTTAAGTATTGCTGGTTTAAACTTTGCAGGCTTAGCTGATTATAAACCTTATGTTGAAGGAAAAGATAATATCACTCCTTTTGAATTGATTCCGTGGCTACTAGGTCGTTGTGCCAACGTGAGTCAAGCGCGTGAATTGCTTGATCGGATGAATTTAGTAAAGATCAACTTTAGTCCAGAATTACCTTTAGCTGATTTGCATTGGATGTTATCTGATCAAAATGAATCGATTGTTATTGAATGTGTGAAAGAAGGACTGAAAATATATGATAATCCAATTGGTGTACTGACAAATAATCCAGAGTTTAAACAACAGGTTTTTCAGTTGAATAATTATCGTACGTTATCTACCAAAACCCCTGAAGATACCTTTGCTAAGGGATTGAATCTCGATGTATATAGTCGTGGGATGGGTGGCTTAGGCTTGCCTGGTGATTTATCTTCTAGTTCACGTTTCATCAAAGCAACTTTTACAAAATGGAATTCTGTTTCTGGTGAGTCAGAGGCAGAAAGTGTTGGTCAATTTTTCCATATTTTAGGGTCTGTTGAACAACAAATGGGCTTATGTGATGTAGGGGATGAAAAGTACGAACATACCATTTATTCGTCTTGTTGCAATATGGATAAAGGGATTTTTTACTATCGAAGCTATCACAATAGTCAAATTACTGGCGTGGATATGCATAAAGAAGATTTAGATGGTCAAAAGTTAGCTTGCTATCCATTAATTAACGAACAACAGTTTAATATCGTCAATGCGTAAAATTTAGATAACTAATAATAAAGAAGAGATAGTCAAGGGCTTTGGCTATCTCTTTTGATCTTATTTGTGTGAAAATGTAACGAAATTTTGTTTATCTAGTAATTGCTTGATTGGGAAATATAAAATGCTGACAATGATGATAGTTGAAACAACATTAATCAGTGTAGCTGGTAATTTAATGCTCGCAGCAGTAAAAGCATTACTCAAATTACTACCGGCAATAAGTAAGACCACAGTATTTTTTGCTTGCGTCATAATAATTTTTCCAATACCAGTAAATAGGCCAATGACAATAATTTGCCAAATTTTTGTTGGATTATTCTTGAATAAACGAATAGCAAAAATAGCAAACAGACCAACAATAAAACTTTCTAAAATGAAGTAAGGTGCTTCGGTAGCATACCCATTTAATAAATCGAAAATAGCAAAACCTAAACCTCCAGCAAGAGCACCTTTAAAGTAACCAAGTAATAAAATGGCTAAAAGTAACATCGCATTACCGAGATGGACAAAGGCTCCGGTAGGTAAAGGAATTTTAATTGTTGTTCCGATAAATGTTAAGGCTGCAAATAGTGCAGTCAGTGTGATAGCTTGAATGGATTTTGTTTGTTTCATTTTGATTCCTCCAATCGTGTTTCGGCATGGAAATAGGCGCCGTGCCAAACATGTCCAACATAAGGATTAACAAAGAAACCTTTCTGGATGGCTTGATTGACAAAAGTTTTGGCTAATTGGACAGCTTGAAGAACCGGATAATCATGGGCTAATAAGCTGGTAATCGTAGCGGCAAAAGTACAGCCTGCACCGTGGTTGGTTGCAGTTGAAATGATTGGTAATGCCAAAGTTTGAAAATCTTGACCATCATAGAAGATATCAATGGCCAGCTCATGATTTAAACGGGCACCACCTTTGATGACAACATTTTTTGCACCCATTTCATGAATGATTTTAGCTGCTTGTTTCATCTGCTCAATGGTGTGTAAATCGCCCATTCCAGAAAGTATACCGGCTTCTACTAAATTAGGTGTTGTGATAAAAGCTTGTGGAACAAGTTTGTTTTTTAGCATTTCAACGACTTGAGGTTGTAAAATATTAGCCGTTCCTTTGCAAGCGATAACTGGATCGATGACGATTTTTTCAATATTACTTGTTTTGAGTAACTTGCTTATCGTTGCTGCGTTTTCTTCGTTGCCTAACATGCCAGTTTTCAAGGCTGAGATTTGGCCCCCACATGTGGCACTCGCAAATTGTTTTTGAATCAACTCGCTATCTAACTCATGGACTTCATGTTGCCAGCCTTTTGAAGCATCCATTGTTACGATTGAGGTAATGACCGCATATCCATATAATCCAAATTCTTGAAAGGTTTTTAAATCAGCCTCTAACCCTGCACCTCCAGTAGAATCAGAGCCTGCAATAGTAAGTACTTGTTTAACCATAGTTTCCCTCCTTTTTTGATAGTATAACGCAACAGATGGTATCGTAAAACAACCAATTGGCTCAAAATATACCCAACCAATTTAAAAAGACCTATCTGCATGAGATAGATCTTTTAACGTTTAGCTGATAATATTGATGTACAATGTGCGAGTCGCTGTTTAAATTCTTCTAAAGGATAAGTGGCTAGATGGGCATAATTTAAGCGCATAGATTGACATTGATTACAATATAAAAAGCTAGGCGCCACTAATAAATTTTGTTTCAGGAAAATTTGCCAGTCTTTGCGGTGGAGTTTTTGATGTTTCCACGTACAATATAAATATAGTCCCCCTGAAGTTTGTTGTACTTGCCAATCTTCACTAAATTCAGAAAAAACATGTAAAATCTCAGCTTGTCTCTGCGCTAAAAAATGTAATAAATGTGTCTGCTTGACAAGATAATCACTGGCACTTAAAGCATTTTGAGCAATGATTTGCGAAAATAAATCAGTCGTACGCTCGCTTTGGATTTTTGTATCTATAATAGAAGATAATAGTGATTTAGGAGCCGCTACCCAACCAATTTTGATATGCGGGCTGAATATTTTTGACAAAGAACCAAGATAGATGACTTGTTCGTCGGCTAAACTTTTTAGTCGAGGAAAGGGGCGATTGAAGTTCAGTTCACCATAAGCATCATCTTCTACAATTGGAATCTGATATTTTTTACAAATAGCGAGAATTTGCTGGCGACGTTCAAGCGACATTAATCTTCCGGTCGGGTTTTGAAAGTCAGGATTAAGATAAACAAGTTTAATACGACGTTGCAAAATCTGTTGTTCTAATTTTTCAGCTATGATTCCTTCGTTATCCATATCAATACCTAATAATTCAATTTGGTTAGAAGCAATCCAAGGCAACGAAAAAAGAAAAGAGGGGTTTTCTGTAGCAACCACATCACCTGGTTTGAGTAAGGTATCGAAAATCAGTGACATTCCTTGCGTAGAACCAGATGTAATTAGTAGTTCTTCAGCACTAAGGGATAACTGATACTGATTTTTTAAATGATTGACCAAAGCGTGGCGTAAATGAATTTCTCCTGACTCAGGTAAATCAGCTTGCATTTTAAGCACCTGTTCCCACGAAAGACTTGGAATATTAAAGTTTTGAATGAAAGATAGGGGTAAATCACCGCTAGATAAATCAATACAATCTTTCTCATTGCGTTTTGTTTTCAATTCAGCAAGATAAGGATCTTCTACAAAAATTGGGCGAGCTAGCAAATTTTTCCAAGGCAGTTGGGGTGACTTACGATTGGCGATACGAGTTGCACTGATATAGGTACCACTTCCTTGTTGTCGTTCAAGCCAACCTAAACTAACTAATTCATCGAGCGCACGTCCAACAGTAGAACGATTGACACCATAAAGCTGTGCAAGTTTGCGTTCGGCAGGTAAACGTTCTTCTGGTAGTAACTCACCAGATTGAATAGCTTCGATTAATTCGTGGATAATTTGTTGATAATAGGGTAGGTCTGATTCAGAATTTAATTGATACATCAACATCCCTCCGTAAGTTTTCTTAGCCTAAAGTTAGAAGATTCAAGTAAAAAAGTCAAGTTGAATCATTTTTCTACTATAATGTAGTGAAGTAAAAATATAGTAAAATGAAAATTGAGTGAAAAGGCAAAAAAATTTTCAGTTTTTCAAGAAAAAAGCTTGCTAATTGCCAGGACATATACTATAATCAAAAAGGTGCTGCTCATTAAGGGTATGCACTGCAGATAAAATTCTGCGGCTAAGAAACGAGAGGTTGCGACACGCCCGGACGCTTTGCCATGGTCGAGCGTGACGGATAATTTTCGTGGAGCTATGTCTACTTGTCAAAATAGGCGAAGGAGGGAACAAAATGGCAAAACAAAAAATTCGTATCCGTTTAAAAGCGTATGAACATCGTATTTTAGATCAGTCTGCGGATAAGATTGTAGAAACTGCAAAGAGAACTGGAGCTGACGTATCTGGTCCAATTCCATTACCAACAGAACGTAGTCTTTACACAATCATTCGTGCGACTCACAAATACAAAGATTCACGCGAACAATTCGAAATGCGTACACACAAACGTCTAATCGACATTGTGAACCCAACACCAAAAACTGTTGATGCTTTAATGAAGCTTGACTTACCATCAGGTGTTAATATTGAAATCAAACTATAATTATAATTGAGATGGAGGTGTAATCATGACCAAAGGAATCTTAGGGAAAAAAGTGGGAATGACTCAAATCTTCACTGAATCAGGAGAATTAATCCCAGTTACAGTTGTTGAAGCTACTCCAAACGTAGTATTACAAGTGAAAACTGTTGAAACTGACGGCTATGAAGCAATTCAAGTTGGTTTCCAAGATATGCGTGAAGTTTTGTCTAACAAACCTGCGAAAGGTCATGTTGCAAAAGCAAACACGGCTCCTAAGCGCTTCATTCGTGAATTCAAGGATGTTGAGCTTGAGGGCTTAGAAGTAGGATCAGAAATTAAAGTGGACGTCTTCCAAGCAGGAGACATCGTTGATGTTACAGGAACAACTAAAGGTAAAGGATTCCAAGGCGTAATCAAACGTCATGGACAAAGCCGCGGACCAATGGCTCACGGTTCTCGTTACCATCGTCGTCCTGGATCAATGGGTCCAGTTGCACCTAACCGTGTATTTAAAAATAAACATCTTGCTGGCCGTATGGGTGGCAACCGCGTAACAATTCAAAACCTTGAAATCGTACGTGTAGACGCTGAACGTAACGTAATCTTAATCAAAGGTAACGTTCCAGGCGCTAAAAAATCATTGATTACAATCAAATCAGCTGTGAAGGCTAAATAATCGATAGGAAGAAAGGAGGAACTAAGGAATGCCAAACGTAGCATTATTTAAACAAGATGGAAGCCAAATTGGCGAAATTACTTTAAATGAAGAAATTTTTGGAATTGAACCTAATGAAAGTGTTGTTTTCGATGCAGTTATCATGCAACGTGCTTCATTAAGACAAGGAACACACGCTGTTAGAAACCGTAGCGCAGTACGTGGCGGTGGACGCAAACCATGGCGTCAAAAAGGAACAGGTCGTGCTCGTCAAGGTTCAATCCGTTCACCACAATGGCGTGGAGGTGGCGTTGTATTCGGACCAACACCACGTTCATATAGCTACAAACTTCCTAGAAAAGTTCGTCGTTTAGCAATGAAATCTGTATTATCAGAAAAAGTTGCTGCAAATAACTTGGTTGCAGTTGATGCATTAAGCTTCGAAGCACCAAAAACTAAAGAATTCAAACAAGTTCTTGCTAACTTATCAATTGATACAAAAGTATTAGTAGTATTAGAACCAGGTAATGACTTTGCTGCTTTATCAGCACGTAACTTACCAAACGTAAGTGTTGTTGCTTCAGACAACGTAAGTGTGTTAGATGTTGTATCAAATGACAAATTATTAGTAACTCAAACTGCTCTTACTCAAATTGAGGAGGTGCTTGCATAATGAACTTACTAGATGTCATTAAACGCCCAGTAATCACTGAAAAGTCTATGAACGCAATGGAAGAAAACAAATACACTTTTGAAGTGGATACTCGTGCAAACAAAACATTAGTAAAACAAGCTGTAGAAGCTGCTTTCGATGTGAAAGTTAAAGACGTGAACATCGTAAACGTACGTCCTAAATTCAAACGTATGGGTAAATATGCAGGTTATACAAAGAAACGTCGCAAAGCTATTGTGACATTAACAAGCGATTCAAAAGCAATCGAATTATTCTCAGCTGAATAATAAAACTAGATAGATTATTAATAGGAGGGAAAAAGACGTGGCGATTAAAAAGTACAAACCTACCTCAAATGGTCGTCGTAATATGACTTCTTCTGACTTTGCTGAAATTACTACATCAAAACCAGAAAAATCATTATTGGCACCATTGAAAAACAATGCCGGCCGTAACAACAACGGACGCATCACTGTACGTCACCAAGGTGGCGGTCATAAACGTCAATACCGTTTGATTGATTTCAAACGTAACAAAGATAATGTTGTAGCTAAAGTTGCGACAATCGAATACGATCCAAACCGTTCTGCAAACATTGCTTTATTGCACTACGAAGATGGAGTAAAAACTTATATCTTAGCACCTAAAGGATTAGAAGTAGGCATGACAGTTGTATCTGGTCCTGAAGCTGATATCAAAGTGGGTAACGCATTACCATTAGAAAATATCCCAGTTGGTACTGTTATCCACAATATCGAATTAAAACCAGGTAAAGGTGGACAATTAATCCGCTCTGCTGGTACAAGTGCTCAAGTTTTAGGTAAAGAAGGTAAATACGTTCTTATCCGCCTAAACTCAGGTGAAGTTCGTATGATTTTAGCAACATGCCGTGCAACAATCGGTGCTGTTGGTAACGAACAACACGAATTAATTAACATTGGTAAAGCAGGTCGCTCTCGTTGGTTACGTAAACGTCCAACTGTTCGTGGTAGCGTAATGAACCCTAATGATCACCCACACGGTGGTGGTGAAGGTCGTGCACCAATCGGACGTAAAGCACCAGTTTCACCTTGGGGTCAACCAGCTCTTGGCTTCAAAACACGTAACAAGAAAGCTAAATCAAACAAACTTATTGTTCGTCGTCGTAAGACTAAATAATTTTTATGACCATGTGTCGCACATTTTGAGAGGAGGTTCACCATGGGTCGTAGCTTAAAGAAAGGACCTTTTGTCGATGACCATTTGATGAAAAAGGTCGAAGCACAACAAGGTGTTGAAAAGAAAAAAGTAATCAAAACTTGGTCTCGTCGTTCTACAATCTTCCCAAGTTTTGTTGGATTCACAATCGCTGTGTATGATGGACGTAAACACGTGCCAGTTTACATTCAAGAAGACATGGTAGGACATAAATTAGGTGAATTTGCACCAACTAGAACTTATCGTGGCCACGCTGCAGACGATAAGAAGACAAAACGCTAGTCTGAGGGGAGGATATAAAAATGGCAGAACAAATTACATCAGCTAAAGCAACTGCTAAAACAGTACGTACATCTCCTCGTAAAGCGCGTTTAGTTATCGATTTAATCCGAGGAAAAAGCGTTGCTGAAGCAATTGCAATTCTAAAATTCACACCAAATAAAGCTGCATCAATCATTGAAAAAGTTTTAATGTCAGCTATTGCGAATGCTGAAAATAATTTTGACTTAGATGTTGAAAACTTATATGTATCTGAAGCTTTTGTTAACGAAGGACCAACTATGAAACGTTTCCGTCCACGTGCGAAAGGATCAGCTTCACCAATTAACAAACGTACAAGTCATATTACGGTAGTCGTATCAGAAAAATAAGGAGGGACAATCAGTGGGTCAAAAAGTACATCCAATTGGAATGCGTGTAGGCGTCATCCGTGACTGGGATGCAAAATGGTATGCTGAAAAAGAGTATGCTGAATATCTACACGAAGATTTAAGAATTCGTAAATTTATCGCATCTAAACTTGCTGATGCCGCTGTGTCAACAGTAGAAATCGAACGTGCTGCAAATCGCGTGAACGTTTCAATCCACACAGCTAAACCAGGTATGGTTATCGGTAAAGGCGGTGCTGAAGTCGAAAACCTACGTAAAGAATTAAATAAATTAACTGGTAAACGAGTTCACATTAACATTGTTGAAATCAAAAAACCAGATTTAGATGCTAAATTAGTCGGCGAAGGTATTGCACGTCAATTAGAAAACCGTGTTGCTTTCCGTCGTGCACAAAAACAAGCTATCCAACGTACAATGCGTTCAGGAGCTAAAGGAATTAAAACACAAGTATCAGGTCGTTTAAACGGTGCAGATATTGCTCGTAGCGAAGGATACTCAGAAGGAACAGTTCCACTTCATACATTGCGTGCAGATATTGACTACGCATGGGAAGAAGCAGATACAACATACGGTAAACTTGGTGTTAAAGTATGGATCTATCGCGGAGAAGTTCTTCCAACTAAAAAGAATACTGAAAAAGGAGGGAAATAAGACATGTTAGTACCAAAACGTGTAAAACACCGTCGTGAATTCCGCGGTAAAATGCGTGGTGAAGCTAAAGGCGGTAAAGAAGTTACTTTTGGTGAATACGGTTTGCAAGCAGTTGAATCACATTGGATTACCAACCGCCAAATCGAAGCAGCCCGTATTGCTATGACTCGTTACATGAAACGTGGTGGGAAAGTATGGATTAAAATCTTCCCTCACAAATCTTATACTGCCAAAGCGATTGGGGTACGTATGGGATCTGGTAAAGGGGCACCTGAAGGTTGGGTTGCACCAGTTAAACGCGGCAAAATCATGTTTGAAGTAGCTGGCGTTCCTGAAGAAGTAGCTCGTGAAGCTTTACGTCTTGCTTCTCACAAATTACCAGTAAAAACTAAAATCGTAAAACGTGAGGAAATGGGTGGTGAATCGAATGAAGGTTAAAGAAATCAGAGAATTAACCACTGCCGAAATGCTAGATCAAGAAAAACAATTAAAAGAAGAATTGTTCAATCTTAGATTCCAATTAGCTACAGGCCAATTAGAAAACACTGCACGAATCAAAGAAGTACGTAAATCGATTGCACGCATCAAAACTGTGTTGCGTGAACAAGCTAAGTAATCGTGGAAGGAGGCCATTCATCGTATGACTGAAGAAAGAAATCAACGCAAAGTTTATCAAGGACGTGTGGTTTCTGACAAAATGGATAAAACCATTACTGTTGTCGTTGAAACAAAACGTAACCACCCAATCTATGGTAAACGTATGAACTATTCTAAGAAATACAAAGCTCACGATGAAAACAATGAAGCAAAAGTTGGAGATATCGTGAAAATTATGGAAACTCGTCCATTATCAGCTACAAAACGTTTCCGTCTAGTAGAGATTGTTGAAAAAGCAGTGATTATTTAATCAACGAGATTTTCCTATATAGATTTCAAATATTGTCAAATCTGAAAGGAGGATACACATCGTGATCCAAGCAGAAAGTCGTTTAAAAGTTGCTGATAACTCAGGCGCTCGTGAAATCCTAACGATTAAAGTTTTAGGCGGATCTGGCCGTAAAACTGCCAATATCGGTGACGTGATTGTTGCTACGGTTAAACAAGCAACGCCAGGTGGTGTTGTCAAAAAAGGTGACGTTGTTAAAGCCGTTATCGTTCGTACAAAATCAGGAGCTCGTCGTGCAGACGGTTCATATATTAAATTTGATGAAAATGCTGCGGTAATTATCCGTGATGATAAGAGCCCACGTGGAACTCGTATCTTCGGACCAGTTGCTCGTGAATTACGCGAAAACAACTTCATGAAGATTGTTTCACTAGCACCAGAAGTATTATAATAGGTCAATAAAACATAAGGAGGTGCTAAGATAGATGTTTGTTAAAAAAGGCGATAAAGTTAAAGTTATCACTGGAAAAGACAAAAATAAGGAAGGCGTAGTTTTAGCTGCCCTACCTAAAAAAGATAAAGTCATCGTTGAAGGTGTAAACATTGTGAAAAAACACCAAAAACCTTCTCAAGCTGCTCCTCAAGGTGGAATCGTTGAAGTTGAAGCGCCAATTCACGTATCTAACGTAATGGTAATCGATCCTTCAAACGGACAACCTACAAAAGTTGCTTACAAAGAAGTTGATGGCAAAAAAGTCCGCGTTTCTAAGAAAACCGGTGAAGTTTTAGATAAATAAGAAAAATAAGGAAGGAGGGGCTTACTGAATGAACCGCCTTAAAGAAAAATATACAAAAGAAGTTGTTCCATCTTTAATGGAAAAATTTGAATATAGCTCAGTGATGCAAGTGCCTAAAGTTGAAAAGATTGTTATCAACATGGGTGTTGGTGATGCTGTATCAAACGCTAAAAACTTAGATAAAGCTGTTGAAGAATTACAATTAATTTCAGGTCAAAAACCTTTAATTACTAAAGCTAAGAAATCAATCGCTGGTTTCCGTTTACGTGAAGGAATGCCAATCGGTGCGAAAGTTACTTTACGTGGTGAAAGAATGTACGAATTTTTAGATAAATTAGTTACTGTTTCACTTCCACGTGTGCGTGACTTCCACGGTGTAAGCAAAAAAGCCTTTGACGGACGTGGAAACTACACTTTAGGTGTGAAAGAACAATTAATCTTCCCTGAAGTGGACTACGATTTAGTAGATAAAGTACGTGGTATGGATATCGTAATTGTAACTACAGCTCAAACAGATGAAGAATCTCGTGAGTTGTTAACACAATTAGGCATGCCATTTGCAAAATAATAAAAGGAGGCGAACTACGTGGCTAAAAAATCAATGATTGCTAAAAACAAACGCCCCGCAAAATTCTCAACTCAAGAATATACTCGTTGCGAACGTTGCGGACGTCCACATTCAGTTTATCGTAAATTTAAACTTTGCCGTATTTGCTTCCGCGAACTTGCCTATAAAGGTCAAATTCCCGGCGTGAAGAAAGCTAGCTGGTAAAAAAGTTAAATTCGCATAAAGGAGGTAAATCATCTAATGGTCATGACAGATCCAATTGCAGATTTTCTAACTCGCATTCGTAATGCAAACATGGTTAAACATGAAGTTTTAGAAGTACCTGCATCAAAAATCAAACGTGACATCGCTGAAATCTTAAAACGTGAAGGTTTCGTACGTGATGTAGAATATATCGAAGATGACAAACAAGGCGTAATCCGTGTGTTCTTAAAATACGGTAAAAACGGCGAACGTGTTATCACTAACTTAAAACGTATCTCAAAACCAGGTTTACGTGCTTACGTAAAAGCTGACGAAGTACCTAAAGTATTAAATGGTTTAGGGATCGCAATTATCTCAACTTCTGAAGGTGTAATCACTGATAAAGAAGCTAGAGCTAAAAACATCGGTGGCGAAGTTGTCGCTTACGTATGGTAAGAATTAATCAACGAGGAGGTGTCTGATAGTGAGCCGTATCGGTAATAAAGTTGTTGTTCTTCCTCAAGGTGTGGAAGTCAAACAAAACGGAAACGAAATTACAGTCAAAGGTCCTAAAGGTGAATTAACTCGTACTTTCTCAGAAGATATCAAAATGAATATCGAAGGTAACGAAGTGACTTTCACTCGTCCAAATGACTCAAAAGAAATGAAAACAATTCACGGAACTACTCGCGCAATCTTCCATAACATGGTTGTTGGTGTAAGCGAAGGTTTCCAAAAAGCATTAGAATTAATCGGGGTTGGGTACCGTGCACAATTACAAGGTTCAAAACTTGTATTAAACGTAGGTTACTCTCATCCTGTTGAAATTACTGCTCCTGCAGGTGTAACATTTGAAGTTCCATCTAACACACAAGTTGTTGTTAAAGGAATCAGCAAAGAAGCTGTAGGTGAAATTGCAGCGAACATTCGTGGTGTTCGTCCGCCAGAACCTTATAAAGGTAAAGGTATTCGCTATGTTGGTGAATATGTACGCCGTAAAGAAGGTAAAACTGGTAAATAATCGTAAACAACATTGTTTACGATTCGCGGCTTAGGCCAGCATAATAAAAGAGGTGACAATTGTGATTACAAAACCAGACAAAAATAAAACACGTCAAAAGAGACATCGTCGTGTACGTAACAAAATCTCTGGTACTGCTGAGTGCCCACGCTTGAACGTTTTTCGTTCTAATAAAAACATCTACGCTCAAATTATTGATGACGTAGCGGGTGTGACGCTAGCAAGTGCCTCTGCCTTAGATAAAGAAATTTCAGGTGGAACAAAAACTGAACAAGCACAAGCTGTTGGTAAATTAGTAGCAGAACGTGCTGCAGCAAAAGGTATTAAAAATGTAGTCTTTGACCGTGGTGGATACCTTTACCATGGCCGTGTAGCAGCTTTAGCTCAAGCAGCTCGCGAAAATGGACTTGAATTTTAATAGAAGGAGGAACACCATTCATGGTTTATATTGATCCAAAACATTTGGAATTAGAAGACCGCGTTGTAGCGATTAACCGTGTAACAAAAGTTGTTAAAGGTGGACGTCGTTTACGTTTTGCAGCTTTAGTTGTTGTCGGTGACAAAAACGGACATGTAGGTTTTGGTACTGGTAAAGCTCAAGAAGTTCCAGAAGCAATCCGTAAAGCTGTTGAAGATGCTAAGAAAAACCTTATCGAAGTACCAATGGTTGGGACTACTATCCCTCATGAAGTTATCGGAACTTTTGGTGGTGGACGCATCTTAATGAAACCAGCTGTAGAAGGTTCTGGGGTTGTAGCCGGGGGTCCAACTCGTGCTGTCTTAGAATTAGCTGGTATCGCTGATATCGCATCTAAATCTTTACGTTCAAACACACCAATCAATGTTGTACGTGCAACAATTGAAGGTTTGAAACAATTAAAACGCGCTGAAGAAGTTGCTGCATTACGTGGTAAATCAGTTGAAGAATTAATCGGTTAAGGAGGACTAAATAATGGCTGAATTAAAAATTACTTTAAAACGCAGTGTTATCGGACGTCCTCAAAGCCAACGCAAAACTGTTCAAGCGTTAGGTCTAACAAAAGTAAACAGCTCAGTAGTAAAACCTGCTAACGATGCAGTTAAAGGTATGATCAAAGCTGTTTCTCACTTAGTGGACGTTAAAGAAATTTAATTATAAACAAATTTATACTTATTCATTAAGGAGGTGCCAAATACATGAAACTTCATGAATTAAAACCTGCAGAAGGTTCTCGTCAAGTACGTAATCGTGTTGGTCGTGGAACTTCATCAGGTAACGGTAAAACAGCAGGACGTGGACAAAAAGGGCAAAAAGCTCGTTCAGGTGGTGGTGTACGTTTAGGTTTTGAAGGGGGACAAACGCCATTGTTCCGTCGTTTACCAAAACGTGGATTTACTAATATCAACCGCAAAGAATACGCTGTTGTTAACTTAGACGTTTTAAACCGTTTTGAAGATGGTGCTGAAGTAACTCCTGTAGCTTTAGTGGAAGCTGGAATCGTTAAAGATGCAAAAGCTGGAATCAAAGTTTTAGGAAACGGAACATTATCTAAGAAATTAACAGTTAAAGCTGCTAAGTTCTCAAAAGCCGCAGAAGAAGCAATTGTTGCTGCTGGTGGATCAATCGAGGTGATTTAACGCATGCTTAAATTGCTGAAGGACGCTTTTAAAGTAAAAGACATCCGATCCAGAATTCTGTTTACAGTGTTTATCTTATTTATTTTCCGTGTAGGTACTCATATTACTATTCCGGGAGTAAATGCGGCATCTTTACAGAGCATTGCTGATCTACCATTTCTAAATATGCTTAATTTAGTAAGTGGTAGTTCAATCCAACGCTTTTCAATTTTTGCCATGGGGGTATCTCCTTATATCACAGCTTCCATCATTGTGCAATTACTACAAATGGACATTGTGCCTAAATTTGTAGAATGGTCTAAACAAGGGGAAGTTGGTCGACGAAAATTGAACCAAGCTACTCGCTATATTACTTTGGTATTAGCCTTTGCCCAATCAGTAACGATTACTGCTGGTTTTAACTACTTTACACAATTAGGTTTCGTTAAAAATCCAACAGTAACTACTTTCATTTTAATTGGTTTTATCTTAACTACTGGAACAATGTTTGTGACTTGGTTAGGGGAACAAATTACTGAAAAAGGGATTGGTAATGGGGTTTCAATGATTATCTTCGCAGGTATCATTGCTCAAATGCCAGGTAGTATTAAAGAAATTGTAGAAGATTATTTCATCAATATTGAATCAAGCCAATTATGGAAATCAGCATTATTTGCCTTGGCATTAATCTTGATTGTATTAATCGTTGTGACTTTTGTAACCTATGTACAACAAGCTGAACGAAAAATTCCGATTCAATATACTAAACGGATGACTGGGGCACCAACAAGTAGTTATCTACCATTAAAAGTGAATGCCGCAGGGGTTATCCCAGTAATTTTCGCAAGTTCGTTTTTAACAACGCCAAGTGCAATTATCCAGGCCTTGGCAAGCTCTCATAGTGATGAACAATGGTATCAAGTGGTGACAACATTATTCAGTTATAATACTGTGCCAGGTGCAGCTTTATATACAGTATTAATCGTTGGTTTCACATTCTTCTATGCCTTTGTGCAAGTGAATCCAGAAAAACTTGCCGAGAATCTTCAAAAGCAAGGAAGCTATATTCCAAGTATCCGTCCAGGTCGTGGTACTGAAGAATATGTTTCTGGATTATTAATGCGTTTAAGTACAGTCGGCTCACTATTCTTAGGGGTTGTTGCTTTACTACCAATTATCGCGCAAATGGTTTGGCAATTACCAGGTTCAATTGGCTTGGGAGGAACAAGTCTATTAATCGTTATCGGTGTTGCTTTAGAGTCTGCAAAACAACTTGAAGGCTTAATGCTGAAACGTAAATATACTGGTTTTATCAATTAAAGTTCATGAAGTGTTGGGGTTTTTCCTCAACACTATTCATAAACTTATAGGAGGAATTAGGCATGAACCTCATTTTAATGGGATTACCAGGAGCTGGAAAAGGAACCCAAGCTGAGAAAATCATTGCTGAGTACCAAATTCCACAAATTTCAACAGGTGATATGTTTAGAGCAGCAATTGCCAATCAAACAGCACTTGGTTTGAAAGCAAAAGAATATATGGATCGTGGGGATTTAGTACCTGACGAAGTAACCAATGGTATTGTCAAAGAGCGATTAGCCCAAGATGATACTAAAAATGGTTTCTTATTAGATGGCTTCCCACGTACACTTGATCAAGCAAAAGCATTAGATGAAATGTTAGCTGATCTAGGTAAGAAAATTGATGCAGTAATTGATATCAACGTTCCTGAAGAAGTTTTAGTTGAACGTTTGACTGGTCGTTATATGTGTCGTAGTTGTGGTGCAAGTTTCCACAAAGTATTTAAGCCAACAAAGGTTGAAGGTACATGTGATCGTTGCGGTGGTCATGAATTTTATCAACGTGATGATGACAAGCCAGAAACTGTGAAAAATCGTTTGGCTGTAAACATTAAAAACAGCGAACCAATTCTTGCTTATTATAAAGAGCAAGGTTTATTAAAATCAATTGATGGTAATCGCGATATTGATGCTGTATTTAAAGATGTACAAGCAATTATCGATTAATCAAAGTCGCGTACATGCCAACTTGAATTAGAACTTTCTCTTGATATATTGGTAGGATATGTGGTATAATATTTGAGTCCGACTTCTAGTATTATTTTTTACTAGAAGCATTGTTTTGAGAATCTCAGGTGGAAGCTAATTCCGCCATTTTATCGTATGTAAGGTACGAAAATGTACAAGGAGGTACTGTGCGTGGCAAAAGAAGATATGATTGAAGTTGAAGGTACAGTCGTCGAAACTTTGCCGAATGCAATGTTTAAAGTCGAGTTAGAAAACGGCCATCAAGTGCTTGCTACCGTTTCTGGTAAGATTAGAATGCACTACATTCGTATTTTACCTGGTGACAAGGTAACAGTTGAGTTATCACCATATGACTTAACTCGCGGTCGTATTACTTACCGCTTTAAGTAATTGTACTCCGTAAATCATTAGGAGGTATTATCAATGAAAGTAAGACCATCAGTAAAACCAATGTGTGAACATTGTAAAGTAATTCGTCGTAAAGGACGCGTTATGGTGATTTGCCCAGCAAATCCAAAACACAAACAACGTCAAGGATAATTGGAGGTGTAACATAATATGGCTCGTATTGCAGGAGTAGACATTCCTCGTGAAAAACGTGTTGTTGTTTCATTAACATACATTTACGGTATTGGTACAACAACTGCTAAACAAATTTTAGCTAACGCTGGTGTATCTGAAGATGTTCGCGTACGTGACTTAACTAACGAACAAACAGATGCTATCCGTGCTGAAGTGGATAAATTAAAAGTTGAAGGTGATCTTCGTCGTGAAGTTAACCTTAACATCAAACGTCTAATGGAAATCGGTTCATACCGTGGAATGCGTCATCGTCGTGGTTTACCAGTTCGTGGTCAAAACACTAAGAACAATGCACGTACTCGTAAAGGTCCTACTAAGACAGTTGCAGGTAAGAAAAAATAATTAATAATTAGTGAAGGAGGTTAACACTTCATGGCAGGAAAAAAAGTGAGTCGTAAACGCCGTGTCAAAAAGAATATTGAATCTGGTGTTGCTCATATTCATTCAACATTTAACAATACTATCGTCATGATTACTGACGTTCATGGTAATGCATTAGCTTGGTCTTCAGCGGGTGCATTAGGATTTAAAGGAAGCAGAAAATCAACTCCATTCGCAGCGCAAATGGCAGCTGAAACAGCAGCTAAATCAGCAATGGAACACGGATTAAGAACTGTAGAGGTTACTGTTAAAGGCCCAGGTTCAGGACGTGAAGCTGCTATCCGTTCATTACAAGCTGCAGGTTTAGAAGTAACTGCAATTCGTGATGTAACTCCAGTTCCTCATAATGGATGCCGCCCTCCAAAACGCCGTCGTGTTTAATGAGTGCTGCTCATTTTGAGTTAACTATTAGTCATTGAACAAGACACTTTTCGTTTTGAAAGGGGTAAGTGATAAGAATGATTGAATTCGAAAAACCAAGAATTTCAAAAATTGATGAAGAAAGAGATTATGGCAAGTTTATTGTCGAACCTTTAGAAAGAGGTTATGGTACTACTTTAGGGAACTCTCTACGTCGTATCCTTTTATCTTCATTACCAGGGGCTGCTATTACTAGTATTCAAATTGATACAGTTCAACATGAATTTTCTACAATTGTAGGTGTTCGTGAAGATGTGTCTCAAATTATCTTGAATATTAAAGGTTTAGCCTTAAAATTGTACGGATCTGAAGAAAAAACTTTAGAAATCGATATTACTGGTCCAGCAGTTGTGACTGCAGGTGACATTATCGTTGATTCTGATGTTGAAATCTTAAACAAAGATATGTACATTTGTACAGTCAGTGAAGGTGCTACATTCCGTGCTCGCCTAAAAGTGAAAGCAGGTCGTGGTTACGTTCAAGCTGACGAAAACAAAACTGAAGATATGCCAATCGGTGTTCTTCCTGTTGATTCAATCTACACACCTGTTCGTCGTGTAAACTATCAAGTTGAAAACACACGTGTAGGTCGTCGTGATGATTTCGACAAGTTAACAATGGAAATTTGGACTGATGGATCAATCGAACCGCTAGACGCAATGAGTTTAGCAGCTAAAATCTTAACTGAACATTTAGATATTTTTGTGAACCTTACTGATGAAGCGCGTCATGCTGAAATCATGGTTGAAAAAGAAGAAACACAAAAAGAAAAAATGTTAGAAATGACGATTGAAGAATTAGATTTATCTGTTCGTTCTTATAACTGTTTGAAACGTGCAGGTATCAATACTGTACAAGAATTAACTAACAAGTCTGAACCTGAAATGATTAAAGTACGTAATTTAGGACGCAAATCTTTAGAAGAAGTGAAGAATAAATTACATGATTTAGGTTTAGGTTTACGTAAAGACGATTAATCTTTCATTGAGGGAGGGAAAACTAAATGAGTTACCGTAAATTAGGACGTACATCTTCTCAACGTAAAGCGATGTTACGTGACTTAACAACTGATTTATTCATTAACGAACGTATTGTTACTACTGAAGCTCGTGCGAAAGAAGTACGTTCTACTGCTGAAAAAATGATTACTTTAGGAAAACGCGGAGATTTACATGCTCGTCGTCAAGCTGCTGCATTCGTACGTAACGAAATCGCTAGCGTGCGTGAAGAAGGCGAAGAAATCGTAGTTGAATCTGCATTACAAAAATTATTCAACGATATCGCTCCTCGTTATGCTGACCGTAATGGTGGATATACTCGCATCTTGAAGACAGAGCCAAGACGTGGAGATGCTGCACCAATGGTTATCTTAGAACTTGTTTAATAAGTTGACACTATTGTAATTTTGAGTGTTATGATGTTGGAAGTGCTACTACTTTCCGAGTCTAGCTCGTCGCTACCCTCTGGTGAGTTGTCATCAGAGGGTAAGCACTCATCATAAGATATTTGTATGAGACGGTTGGTTTTCAATCGTTTATTTTTTTGCCCAGTATGTAAAGGATAAACTTTACATACCGGGCTTTTTAGCGTGCAGAAAATTTTGAAAGTATTATAATTCTAAGTATTAAACATTCTATTCAGCATAAATAAACAAACACAAGCAAACCCATGATACAAGCGCATTTCTATGGTTTTTAAATAAATAAACACAAATATAATATAATAGTCTTTTGGTTCAAAATGATGTTCAAAAAGTGGTTCAAAAAAATAACTGTCGGGCGTATACAAGAAAGAAGTTGAATGATACAATAGATTTGTCAATCAAGTGTATTGTACTTCGTGTGTTGCGGTCAACTGTTCAGCGGTTGACCGTATTTTTTATTTGTTGCCATCTTAAAAGCGTTCTGTTTGGCGATGGTATAATTGCCCTAACTAATCAAAAAGAAGCTCCATCGCTTGAAATAGATGCATATTCTGATATAATAAGTGAAAAGAGGTAATCCTGGCACCCCGGGGGCTTGTACTCCCTGTGCTGACGGTCACCTCTTTTTTTATGCTCTCAGATAACCTAAATAAACACGTTTCTAGGCTGTTGAGTGCTTAGGGGTATAAATATATTTCCTAGCTATTTGAATGCTCTCAGATAAATATATACAAAGGAATTTGGAGCAAATAAACACATTTACAACTAAAGGGCTAGCCTGTCAATTGGCTAACCCTTTTTATATTCCACTATGTCCAGTTCTTGGCAAAATTGAATAACAGACTCTCTTAGTTCTCTGTTCGCTGTATATTCAGAAATATAATACTTTTGCGCAACTACAAATTGAGCATATCCTCTTATCATATTATCACAAAAAATCTTCTTCCTGCGTTTCGTCCGTTCCTCTGAATTTGGTACTTGAATAGCTGAATAGCCTTTGATGTATAAGTCATGTAATTCTAAAAATTCTTCTTTTGCCTGCTCGTTGTAAATAAGAATGTCCTCTGCTTCTTTTGATACTCTACCGCTTGAAACGGGTATCTCTGACAATGTAGCGGTTATTTTCGGCTCTCTTGGCATTCCTACGCGCTCCCTTGCTTTTAAATAAGCGCTCAAAAATACTTTTAAATTATCTTTAGTTTTATGATAATCAACTTCATTTTCATTGTCTTTCTTGTATTTGTTCAAATCAAACTTTGCCATATTACCGCCCCTTATGATATAATTTATTCAAGTGCTGTTTAGCTTAGAAATCAAGTTTTTTTCTTTAGTCCTAGTTTTCTAGGGCTATTTTTATGCTCAAAAAGTCGCGTGAGAAAAAATGTGCAGTGACGGCGTGAAGGTCAAAAGAATAGGGGTAGGGGGTAGCATCGCCCCCTAGTCTATAACCGTCTGCATATCATCGCTGAATGCGTTTATTGTATCTTCATAACCACTTAAATATAAATCACTATCAACAATGTTATTCTCTGCATCTAAATTAAATAAATAGTCTGCATCAAGTTTTTCAATGCTATTCATTAAGTTTTTCACTTTCTGAATAGCTCCTGCCTTATCATCAATACTAAAAATTGCATTAGATAATTTCATACTTAATTCGTCATTTCTTTTTGATGTATAAGCGCTAAAAGCATTTAATGCTACTTTGTCATCTTTGAACGCTTCAATGTAATTCATCGCCATTTCTTCAGTTAGTAAATTATCTTTAAACATTAGTAAAGCGTTGTTCAATTTCACTTGATAGGCGATGTCACTTGATGCAACCGACGCTGAAGGGGCGTTCAATTTTTCCAATGATTGCCCTAAAATATTATTGACTTCATTTTTAAATTTGAATAGTTGTTCATTGTAAGCTTGTTTCAACTCAGCAATCTTATTATCTTTCCCTACTTGTGACAAGTTGACATTATCATTGATTTTCTTTGTTTCTTGTCTATAATATTCGTTCAATGTTCTAATATTTTTAAATTGATCAAGAATTGTTTTTTTCATAATTATCTTATCTCCTTAATGCTATTAATTTTTAAAAGTAGTATTTTGTAGTATTCTTTGCCTGATGTCCTATTTTGGGACTTTAACAAACAATCATAGGCAACACCCCTTTCAAATATTAGGTTTTATTAGGTTACTCTTCTATCAATTGCAAAACCTGCATGAGTAACGTTATTTGATTATCTGCAATATATAGCAATTCTTCTTTGTTCGCTCTTTGTTCATCGTATAATGTGGCTCGCTTCAATTGTTCTGCAAACTCAAGCGCCTTTGTGAGTTTGTTGGTTGCTAATTCATTGCTATTTTCGTTAATGAAATACTTATTACCTTTAACAGTCACTCGAACCTTTTTTCTAATCAGTTGCCCTATTATCTTATCTAGCTTTTCGTGTGTGCCTACTTTTCGGGCCATATCATTAATAGGCATGTTAAAATTCTGAATTAAATTCAACACACCCCTTTCACTACAACTAAACTTTTTCTTACTCATATTTTCACTCCTAGCAATCTAAGCATATTTCTTGTAGTTGTAACTTTATGTCTGCACAAATCGGCATCGCTTTTTGCTTCCTGCTTCCTCAAATTCATATACTTCAAGTTTTTCTTTTAGCTTTTCAATTAGTTTTTCATCATTCATCTTCTGCATTCCTCCATGTTGTAAGGTCGATGGCTTCAAGTGCCTTTTGTCGCTTGATCATCTCTTTAATTTGGTTAGTAAATGAACGCAAGCCGTCTTGTCGCTCTTCCTCTGTTCGTGGGATATAATAGCCTGACTTTCTACCATCTACGCCCCTGCCGCCTAGAATAGGAACGCCCTTCAAAATTAGGCTATTGATAACTTTCTTTGTTATCCTTTCTGTAATGCCTGCTGTATTTGCTATATGCTCGCATGATGTCGGACGGTCTGCGCTATATGAAATTAATTCAAGTACTTTTGTTTCAATATCGTTTAATTGCTTCATCGCGTTACCTCCTTGTTTAAAAATCACTCTTAACCCGTCTATCTTGTGTTCTAACAAATCTAAATGCTAGTAGTTGCCCTTTATAGCTTGAGTTATTCACAATTCTTGAAAAGATGCGCTCGCCGTATGCTAAACGCAACTCCTTAGAATTAAAGTTGCTTGTGAATAGTGTTGCCTTGTTCAAACGTGCTTCTACAATGCTTTGTAATGTGTCTAAATTGTATTGTGTAGGTGTTGCTCGGTTTTCTATTGCTCCAAGTTCTGCGCCTAAATCATCTATAACCACAAAATCAGCTTTCTTCACTTCCTGCATGAGATAGCCTTGTAATTCCTTGTATACTTTAGGATCGTTAAAACCTATCTTCAATTGTTCTAGAAGCTCCCTATAGTTGATTACTATAACTTTCTTTGTATAGTCTGACCGTTTGAGGTACTCGTTGGCGATGGCTACCGCTAAATGTGTTTTACCTACTCCTGTGCCCCCAGTAAGCACAATATGCACGGGGCTTTTCTCTAATGCCTCTAGCCAAAACTTAGCATTGATTTTCGCTTGTTCGCTCTCTCTGTTGTCATTTTTGTAAGTTTCTAAAGTATAGTTCAATGTTATATTATCATTCACAATAGAATTGCGTTTCATGTAATTTAATTGTTTTTCTTTTTGCTTTTGAATATAAATTTCTTCATCGCGCTTCTGCTGTTCGGTTGCTTGCTGAATATATTTGCATCTCGGACAAACCGCGCCATCTCTTTTCGCTGTCTTGGTAGGTTTCGCCCACTTGTACATAGTGTTACCACATACGGGGCAAATACCTGCTTCAACAATGCCCCCGTACATATTCTTGAATGGTTCTGCTATTTCCAAAATACCCACGCTCCTTTTTGATCGTCTTTTCCCTGTAGTTAGGTTTTAAAATCAATTTGTTAGCTTAGGGGGTGTAATACCCTTAGGAAGATATTTCAACTCGTTTTTCTTTATTCCGTGATTATGTTCTAGAGAAATTAGCGCATTTTGCTATCTAGTTTCTTCTCTAAGGCGTTTTAAATCTAAACTAGTATAATTACACTCGTTAAACTCAAAACACCTTAGAAACGATTTTAAACGCTAAAACGCGTTGTATATACTGTTCGGGTTCTCCATCGCTTCACGCTCGACTTTTTCATAATCTTCGCGCTGTCTGTCTGTCATATCTTTTCGCATTCCTGCACTTGCTTTACGATCTGCATTGACTTGCTTAACGTTTGTATAGCGTTTTGCCTCCCAATTTTTAAGAATGCCATTCACATAGTTATAGCGTCGTGCATTTGCGTTAATAGCAAGGTTCAAAGCTTCTTGAATGAGTTCCAGCGCTTCTTGTTCGGTTGCTCCTATCTCTTGAAAATCTTTAACCCAGTAAGCAAGGTCTTGCCTTGTCTTTGGTGCAAGCATTCCGAAACCGTTGCTCTCCCAAAATTCAAACAACAACGACAACGACAACGACAACGACAACCCTTTTTGATTTTTATCTGTCTCTTGTTGTAGTTCTTTCTCTTTCTCTATCTCTAGTTCTTTCTCTAGTTCTTTCTCTGTCGTTACATTTTTGTTACTTTGTAACGGTCCAGCGTTACATTGTGACGTTTTTTCTTGCAAAACCTTATTCTGACGGTGTTTTCTAACTCGTCTCGCTGACTCGGATTCACTACCAATCATTTCTGGAATTGCTGTAAGGCTTGCACTGTCTTCTGTGTCGTAAATCAACAAGCCTTTTTGTTCTAGAAACTTCATGCAAATAGCAACATTTTCAATATCTTCATCAATTTCAAGGGCGATTTCTTCAAAAAAGTTATCTGTAACACCTTCAAAATATACCTTTCCATTGTTTTTTAAACTCAACAATAAAATCTTTAAATATATTATTGTATGCGTATCTCCTCCAGCTATTTTTCTCAATAGCTTAATTTCTTTTTGTTTAAAAAAATCCTCTTTTAATTTCAACCAAAAAAATCTTTTAACACTAGCCATTATAAATCTCCCTCAAATCATTCAAACTTACGCCATAACTTTTATACTTTACAATATAATTTTCATGTTCTAATATTTCTATCTCGTCATCATCAGCATCTAAAAATCTTTGAATTGCTTTAGGATTTTGCACAAAATTATCTTTGTCGGCGTTGATGAATAAATGAAAATAATACGCTTGTGTTGATAGTGGCATTTCTGTGAATTTATCTGTACTAGTGATTTTTCTAAGTTCTTTAATATTCATTTCTCTAACTCCTCTAAGTATTCTAAAATTGTAATTACTTTGATTAATTTCCTGTTGTTGTCACATAGTGCTTTTAGCACTTGCCCTGTTTCTCTATCTCTTGCTTTTTCAAGAAGTTCTCTGAGAATATTTGCATTTCTGCAATTAATTTCGTTTAACTCCTCAATCAATTCTCTATTATCTAGCTTTAATGTTTGAATGGTTTTTTCCATGCTGATCAGCTCCCTTCAAAATATCGTTCAATTGATATTCATCAAAATCTAGTATCAATAAAAGCATCGCAACAATAGCGATGAATAGAATAATTTTAGGTGTTGCGATGGTCGCGATGCCTAGCCCTATTAATAGCCCTAGTAAAATATTTCGTTTATACATTGAAATGCCCCCTTGTATTTGGTAAAATTAGGGCAATAAAAGCATTTTATAGCTTGTAAGGCTTCTTCCTTTGGTCGGGTGGTTGCCTTTTTTTATTGCCCTGAAACTCATTTACTCGATGCTCCTATCTTTCTAATTCTGTAAAGCAAGCTATTTCGATTACTTCCAATTCGTTAATTACTTCTTTTACTATTTCCCTGATCACTTCATACTTATTCAAATGAATTTCTTTGCCGTCTTTCCATTCAATGCACTTTGTAGACTCGTCAAAGTCTGCAAGCGTGGCCAGTTTATCAATGGCTTGTGTTAGTTGTTTGTGATAGTATTCTAAATCTGATTTATTCATGTTTAGCCTTCCTCTCTTTTCTTGTGTACGCTCGATATGTCTATTATTTTTGTTCAAATTGCATCATAAACTTGTCTATGTCTGCCTTCTTGTAAAATGTCATGCGTGGGCTAGTCATCTTGTAAGACTTTAAACCCAGCGCTTTAAATTCTTCCAGCGTCTGCGGTGCTATATTGTCTAGAATCTTTTTTCGTACCGTTTCCGCCTTGATATATCCTTGTGGCTGTATTTGCTCCCTGACTACCTCAGCAACCACTAGAGGCAATTCTTTTCTAATTATTTCAGTTATCATTGTTTGCAATTCCTGCGTTGCTTCTTGGCTGAATATGTTCATAATCTGCACCCCTTTCTAAAATATTGGCAATTAATTCGGGCGTTAGGTTGTATTTCGATAAAATTTCTCTAAAGCCATTCAAGAACACCATCGCCCCGCCGTATTCATCTAA
>NZ_JBQKFH010000015.1:0-51407 GCF_052119425.1 Enterococcus cecorum
AATGTAGAAGAAAAACTGCTTAAAACCTTTCCTCAATCGCCCACACATTGTAACAGATGGCTTTAACAGCTATGCAAGGGCTACGCAAGTGGACAAGTCCACCCTTGCACAGCTCCAGCCACCTGTTAGTACATAAGCATCGATTGAAGAAAGAAAATAAAAAAAGAGAGAAAGCATTCATAAAATAACTTTCTCTCCAATTGACTTAATTGCCAACAACACTACTTGACAAAGAGCCAATAGCTTGTGGTAGTCGCTTTTTTAATTCGGTCTGAAGGAATCTTGAATTTGATAATGAATTTTTTGTTTTTCTTCTTGCATAATATTTGAGCTGCTTTGACGCGTATCAATCATTTCGCCCATTTCGAGTACATGATTTAAGTTTTGCTGATAATTGATTGAAAAATATAAACTATATAAGATATCCAATAAATAGGAGATAGAAGTATTAATTGTGAAACTAGCAATTTTCGAATAAAGTTTTTCTCGCGTCGTTAAAAAGAGGGTACAGTCGCTATGCCTAGACAATTGATTATCCCCGATACTGGTCAACGCAATGATAGGCGTATTTTTCTTTTTGAGCATTTTGGCGATATTAATGCTGGCTGAATTTTCCCCTGTATAAGAAATTAAGATAGCACAGGTATCCGGACCAGTGTTGTAGGCTTGATATAGCGTTTCACCGATTACATCCGACATTTCTACCGGACAATTCAATCGCTGCATTTTGAGCATAAAATCTTTAGCCACCATTAAGTTGCCACTGCTACCAAAGATTTTAATCTGTTTGGCATTTTTTAAAAGCTTTTTGGCTGTTTTTAATTTTTGCGGTGTCAGTAATTCAAAAGAGTCCATCAAGGTGGCACTTTCTAATTGAGCAATATTACTAGCAATTAACATTTCGTTGTCATTGGCTGAAAAAGGAAGATTGGGATCGATTTGTTGAAACCGGGCATTTAGATATTGTTGTTCTTCTTTAAATGCCTGACGTAAACTGAGCCAACCATCAAATTCTAATTTTTTGGCTAAACGAATAAAGGTAGAAGGATGGACATATAATTGATTGGCTAGCTGTGAGATGGCATATTGATCCAGGTCAAAAGGGTGTTCTTGCATGAATTGAATAATATTTTGTTCAGCAGGTGATAATTTGACCTGTTTCATTTTTTCGGATAATAACATAACTTCCTCCTTTGTTTTTCATAAGTCTATTTTAAATGATATTTACAAAAAATGCACGATTGAAAACGTATTTTGTAAATATTATTGCAGATTTTATGAATTTAGTTGTAGTTTTATTTACAAATAGGATAATAAGATTGTAAATATTATGATGAAGAAAGTAGGAATATCAATGGGATTTAGAAAAGATTTCTTATGGGGTGGCGCAACGGCTGCGAATCAATGTGAAGGAGGATACAACGAAGGTGGACGTGGATTAGCAAATGTCGATGTTGTACCAATTGGGCCAGATCGTTTTCCGGTCATCACAGGGCAAATGAAGATGTTTGATTTTGATGATCAACATTTTTATCCGGCTAAAGTGGCAATTGACATGTATCATCGCTATAAAGAAGATATTGCTTTATTTGCTGAAATGGGATTTAAAGTTTATCGTTTATCTATCGCATGGAGCCGCATTTTTCCAAAAGGGGACGAATTAGAACCAAATGAAGAGGGCTTGCAATATTACGAAGATTTATTTAAAGAATGTCAAAAATACGGGATTGAACCTTTAGTCACCATTACGCACTTTGATTGCCCAATGCATTTGATTAAAGAATATGGCGCATGGCGAAATCGTAAATTAGTTGAATTTTATGAACGCTTATGTACTGTTATCTTTAATCGCTATAAAGGCTTAGTAAAATACTGGTTAACATTTAACGAAATTAATATGATTTTACATGCACCATTTATGGGAGCTGGACTTTATTTTGAAGAAGGCGATAATCAAGAGCAAGTCAAGTACCAAGCGGCTCACCATGAATTAGTCGCTTCAGCCATTGCAACCAAGATTGCACATGAAGTTGATCCAGAAAATAAAGTAGGATGTATGTTAGCTGCAGGAGCGTATTATCCATATACTTGTAAACCTGAAGATGTTTGGGAATCTCGTAAATCTGATCGTGAAAATTACTTCTTTATTGATGTGCAAGCAAGAGGTAAATATCCAAATTATGTTCTTAAAGAATTAGAACGTAAAGGCATTAAGATTGAAATGCAGCCAGGTGATGAAGAATTATTACAAGCACATACGGTTGATTTCGTTTCATTCTCTTATTATTCAACACGTGTAGCAACTTCTGATAAATTAGAAGAAACACAAGGAAATATCTTTGCTTCAGTTAAGAATCCATATCTGAAAGCAAGTGAATGGGGATGGCAAATCGACCCATTAGGATTGCGCACGACTATGAATGATATTTATGACCGTTATCAAAAACCATTATTTATCGTTGAAAATGGTTTAGGGGCGGTTGATACACCTGATGAAAATGGCTATGTTGAAGATGATTATCGAATTGATTATTTAGCTAAACATATTCAAGCGATGAAAGATGCCGTTGAAATTGATGGTGTTGATTTATTAGGTTACACGACATGGGGTTGTATCGACTTAGTTTCTGCTGGTACTGGGGAAATGAAAAAACGTTACGGCTTTATCTATGTGGATCGTGATAATGAAGGAAACGGTACATTAAAACGTACGAAGAAGAAATCCTTTGACTGGTACAAAAAAGTGATTGCATCCAATGGTGAAGACTTAAGTAATGAATAATATAAAAAGGAGCGGCTCTGATGTGACCCCCAAAAGTCTAACTTTTGGGGGTCACATCACTCGTTAATTGGGCTGCTCCTTTATTTTTATGTATTGATGATCGATTTTTTACGCCAAGTTCCATGACGCCAACGATGAATCATTAATATTGCGCGCAAAGATTCGTCTATCGCATAAGCAATCCAAACACCTACTAAACCAAAATTTACCACGATAGCTAGCAAATAGGAAAATGGTAAACTGATTAGCCATAGGACGGTCAGACTACAAAACAGTGGAAACTTGACATCACCACTAGCATTTAGCGAGCCGACTAGTGTCATATTGACGGCACGTGCTGCTTCAAGAACAATTTCAACTAAAAAGACCCAACGTGCAATATCGATAATTTCTTGATTATTGGTAAAGATATGCATAATTGGCTGAATGAAAAGAAAAGTAATGACACAAATCAAAGTAGAGATTGCGACATTTTGCCATGTTGAACGCATGCCACGTTGATAAGCACGATCAAATTCTTGCGCTCCTACACGTCGACCGATAATAATCTGATTACCCTGACTTAAAGCCGCTGCTGTTAAAAAGACGAATTGCGTAATAGCAGCAACATAGGATTTAGCAATTAAGACATTTGCCCCTAAAGAAGCAACTATCATCGTAACCACTACTTGTGCCCCTTGATAGGAAACTGATTCACCAGAAGAAGGTAAGCCCAATTTTAATATTTGTTTTAGTTTAGCGATAGAAATCTTATGGATACGTGAAGAAAATAGCTCATAACCCACATATTTTTTTAGTAAGCGATGCGCGACATTAAAAGCAATAAAATTACTGAATAATGCTGAAAAAGCCAAACCTTCAACGCCAAGATGTGGTAGTCCAAATGGCGAAAATAGGGCAAGATAATTTCCGATAACTGCTAAAAAACTAGCAGACATTGGAATTAACAGTGCTTGTTTGGTGTATCCATGTGTTCTCAAGCTTGCTACCATTATGGCATTGACAGCTGCGATAAATACACCACCACCATAAATCTTTGCATAAGGTAGACCAATTTGAATGACTTCAGCAGGTAAATTCATAAATCCTAACAATTTTTCAGGAAAAAAATAAAAACAAATGCTTAGAATTAATCCAATCGCTAATCCAGCAAAAATAGCAGTATTGATGATTTCGGGAATTTCTCGATTCTTTTTAGCGCCAATAAATTGGGCAATCATAATTTGTGTACCAATTGTGACAAATCCATAAATGTAGACAGATAAACTTAATAATTGGTTGGTAGCCCCTACACTGGCAACGGCAACTTCATTGAATTGTGAAATCATCCAGACATTAATATTTCCAATAATAACAACCATTAATAATTCCACGAATATTGGCCAACTTAGAAAGATTAATTCACGGTCCGAAGCATGAAAATTCATTTTACTTGTCAAAATATTTTCCCTCCTTTATAGTGGAGATAGTTTCTTATAAACGAATAAGATTATACTACTATATATTAGAAAGTAAAGGGGTTTCTTTAAATGAAATACGATTGTATAATTATTGGTGCAGGACCGGCTGGTATGACGGCTGCTTTATATGCTGCACGTGCAAACCTTAAAACATTATTATTGGAAAGAGGAATTCCTGGAGGACAAATGAACAACACTGCCGAGGTGGAAAATTATCCAGGTTTTGATTCAATTTTAGGTCCTGATTTAGCCTTAAAAATGTATGATGGTATCAATCAATTTGGTGTTGAACACGGCTATGGTAATGTAGTAGAAGTAAAAGATCACAAGGATTATAAGGAAGTTATCACTGATGATGCAACTTATGAAGCCAAAGTTGTGATCATTGCAACTGGTTGTGAGCATCGAAATTTAGAAGTTCCTGGAGAAGCAGAATATTCTGGTCGTGGGGTTTCTTATTGTGCAGTATGTGATGGGGCATTTTTCCGAAATAAAAAATTAATTGTTGTTGGTGGTGGTGATTCTGCAGTTGAAGAAGCCATTTATTTAACCCAATTTGCGGATGAAGTGAAGATTGTTCACCGTAGAGATGCTTTGCGTGCTCAAAAAATCATTCAAGACCGTGCCTTTGCAAATGAAAAAATTTCATTTATTTGGGATAGTGTTGTTGAAGAAATTAAAGGTGATGATCAAAAAGTTACCGGTGTTCAAATCAAAAATGTTAAGACTGGTGAAACTTATGAAGAAGCTGCAGATGGCGTGTTCATTTATGTTGGATTAATTCCTTTAACACAAGCATTCACTTCTTTAGGGATTACCGATGATGCTGGTTGGATTGTAACTGATGAACGCATGCAAACGAAAATTCCAGGTATCTTAGCTTGTGGGGATGCGCGTCAAAAACACTTGCGACAAATTACCACTGCAGTTGGCGACGGCGGAATTGCGGGGCAACAAGCTTATCAATATATTGAAGAAAATAAATGACGATTAAAAATGAAACTTCTAGTTTATGATGCTAGAAGTTTTTTTGTTTTCAGAAATGATTTCTGAAAATATATAGCATTTTCATTTTTATAACATTTGCTTTTTGTCTGTTCATCTTTTTGTAATAATGTTATAATATTACCGAGAATTCCCTCTCGAAATCTTGAATCTTAAAAAGAGGTGTTTTGTATGTCTTGGGAACAAGTCTATGAACAATGGAAGAAAAAAGAGGATTTAGAAGCTCATTTAAGCGAACAATTAGCTGAGTTAGCAGACAATCCAAAAGAATTGGAAGATGCCTTTTACGCGCCTTTAGAATTTGGTACTGCCGGTATGCGTGGAATCTTAGGACCTGGGATTAACCGTATGAATATTTATACTGTCCGTCAAGCAACAGAAGGTCTCGCAAGATTTATGAACACACAAGACCCTGAAACGCGTAATCGTGGGGTAGCTATTTCTTATGATTGCCGTCATTACTCTCCTGAATTTGCGATGGAAGCAGCAAAAACTTTAGCAAAACATGGTATCAAATCTTATGTCTTTGAAAGTTTACGTCCAACACCTGAACTTTCATTTGCAGTACGTTACTTAAAAACCTTTACTGGTATCATGATTACTGCTTCACATAATCCAGCAAATTATAATGGATATAAAGTATATGGTGAAGACGGTGGACAAATGCCACCACAAGATGCAGATGCAGTAACAAAATTTGTTCGTGAAGTAGAAGATCCACTTGAAGTAGTTGTTTTATCAGAAGAAGAAGCAAAACACAGTGGTTTGATTAATATTATTGGTGAAGAAGTTGATAATGCTTATCTAAAAGAGGTAAGTAAAGTAACTATCAATCATGAATTGGTAGCTGAAATGGGTAAAGAATTAAAACTAGTTTTCACACCATTACATGGTACTGGTAAGATGCTAGGTGAAAAAGCCTTGAAACAAGCTGGCTTTGAAAAATTTGTCATCGAACCTTCACAAGCTGTTGCTGACCCTAACTTTAGTACAGTTAAATCACCAAATCCTGAAGAACATTCTGCCTTTGAATATGCAATGAAACTAGGGAAAAAAGAAGATGCCGACTTATTGATCGCGACTGACCCTGATGCCGATCGACTAGGTGCAGCTGTTAGAATGCCAAATGGCGAATATCAAGTGTTGACTGGTAATCAAATTGGCGCGATTATGACTCAATATATTTTAACTGCTCATAAAAATGCAGGTACATTAAAAGAAAATGCGGCTATTGTGAAGTCAATCGTATCAAGTGAATTACCTGCAGCGATTGCTAAGAGCTTTGGTGTGACGACATTTAATGTATTAACTGGTTTCAAATTTATTGCTGAAAAGATTCAGTTGTTTGAAGATACTGGGTCAAATACCTTTATGTTTGGATTTGAAGAAAGTTATGGCTATCTTGTAAAATCATTTGTACGTGATAAAGATGCCATTCAAGCCTTAGTGTTATTAGCAGAAGTAGCGGCCTTTTATAAGAAGCAAGGTAAGACATTATATGATGCCTTACAAGAGATTTTTGCTGAATTTGGTTACTATGCAGAAAAAACCATCTCTGTGACTATGAGTGGTTTAGAAGGTGCTGCTAAGATTAAAGCGTTGATGGCTACTTTCCGTGAAAAGGCACCAACTCATTTTGCTGATGTTGCGGTTGAAGTAACAGAAGATTTCCAAGCATTAACAAAAACACATGTCGATGGTACGGTTGAAAAATTAACTACTCCGCCATCTAATGTATTGAAATATATTTTGGCTGATGAAAGCTGGATTGCTGTACGTCCATCTGGTACTGAACCTAAGATTAAATTCTATATTGGGGTTAAAGCAGAATCTAGTGAAGCAGCAGCCCAAAAAATTAAAGATTTACAAGCAGCTATTGAAGAATTGACTGCATAATCTTTGACTGAAAGACTCATCTATCATAGGTGGGTCTTTTTTTTATACATTTTATAGCAACTTGCCTCAAAATAGACTATTGCTTTCCTTGTCAAATTTTGATAGACTAGAATAAAAAATTATGAGAAATACATGAATAAATTCTAATTCAAGTAAGGAGCAATTATGGATAAGACGTTAAATGTTGGCTTACTAGGCTTAGGTGTCGTGGGTGGCGGTGTCGTTGAAGTGCTAGCTAGGCAACAAGAAAAAATACAAAAGGAAACTGGTGTCAAGATTCAGATTACCAAATGTTTAGTCCGTGTGGGTGAAGATAAATCACAAATAGCCCAAAAATATGGCTTTCAATTAGTAACAGACATTAATGAAATAATGAGCGATTCAACGATTGATGTCGTAGTAGAATTGATTGGTAAGGTTCATCCAGCAAAAGAATTTATTACGCAAGCACTTAATAGTAAAAAACATGTTGTAACTGCGAATAAAGACTTAATTGCCCAACATGGTGTGGAATTAAATGAATGTGCTGCAACAAATCAAGTCTCTTTGTTCTATGAAGCAAGTGTAGCAGGCGGTATTCCTATTTTACGTACGATAACCAATAACTATTTAGCTGATGATATTACAAATGTACTAGGAATCGTGAATGGTACAACCAATTACATGTTAACAAAAATGCTTGAAGAAGGTCTGAGTTATGATGAGGCATTAAGTAAGGCACAAGCATTAGGATTTGCAGAATCAGACCCTACGAATGACGTTGATGGCATTGATGCTGCTTATAAGATGGTGATTCTTTCACAATTTGCCTATGGTATGGATGTTAGTATGGATGATTTAACGATTGAGGGGATTCGCCAAGTAACGCCTGATGATGTCTCTTTTGCACAAAAAGCTGGTTATGAAATTAAATTAATTGGTCGAAGCAAATATGTAAATGGCGCTATTGAGGTAAGTGTTGGACCATGTTTTGTGGCAAATGCGCATCCTTTAGCCTCGATAAAAAATGAATATAATGGTGTCTATATTGAAAGCACCGGTATTCATCGTTCTATGTTTTATGGACCAGGGGCGGGTGCTTTACCAACAGCGACAAGTGTAGTTTCTGATTTGGTAGCTATTGCCAATAATTGTCAAAAAAATTTACCGGCACCATTGTTTAATAATTATCACCGAAAAACACAATTATTGGATGACGCACATAGCATTGATTGTTACTATATGGATATCCAGACGACTCATTTAGAGAAAATAAAAGAAAAACTATCTGGATACACGATTTGTAACCAGCATGCGACAACTGATGCGTATCAGGTAATTCTTGAAAAAATTGCTAAAGATCAATTAAAAGAATTAGTGAATCAATTGATGGAAGATGCTGAAATGATACGTGTGATGAAAGTAATTGAAAATAATTAACCCTTGAGGAGGAAAATAAGAATGAATCGCTATGAAGGATTACTAAAACGATATAAGGAATATTTACCAATCACTGACAAAACGCCAATGATTTCTTTATGTGAAGGGAACACACCATTAATTCCCCTTCAAAATTTATCTAAAGAATTAGGAATTACACTATATGGAAAATATGAAGGTCTAAATCCAACCGGTTCCTTTAAAGACCGTGGTATGGTAATGGCAGTAGCAAAAGCCGTTGAAGAAGGAGCTAAAGCGATTGTTTGTGCTTCAACTGGTAATACGAGTGCTGCTGCGGCTGCATATGGTACACGTGCAGGTATCAAAGTGTATGTCGTGATTCCTGATGGTAAGATTGCGATGGGAAAACTTGCTCAAGCTATTGCATATGGTGCAGATATCATTTCCATTCCAGGTAACTTTGACGAAGCATTGAAGGCTGTTCGTGACATTGCTAAAACTGAAAAAGTGGCTTTAGTCAACTCGGTCAACCCATATCGGTTAGAAGGTCAAAAAACAGCGGCTTTTGAAATTTGTGAACAGTTAGGCTTTGCACCAGATGTCTTAGCTATTCCAGTGGGAAATGCAGGAAATATTTCTGCTTATTGGAAAGGATTTAAAGAATGGCATGAAGTTAAAGGCACTTCACTACCAAGAATGCATGGCTTTGAAGCACAAGGAGCAGCAGCAATCGTTCGAGATCAAGTGATTGAAAACCCTGAAACAATTGCAACTGCGATTCGAATTGGTAATCCAGCAAGTTGGCATCTTGCTACAGCGGCACGTGATGAATCGAATGGCTATATTGATGAAGTCACTGATGAAGAAATTCTAAATGCTTATAGAAAAGTTGCTGCGATGGATGGTGTATTTGTAGAACCAGGGTCAGCAGCATCATTAGCTGGTGTGATTAAACATGTAAAAGCAGGTAAAATTAAACCTGGTGAAACTGTAGTGACTGTCTTTACTGGAAATGGATTAAAAGACCCAGATACAGCAATTCATGAAGTACATGCTGATATTCATAAGATGGCAGATGTAGAGGAAATGCGTCTTCATATGCGTGCTGGGGTGGAAAAACTATGAAAATTCAGGTGCCTGCCACTTCTGCAAATTTAGGACCAGGATTTGATTCTTGTGGGATTGCCCTTGCAAAGTATTTGGTTATTGAGGTACTTAAGCCGCAAGAAAAATGGGAAATTGTCCACCATTTAGGTCCTGAGATTCCAAGTGATGAAAATAATTTATTGATTCAAACTGCCTTAAGTATTGCACCTTATCTTGTTCCTCATAAGTTAAAAATGATTTCTGATATTCCTTTAACCCGTGGCTTAGGTAGTAGTTCTTCAGTCATTATTGCAGGAATTGAATTGGCAAATCGGTTAGCCAATCTTAACTTATCTGAAGCAGAGAAGCTAAATATTGCGACTAAAATAGAAGGGCATCCAGATAATGTGGCTCCGGCGATTTACGGAGATTTTGTGGTTGCTTGTTATGATGAACAACAAGAACAAGTTTTATCAGTCAAACATTATTTTCCTGAATGTGATATTATTGCCTATATTCCAGAAAGCGAGTTAGCTACTAAACAATCGCGCAGTGTTTTACCTGAAACTTTTTCATTTAAAAATGCTGTAAAGGCAAGTGCTATTAGCAATGTGATGATTGGTGCGATTATTAATGGTAATCTTGATTTAGCTGGAGAATTGATGGGACGTGATTTATTCCATGAGCATTATCGGGAAAAATTAGTGCCTCATCTATCTACAATTCGTCAAATATGTCTGGAAGAAAATGCCTATGGTTGTTTCTTAAGTGGTGCTGGACCTACAGTATTAGTTCTTACACCACAGGAAAATAGTAGTCGTATTATGACACATTTACAATCAATGGACACCCATGCGCAAGTGGAATTATTATCTATTGATCGTGAAGGTGTTCAAGTGTACTAATCTTAACGGACTAATCAATTTGGTTAGTCCGTTTTTTAAGGGGGAGCAAAATGCCAATTAAGTTAACCAAAGGATTTCCAGCGGCTGAGCAATTGGCCAAAGAGGATATCTTTGCAATAGAATATCAAAGAGCGACTCACCAAGACATTCGGCCGCTAAAACTATTATTATTAAATTTAATGCCTAATAAAATAAAAACAGAATTACAATTTTTACGATTAATCAGTCAAAGTCCGCTACAAATTGATTTAGACTTTTTAAAGATGGCTACTCATGAGTCGAAAAATGTGAGTCCTAACCATTTAGATAAGTATTATTTGTCATTTACAGAAATTGAAGATTCTTGTTATGATGGGATGATTATCACCGGTGCGCCAGTTGAAAAAATGCCTTTTGAAGAGGTAGACTATTGGAATGAATTGACTCAAATCATGGAATGGAGTAAAGATCATGTAACTTCTGTCATACATATATGCTGGGGTGCACAGGCGGGATTATATTATCATTATGGGGTAGAAAAAACCTTATATGATAAAAAGCTTTTTGGTATATATCCTCAAGAATTATTGTTAAATCATCGCTTATTTCGTGGTTTTGATGATATATTTTATGGCCCGCAATCACGTTATACCGGAATTAATGAAGCACAGATTGATGAGAAACAACTTCGCATTGTAGCGGCGGATGAAGAAATCGGTGCAACCATTTTAATTTCTCAAGATGATCATGATATTTTTTTACTGGGCCATTTTGAATATGATACGGAATCGTTAAAAGAAGAATATTTGCGTGATCAAGAAAAAGGATTAGATACGGCACTACCAGTGAACTATTTTAAAAATGATCAAGTTGAGAATCGCATCTATAATTGTTGGCGAGGAAATGCCTATTTACTTTACCATAATTGGATGAATGATGTATATCAAATGACACCTTTTGAACTTTCCGAGATACCGAATGTGTTAGCACAGAGAAGAAAATAGCGAAAAATGAGCCTCAAACTTCCAGTGGGTTTGAGGCTTTATTAGGTTACATATATTGATTACCTTGAGAATCACTATCTGTAATAAAGTAGCTATGATCTTCAAGATTTAGTTCACTTAAAATCATTGACGCTGTTTCTTCGATAGATAAAGTAGCAACATTGATGACGACACAGCCTAATTTTTTATAAAGCTTATTGGCAAATTCTAATTCTTCTTTGATTTTGTCGATGTCTGAATAAGCAGTATCTGGATCAAGCCCATATGCGCGCATTCTTTCTTTACGAATACCATTTAATACAGCTGGATCATTTGTTAATCCAACAATTTTCTTTGGATCAACTTGCCATAGCTGTTCTGGAATTTGTGCTTGCGGAACGAGTGGTAGGTTCGCAACTTTCAAGTTTTTATTTGCTAAGAAAAGTGAAAGTGGGGTTTTTGAAGTTCTTGATACCCCTAGCAAAACGATATCGGCTTTTAGGAAACCTTTTGGATCTTTACCATCATCATATTTAACAGCAAATTCCATTGCTTTAATACGTTTAAAGTAATTTTTATTTAAATGATGAAGGGCACCAGGTTCTCCGGTAGGTTTGACACCTGTTCGTTTAGCCACTTCTTCAACTGGCGGTGTCAATACATTCATGCTGTATAGATTATTCTCTTCACAAAAATCTTGCGTCAATTGTACTAAATCTGGATTTATTATGGTGTATATAACCATCGCATTTAGTGACTTAGCATCGTTTAAGGCTAGATTTAAAGCCTCTTGATTTTGGATGAAAGTACGACGAATTAATTCAAAATCCACGGTTGGATATTGTGCCATAGTTGCTTGTGCTAATTTTGAAGCGGTTTCGCCGGCTGAATCTGAAATGACGAAGATGGTAATATTTTTATTGTTTTCGCTCATATGTTGACCTCTTTTCGCATATTTTTCTAAATTATATCATATTTTATAGTCGGAAAGTCAGTATTTTGTCAGAAAGTATTTATAATATTTGTTCGTCGAAATGCTTGAAAGAGTATGCTATAATAAGTTGATTAGAAATTGGGAGGATAAAAATGCAAAGTCAAGATGTGGTTCAAAAAGCACTAGCAGTTACAAAGGAAAATGGTTTAAAATACACGAAAAAACGAGAGGCATTAATTCGCTTTTTAGCAGATAAAAACCGCTATGTTTCCGCTCGTGAAGTACATGAATATATGAATGAATTATTCCCAGGTTTGAGTTATGATACCGTTTATCGTAATTTACATGATTTTTCGGAATTGGGAATTTTTGAAGAAACTGATTTTAATGCTGAAATGAAGTTTAGGTTACATTGTTCATTAATGGGTGCCGACCATCACCATCATCATTTTATATGCAAATATTGTGGTAAAACAAAAGAATTGAAAATGTGTCCGATGGATTTCTTTAAAGAGCAACTAGCTGGTTGTAAAATTGAAGGCCATCGTTTTGAAATATACGGCATGTGCGAAGAATGTAGTAAAAACCAATCAATACAGACTGAAAATTAGTCGTAAAAAGTGATTGAATCTTTCTAAATTCACTTGACATTGGTTTGGAACTTAGCTATAATTCCAAAAGGACAATGTTTTTTTAAGAAAGTAAATTTCGATAACAAAAACGGTTACTTTTTAAGCTCGGAGGGAGGGATTTACATGTCAAAAACAGTGGTTCGCAAAAATGAATCTCTTGACGATGCTCTTCGTCGCTTCAAACGTTCCGTGTCTAAAGCTGGTACTTTACAAGAATCTCGCAAACGTGAATTCTATGAAAAACCAAGTGTTCGACGCAAGAAAAAATCTGAAGCTGCTAGAAAACGTAAAAAATACTAATCTAGTAGTAAAGAAATGGAGCTGGTAGTGTGTCACTACTAAGTACTTTGAACGATGATATGAAGACGGCGATGAAAGCAAAAGATAAAGAAGCTTTACAAGTGATTCGCATGTTGAAAGCATCGATTCAAAATGAACAAATCAAGGCTGGCCATGAATTAAATGCAGATGAAGAACTTACTGTGTTGTCTCGTGAAATGAAACAACGACGTGATGCTCTTTCTGAATTTGTACAAGCAGGCCGTGAAGATTTAGTTGAAAAAGTTAAAGTTGAGATTGCAATTGTTGAAAAATATTTACCAAAACAATTAACCGAAGAAGAAATTCGCAAAATTGTTTCAGAAGCAATTGATAAAGTTCAAGCAACTTCTGCAAAAGAATTTGGTAAGGTTATGGGTGCTGTAATGCCTTTAGTCAAAGGAAAAGCAGACGGTAATCAAGTGAATGCAATTGTTAAAGAATTGCTAAATAAGTAATACTCAATGTCATTAACAGCTAGAATTACTCTAGCTGTTTTTTTATTTTATTAATATTTTTGAATAGGGAGTCCAATGGGGAATTATCGAAATTTTTTTTATTGTATGCTATAATTATGGATAATCATGAAGTGATTAGGAGGAGTTTGCTTGGTAGAGCGCAAAAAAACAGTAGATTTGAATTTTGATGACCAAATTGATTTGGGTTTACTCTATGGTACACATGACAAACATATGCAATTAATTGAGGAACAACTCCCTGTTATTATACGTACCCGTGGTGAAATGTTGCAAATTGAAGGGGAAGAATTAGCTGTCGATGAAGCAAAATTAGTGATTGATTCTTTGATTGAATTAATCCGCCGTGGTTTACCAATTCATACACCAGATGTTGTTACGGCGTTGAATATGCTTAGAAGAGGGAATCTTGATGAATTTATTCAACTATATGAACAAGAATTAATAAAAACACGTAAAGGTCAAGTTGTTCGGGTGAAAAACCGTGGGCAACATCATTATGTAGAAGCAGTGAAAAGCCATGATGTTGTTTTCGGTATTGGTCCAGCTGGTACAGGAAAGACGTTCTTGGCTGTTGTTTTGGCTGTATTAGCGCTAAAAAAGGGTGAAGTACAAAGAATTATCTTAACCCGTCCTGCTGTAGAAGCTGGAGAGAGTTTAGGTTTTTTACCTGGAGACTTAAAAGAAAAAGTGGATCCTTATCTACGTCCAGTTTATGATGCTTTACACCAAATTTTTGGCGTTGAACATACGACACGCTTAATTGAACGTGGAGTGATTGAAATCGCGCCATTAGCTTATATGCGTGGTAGAACATTAGATGATGCTTTTGTCATTTTAGACGAAGCTCAAAATACGACTATTTCGCAGATGAAGATGTTTTTAACACGTTTAGGTTTTCATTCAAAAATGATTATTAATGGTGATACTTCACAAATTGATTTACCACGTGGCGTTACAAGTGGACTACTTCATGCACAGAAGACACTTGCAAAAATTGATCAGATTCAATTTGTATATTTTGATGCAAGTGATGTGGTTCGTCATCCAATTGTTGCTCAGATTATTAAAGCGTATGAGCAAAAATAAATAGACAGATAATTTCTTTATGGAGGTGAGATAATGCTAGTTGAACCGTTTTGGAAAATATATCAAAAAATTGGGAAGTTCTTTTTACCACTTCTATTCTTACTATTCTTCATCTGCTCTTTTTTAGTGATTTTTACAAGTGTGAGGACAAAGAGTATCCATTATTATGAAGGACAGGTAGTGGAAGAAAGTATTCGAGCAAATAAAACCATTGAGAATACAGAGGCAACAAAAAAACGTAGACAAATTGCGGCTGAAGCAGTTACCCCTGAATATACATTTCAAGAAGATATTGCCAAACAACAATATCAATATGTCAATCGCTTGTTTGAATTGGTAAAAAAAGTTGAAAAAAATGCGCAAGGAAAGTATCAAGAAGCTTTAGAAAATCAAAAATCAGGGGATGTTGCACCTAGTATTTCAATTGCAGATGAGATAATTGATTTGAAGAAACAGTTTGAATCACTAGATGCCGATAGTTTAACTTTTTATCAAAATTTTGATGATACTTTTTATAAAGAGCTTTTTTCCACTTCAAATGAAGAGCTAAATGAAGTCCAATCCTTAAGTTTAAAATTTATTGATCAAGAATTTAAGAAGCAAATTAAAGAAGCGGATGTCACGGCAATTTTAAAAGAATTAAATCAGCAAGTGAATGAACTTAAAACAACGGATATTTCCAAAAATTTAGTGAAGACTATTTTATCTAAAGCAATTGTGCCTAACTCTTTTTTAAATGAGAAAAAAACAGAACAATTACGGCAAAAAGCGAGAGATGATGTCCAACCTGTGATGATTTATCAAGGGGAAATTATTGTACGCGAAGGTTCACAAATTGATGCCGCTGCGATGGAAAAATTAAAATTATTAGGTTTAACCAATCGACGTGGTTCAATTTTCCCAATGGTTGCCTTGATTTTGGTTATTATTTTACAGCTAATTGTGTTATATAGCATTACTTGTCAAGAAAAAGATTTAAAACGTCGCATTATCAAAATTGTTTTTTATCTGTTGATGATGTTTATTTCAATCGTTGTTATGAAGACCATTCAAGTGATTCAAGATGAGGCGATATCCTATTTATCACTCCTTTATCCAGCGATGTTTACCCCATTTGCTATCAATGTATTGCTTGAACGACGTCTAGCTATTGTCGCAGCTTTATTCCAAGTCATATTACTGAATTTCATTTTCTATGATGCGATTGGGACAAGTGTAGTAACCATTATTGTGATTGCTTATCTATTTGCCGGTTTAATGGGTACGCTGTTGAAACGACATAATCTATATAACCAAAGACTACAGGCGATGCTTTTAGCTTTAGGCTTTCCTTTCTTTATGAATGTGATTGTTGTTATCATGCAAGGAATGAGCTTTTCTGATACGAAAACCTATTTAACACTTATTTGTGGCTTTATTGGAAATGCTATTTCATTATTATTAATGGTTGGTTTATTCCCGTATATCGAGCTTTTAGTCTCTGATGATAGTATGATTGTACTAAATGAGCTAAGTAATCCAAATCATCCATTATTAAAACAACTCCTAGAAGAAGCGCCAGGTACGTATCATCACAGTATGATGGTAGCTAATTTGAGTGCTAATGCTGTGGCTGCGATTAATGGTCGTAGTTTGCTTACACGAGTTGCTTGTTACTATCATGATATTGGTAAGTTAAAACACGCCAATTTCTTTGTTGAAAATTTACCACATGGTGCAGAAAATCCCCATAATTTCTTACTCCCTGAAGACAGTAAGCAAATTATTTTTGGTCATGTCATTGATGGTGCTAAAATATTAGAACAATATCATATGCCACAAATGGTTATTGACATTTGTAACCAACACCATGGGACTACCTTGATGAAGTTTTTCTATGTGAAAGCCAAAGAACGTGATCCCCAAACCAAGGAAAGTGATTACCGTTATCCTGGTCCCAAGCCTCAGACTAAGGAGGCTGCCGTTGTAAGTATTGCCGATAGTTGTGAGGCGGCTGTCCGTGCGATGGATCATCCAAGTAATGAAAAGATTCAAAAATTTGTTCATCAATTAATTGAATCACGAATTTTAGATGGTCAATTGAACGAATCAGGTGTGACATTAAATGAATTAGCCATTATCGAAAAATCCATTGTGAATGGTTTATGCAGTACGTTCCACTCAAGAATTAAATATCCTAAAATGGAATCAGAAGCTAAAAGTATGAAAGAAGAACAAGAAAGAAGAGAGAACTAATGGAGATTACCTTTATTGATGAACAACATTTATTAACTGAGGAAAAAATAAATGAAATTGCTGATTTATTAGATTTCGCAGGTGATTATTTGAAGTTAAGTCCTGATACAGAAATGTCGGTAACCTTCATGAACAATGCAGAAATTAGAGAAATTAATCGTGATTATCGAAATAAAGATCAAGCGACAGATGTTATCAGTTTTGCTTTAGAAGATGAAGGAGAAGGCGAATTAGCTATCATTTTTGATGAAGAGGAAGCCTTTGATTTACCTAGAAACATTGGCGATATTATGATTTCTGTCGAGCGTGCAAAAGAGCAAGCAGAAGAATACGGTCATAGTTTTGATCGTGAATTAGGTTTTTTAGCAGTACATGGTTTTTTACATCTCAATGGTTATGATCATATGACCCCCGAAGATGAGAAAGAGATGTTTACTTTACAAGAGGATATTTTAACTGCCTATGGACTTAAAAGATAGAAAACCCAATGAAAAAAATATTTCAAAGAATAAGCATTTCATCTATTCATTAGACTTTGCGATTACTGGTTTAAAAACAGCCTTCAAGGATGAACGTAATTTTCGTTTTCATTGTTTTGCTTTAGTGGTTGTTTGTATTTTAGGCGTTGTAATGCGTTTGAGTGTCATTGAATGGATTTGGATTTTATTGAGTGCCACACTAGTGATTGTAATGGAACTGGTGAATACCTCTTTAGAAAATTTAGTTGATATGATAACCAATTACCATTTTCATCCTTTAGGTAAAAAAGTAAAGGATATGGGAGCGGGCCTAGTTTTAGTGCAAGCAATTTTTGCATTAATTGTTGGATTATTAATCTTTGGGCCAAAGTTTTATGATTTGATATTTCATTAATGAAGAAAGGAAGTTAGTATGACAATCGAAAAATCTGGCTTTGTGGCGATTGTTGGTCGACCAAATGTAGGAAAGTCTACCTTATTGAATCGCATTGTTGGTCAAAAAATTGCTATTATGAGTGATAAAGCCCAAACAACAAGAAATAAAATTCAAGGAGTGTACACAACCGATACGACACAAATTGTATTTATTGACACACCGGGAATTCATAAACCGAAACATCGTCTTGGTGATTATATGGTGGAAGCTGCTTATAGTGCCTTACATGAGGTCGAAGTGGTGCTATTCATGGTTGCTGCTGACCAAAAACGGGGCAAAGGCGATGATATGATTATTGAACGTTTGAAGAAATTAAGTGTTCCAGTTTATTTGGTCATTAATAAAATTGATAAAATTCATCCTAATGATTTATTAGAACAAATTGATGATTTTAAGGCGCAAATGGATTTTGCACAAATTATTCCAATTTCAGCAACACAAGGAAATAATTTTGAAACTTTAATGTCAGAATTAGAAAAAAGCATGCCAGCAGGGCCACAATATTTCCCAGAAGATCAAATTACCGATCATCCAGAATACTTTGTTGTATCTGAATTAATTCGTGAAAAAATATTACAACTTACTCGTGATGAAGTTCCGCATTCAGTAGCAGTGGTTATTGACTCTATGAAGCGTAAACCTGATGAAAAAGTACAAATTCAAGCAACGATTATTATTGAGCGCGACAGTCAAAAAGGCATTATTATCGGTAAAGGTGGCTCCATGTTGAAGAAAATTGGCACACAAGCTAGAAAAGATATTGAAAAACTGCTTGGAGATAAAGTCTACCTTGAATTATGGGTTAAAGTGCAGAAAGATTGGCGTGACAAGCAAGTTTATTTAACTGATTTTGGCTATCGAAAAGAAGATTATTAAGAGGGTGAAATAATGGCCTTAGCAGAGTCAAAAGGGCTGATTCTCTTTACAAAAAATCATCGTGAAAATGATATGTTGGTTAAAATTTTCACTGAATCGGCAGGCAAGCAGATGTTTTATGCTAAAGGAATCCAACGTAAAAACCAACCTTTAAAAGCAGCTGTTCAACCTTTTACTCAGGCAGTTTATATTGGAACCTTTAATAGTGAAAATCTTTCATTTTTGAACAGTGCTAAAGATATTCAACCATTTTTAAATATTCAACAAGATATCTTTTTGGCTGGTTATGCGACTTATTTATTAAATTTAGCCGATGCAGCTATAGAAGATCGTGTGTACGACCCGAATCTTTATCATTTTTTAGCCCAGTCGCTATTGTTTATTGATCAAGGCTATGATGCCGAAATTATTACAAATATTTTTGAAATCCAAATTTTACAACGTTTTGGGGTGCTGTTTGATTGGCAACATTGTGCGATTTGTGGAGAAAGTCATGGAAAGTATGTTTATTCAAGCAAATACCATGGACTATTATGTGAGAAACATCAATATCTAGATCCACGGCATTATCCAGCTGATTACAAGATGATACAACTTGTAAGAATTTTTTCGCAAATCCGTTATGAGCAAATTAATCAACTTGATTTAAAGCCTGAAACAAAACAGCGTTTGCGACAATTTATTGATTTTTTATACGATGAATATGTTGGGATTCATTTAAAAAGTAAAAAATTTATTGATCAGATGAAAAATTGGCAAGATATTTTAATCAAACCAGAAACGAACTCAGCAACAGAGTCAAATGAATAATGACTTTGTTGCTGAGTTTTTTTAGATTTTCAATATAAATGAAAATTATTGACTATTTATTCATTTAAGTTTAATATTATTTTAATAATCATATTCAAATTTTAATGAAAGATAGGAGTGAAAAGATGGAAGATTACTTTGGTTTTTTATCAATGGAAGAACAAAAATCGATTCAATTAAAGGCGCTTTTTAGTCGACATCATTTCCAGAATTATCGTTTGAGTGCCTTTGAAAGTTATGATTTATATGCTAAAAGTCGTGAGTTTGCAACCCCTCAATCGGTGATTACCTTTGTAGGGGCTAAAGGACAAGTAATGGCATTAAAACCAGATATCACTCTTTCTATCATTAAGAATACTGGAAATACCGAAGAGAAAAAAGTGTTTTACGATGAAGATGTTTATCGCCATGATTTTCATAATGAAGAATATTTGCGTATTCATCAATTAGGTATCGAACATATAGGTCGTTTAACGCACAATGATGAACGAGAAATTCTCAAATTAGCTTTGGAAAGTTTAAATATTTTAGGGACCAACCGGCTACATTTATCTCATCAAGCATTGGTCGATGAGTTACTTTCATGGTTTGCTGAAGAAAAGAGAACTGCAGTCATTCAAGCAATCAACCAAAAATCAGTACATGAACTTGAAAGCTATCGATGTGTAGAAAAATTATCGGAGCAACGTTGGCAATTATTAAAAGACTTACTATTCGCAACAACTGCTGACTTTGACAAAATGTATCAACTTTTTCAAACCTCTGCTAGTCAAAAAGCATTGGTGAAATTACAGGAATACTTATCTAATTTTGATTCAAATAATTGTTATGTTGATTTATCTATCGCAAGTTTAGAAACCTATTATAGTGGATTGATGTTTACGGGATATTTAAAAGATGTTGCCAAACCAGTTCTTTTAGGAGGACGATATGACCAATTATTAAAAAGCCAAGATATGAATCAATCGGGCATGGGATTTGCTATTTATTTAGATGAAGCCTTTTTATCTGAACGCCAGACAGCAAGTTTACCAATTGAAAATGAATATCTTAAAATAGCACTGCCCAAAGGACGAATGGCTCAAAAAGTGATTGAAATATTTGAAAAATCAGATTTATGTGCAAAAGATACATTGAAAGATAATCGTCAATTAATTTTTACGGATGAAGAACACAAATTACAATTTTATTTAGTGAAACCTAGTGATGTGGCCATTTATGTGGAGCATGGTGTGGCTGATATCGGGGTTGTAGGCAAAGATGTATTGCTGGAAAGTCAACCGGATGTACTAGAGCTACTAGATTTAAATTTTGGGAAATGTGTGTTAGCAATCGCTGGTTTTAAAGATTTTCAACAAGATTTTAATCGACCATTAAAAGTTGCTACTAAGTATGCGAATCAAACACGCGATTACTTTGCTTCAATTGGGCAGGCTGTAGAACTAATTGCCTTGCACGGGTCAATTGAAGTTGCACCATTACTTGGTTTAAGCGATGTCATCGTGGATATTGTTGAGACAGGGCGTACCTTAAAGGAAAATCATTTAGAAGTATTGAAGGTCATTGCTCACTCATCAGCTAGACTCGTTGCCAATCAAGCAGCTTATCGTTTCAAACAGGCACAAATGAATGAAATAATAAAAAAGGTGGCACAACAACTATGATGAAAGAATATGCAACAAATAAAAATGATTTATCACAAATTTTATCACGAAAATACGGCGAAAGTTTAGACGTCACGCAAAGTGTACTTGAGATTATTCAAAATGTGCAATCTAGAAAAGATGAGGCGCTTTTTGAATATACAGCTAAATTTGATCAAGCCCATTTAAAGCAATTAAAAGTAAGTCAAGAAGAGTTATCCACAGCTTATCAAGAGGTTTCTGATGAATTATTGTCTGTCATGAAGCTAGCGTGGCAACGTATTTTAGATTTCCATCAAAAGCAAAAACGTGAAGGCTTTGTTTCCACCAATAATGGAGAAGTCATGGGACAACGTATTTTACCCCTAGCTAAAGTCGGTGTTTATGTTCCAGGGGGGACTGCTAGTTATCCAAGTACCGTTTTAATGGATGTGGCACCGGCAAAAGTGGCTGGTGTAAAAGAAATTGTCTTAATTACGCCACCGAATAAAGAGGGCAAGGTGAATCCAGCAGTCTTAGTTGCGGCTGATATAGCAGGTGTCAATCAAATTTTTAAAGTGGGTGGTGCTCACGGGGTAGCGGCATTAGCTTACGGAACGCAGACTATTCCACGGGTAGACAAAATTGTTGGTCCTGGAAATATTTATGTGGCAACAGCTAAACGTTTAGTATACGGCCAAGTAGATATCGATATGATTGCCGGTCCTAGTGATGTCTTGATTATTGCTGATCAAAGCGCCAATCCTAAATGGCTAGCCGCTGATTTATTAGCCCAGGCTGAGCATGATGCTTTAGCGCAAGCCGTGTTGATAACGGATGATGAAAAATTACTTGAGCAGGTCAAACAAGAAGTGATCCAACAATTAGAAAAACTACCAAGAAAAGAAATTGCGCAAAAATCATTAGAAAATAATGGCAAATTAATCCTAGCTCAAGATTTACAAGAGGCTTGTCAAATTGCCAATAAAATCGCACCGGAACATCTAGAAATTGCAGTGGATCAACCGTTTGATTATCTAGGATTCATCCAAAATGCAGGAAGTATCTTTTTAGGACATTATACGCCAGAAGTTTTAGGAGATTATTTAGCTGGACCAAATCATACTTTGCCTACAGAAGGGACCGCTCGTTTTTACTCTGCATTAAGTGTCGATGATTTTGTTAAACGCAGTAGTTATCTGTATTTTTCTAAAGAGCATTTTGCTGAATTGAATCAACAAGTGCAAATTTTTGCCCAAGCAGAAGGATTACACGGCCATGCGAATTCGGCTAAAGTAAGGGAGGAATAAGATGCGTTTTTTACATTCAAAATATCAACATATTAAGCCTTATACGCCAGGAGAGCAATTAAACAATCCTGAGGTCATCAAGTTAAACACCAATGAAAATCCTTATCCTACACCAGCAAATGTAATTGAGGCGGCAACCACAGCGGCGGCGACTCTTTCTCGTTATAGTGATCCCACAGCTCGTGAAGTTATTGAACCCTTAGCTGCTCATTTTGGTGTGAAACCCGAAGAAGTTTTTGTCGGCAATGGAAGTGATGAAGTCCTTTCTTTATTGTTCCAGGGGTTTACTGAAGAAGGCATCAATTTTGTGGATTTAACTTATGGCTTTTATGAAGTTTATCGTCAATATTATCAATGTAAGGGTGAAACGATTCCTTTGCAAAAAGATTTTACTTTGAATTTAGCTGATTTTAATCAAACAAAAGGAACCATCATATTGGCAAATCCAAATGCACCAACTGGTTTAGTCACCCCTAAAGAAGACTTATTAGATTTTATTCAAAAGAATCCTGAGCGTTTAATTATTGTAGATGAGGCTTATGGAGACTTTGCCAATGAATCGATTATTAAAGAAGCGGTCAAGTATGAAAATGTCGTAGTTGTGGGCACATTTTCAAAATCACGACATATGGCTGGGGCACGTTTGGGGTTTGCGGTGGCCAATGCACAACGAATCAATGAACTCAATCGCTTAAAATTTAGTACTAATCCATACAATGTCAACAGCATGACGATTGCTTGTGGAAAGGCCAGTTTAGCCAATCAAGCGTATGTCGATGAATGTGTTCAAAAAGTGATTGCGACTAGAACTTGGATTTCTCAACAATTAACAGATTTAGGATTTGAAGTGTTGCCAAGTCATACGAATTTTATCTTTGTGCGTCATCCAAAGCTAGCAGGACAAGATTATTATCAACAATTAAAGGAAAAAAATATTTTGATTCGATGGTTTGATCAGGAACGTATTCGCGATTTTTGTCGGGTTTCGATTGGTACCGATGAAGAGATGACCAAGTTTTTACATGTAACTATCGATATTTTAGAAAGGGTGAACTAAATGAGAACAGCTGAGATTACACGTTATACGTCCGAAACAAAAATTCATTTGGTATTGAATCTAGATGGTACGGGTCAACATCAAATTGCGACCAAAGTAGGCTTTTTAGATCATATGTTAGAATTATTTACCCGTCATGGCAGATTTGATTTGGAATTAACTTGCGATGGGGATGTAGAGGTAGATAGTCATCACACAGTAGAAGATGTGGCGATTTGTTTAGGACGGGCTTTTTCAGAATGTTTGGCTGATCGTAAAGGAATATTTCGTTATGGCCAGATGGACTTACCAATGGATGAAGCTTTGGTCATTTGTGCTATTGATATTAGTGGCAGAGGAGTAGCTGTTGTCAATTTGGATATCCCCAGTGAAAAAATCGGTAGTCAATTTGATACGGAACTTGTGGAAGAATTTTTCATTGCGTTTGCTAGAGAGCTCGGCGCAAGTATTCATTTTCATCAATTGGCAGGCAAAAATAGTCACCATATTGTTGAAGCTTGTTACAAAGGATTTGGACGTGCGTTATCACAAGCAGTAGCAATCAATCCTGAAACAGCAGATGAAATTCCATCCACTAAAGGAACGATTTTATAAAAAGGGGGCTACAATTTGATTGGCATTATTGATTATGGTGTGGGCAATCTTTTTAGTATTCAACGTTCGCTAGATTACATAGGGGTTAAAAGTCTGATTACGAAAGATGCGAATCAGTTAAGTGCTTGTCAGCAAATAATATTACCTGGTGTCGGTGCTTTTGCTGATGCGAAGAAGCAATTAGATGAAGTAGCCTTATCCAGTGTTGTTTGTGAATTAGCGCAACAAGGGATGCCTCTTTTAGGAATTTGTTTAGGGATGCAGCTATTATTTGAAGAAAGTCATGAATTCGGGGTATATCCAGGTTTAGGGCTTATTCCAGGTAAAGTCGTCTCCTTAAAAGATGCTCTAAATGAACAAAATATTGATTTGAAAGTGCCGCATATTGGTTGGAATGCACTTGATATTCAAAAAAACAGTCCATTAACGGTCGATTTGAAACCGAAAGATCAAGTGTATTATGTGCATAGTTTTTATGCAGATTGTCCTAAAGAATATATTTTGGCAACGAGTGAATATGGGATTGAAGTGACGGGTATGGTACAAAATAAAAATATTTACGGTGCCCAATTCCATCCAGAAAAAAGTGGAGATGTCGGTTTGGCGATTTTAAAAGCATTTGCGGAGGTGAAGGCATGAAAGTATATCCAGCAATTGATGTATTGAATGAAAAAGTGGTGCGTTTATATCAAGGAGATTATGAGCAACAAACGATTTTTGGTGAGGACCCATTGAAGTTTGCGCAAGATTTTGAAAAGCAAGGAGCCAAATACTTACACTTAGTTGATTTAGATGGGGCAAAGGATGGGCAATCCAGACATTTTAATGTTGCTCAAAAAATAGCAGCTAATACGAATCTTTTTGTAGAACTAGGTGGTGGGATTCGCGATGAAAAGACAATAGAAGATTGCCTTGCTGCAGGTGTCAAACGGGTCATTTTAGGCACAATCGCCCAAAAAGATCCAGCCTTCACCAAAAAAATGTTAGCAAAGTATCAAGAGAAAATTGCCATTGGTGTCGATGCAAAAGAGGGCAAAGTGGCTGTTGAAGGCTGGCTTGAAACGACTGAAACGGATGCCTTTGAATTTTGTCAGCAGTTAGCAGATTGGCAGGCAAAAACCATTATTTTTACCGAAATATCACGCGATGGAACTGGTCAAGGATTAAATATTCCTCTGTATCAAAAATTATTAACAATTCCTGGTATAGAGTTTGTAGCATCAGGCGGAGTAGCTAGTATGGAAGATATCAAAGCTTTAAAAGAAATTGGCATGCATGGGGTGATTGTCGGTAAAGCACTCTATGATCAATCGTTGAAATTAAGCGATATTTTAAAGGAGGCTGAGGCATGATTTCAAAACGTATCATTCCATGTTTGGATGTCAAACATGGTCGTGTCGTGAAAGGTATTCAGTTTGCTTCTTTAAAGGATGTGAATGATCCCGTGACACTTGCCAAATTTTACAATGAGCAAGGTGCCGATGAACTAGTCTTTTATGATATCACTGCCTCTAGTGAAGAAAGAGAATTATTTACGGATATCCTGGAAAAAGTCGCTGAAAATGTTTTTATTCCATTAACGGTCGGTGGTGGGATAAATAGCTTAGATGATTTTGAGCGGGTGTTACGTTGTGGTGCTGATAAAGTAAGTGTGAATTCAGGAGCTTTAAAAAATCCTCAGCTTATTCGTAAGGCTGCTAAAAAATATGGCAGTCAATGTGTGGTACTGTCTGTTGATATCAAAAAAGTAGCTAATCAGTGGCATGTATTTGCAAAAGGTGGTAGAGAAGATACTGGCTTAGACGCTTTAGCTTGGATTGAGCAAGGTGTGCAATTAGGTTGCGGAGAGATTGTCGTCAATAGTATGGATACAGATGGTGTCAAGCAAGGTTTTGATATACCACTGCTAAAAGCGATTAGCGACTTAGTGGATGTACCGATTGTGGCTTCAGGTGGGGCTGGAAAAGTAGCAGATTTTGTTGAACTTTTCCAATTGCCTAAGATTGAAGCTGGATTAGCCGCTTCGATTTTCCATTATGGTGAAGTTAAAATTCCTGATCTTAAGCAGGCCTTACAACAAGCACAAATTCCAGTGAGAGAGGTGTAACCATTGTTAGAAATTGCAGATTTAAAATTTGATGAAAAAGGATTAATCCCAGTTGTAGTTCAAGACGTAGATAGTAAAAAAGTCTTAACCGTTGCTTATATGAATCAAGAAAGCCTTGCACTTACATTAAAAACAGGTTTGATGACGTATTATTCCCGTAGTCGTCAAGAACTTTGGAAAAAAGGCGAAACTAGTGGGAATTATCAACACCTTGTAAATTTAAAGGCCGATTGTGATCGCGATAGTCTCGTTGCAATAGTCAGTAAAGAAGGTCCTGCTTGTCATTTAAATACCGACAGTTGTTTTAACGATTATCTCTATTGTAAAGATGAAGCAGTGGAATTTAGTTTGGATGAACTAGCCAAATTAATTGCCACACGCCAAACAGAACCGAAAGAAGGGAGCTATACTTCCTATTTATTCGAAAAAGGCTTAGAAAAAATCTTGAAAAAAGTGGGTGAGGAGAGTACAGAAGTCATCATTGGGGCGATGAAAGAAGACAAAGCGGAAACTACTTTTGAATTAGCCGATTTAACTTATCATTTATTAGTTTTAATGATTAATCAAAAAATTTCCCTCCAAGATGTCCAAAAAGAATTAGCCAAACGTCATATTGTCGATCATAAGGTGAAGCAAGAAACCATGCAGTAAATTTTCGAAAACTATTGACAAACTAAAAGAAAAACGAGTAAACTGTAGATAAATTTAATACATGCGATGAACAATTAAAGAATAAAAATCCCTATGATAGCGAGTCTGGGAAGGTGCAAGCCAGATATATATTTTTATTTGCGGCGATTGGGAGCATAAATTTATTCAAATGAAGCTGCCGAATCTATTCGGAAGTAGGGTGGAACCGCGAAATAAGATTTTTCGTCCCTATAGTTACCAAAAACAAAGGTGACTATGGGGACTTTTTGCATCAAGGATGTGAGGCGACTCGATCAGCTACGAGCGGATAAGTTTGTCCAACACGTCGGGAAAGTCCGAGAAGTAAAGACTTTCCCAGACGGGGTGGCTTATACGCCGAAGTAGCTAGTCGCCGAACACAGATTGCATCAAGGATGTGAGCCGGGTCGTTTAGCTCCAAGCAAAAGGTTATCAATCAACTTGGTCAAATACGAGAAAATTCATGTGTTACCTACTGCTAAGAAAATCGGATGAAAGGAGATTTTCTTAAGCAGGAGGGTGAATTTTCCGAGTATTTAGTTGATTGATACCGAGAAAGCTAAGGTTTTCCGGAATGTCAGGAAAATCCTGTGTTTGGCGATTTCACTTGATGGTCTAACATCCGAATTTATCAAAAACCCATAGTCTACTAAATGTAAAGTAAAGGAGCATTTGCATGTCAAAATTAACTGTACAAGAAATGATTTTAACCTTGCAAAAATTCTGGTCAGACAATGGCTGTATGTTAATGCAAGCCTATGACACAGAAAAAGGAGCCGGAACCATGAGCCCTTATACATTTTTAAGAGCAATCGGGCCAGAACCCTGGAATGCGGCATATGTTGAACCATCTCGTCGCCCTGCTGATGGTCGTTATGGAGAAAACCCTAACCGTTTATACCAACACCATCAATTCCAAGTTGTTATGAAACCATCTCCTGAAAATATTCAAGAACTATATCTTGAAAGTTTGAAACTATTAGGAATTGATCCATTAGCGCATGATATCCGTTTTGTGGAAGATAACTGGGAAAACCCTTCAATGGGCTGTGCAGGTCTTGGTTGGGAAGTTTGGTTAGACGGTATGGAAATTACGCAATTTACATATTTCCAACAAGTAGGGGGCCTAGCTTGTCATCCGGTAACTGCTGAAATTACTTATGGTTTGGAACGTCTTGCTTCATACATTCAAGAAGTTGAGAGTGTTTATGATTTAGAGTGGACCAATGGTGTAAAATATGGTGAAATTTTCCGTCATCCTGAATATGAACATTCTAAATACTCTTTTGAACTAAGTGACCAAGAATTATTACTTTCTAACTTTAATCATTTTGAAGCTGAAGCCAAACGCTGTATTGAAGAAAACTTAGTACATCCAGCTTATGATTATATTTTAAAATGTTCACATAATTTCAACTTACTAGATGCCCGTGGTGCGGTATCAGTAACTGAACGTGCAGGCTATTTAGCACGTATTCGTAATATGGCTAGAGAAGTAGCGAAACGTTTTGTGGAAGAACGTAAAAAATTAGGTTTCCCATTATTATCACGTGAAGAAGCCCAAAAATATTTAGATGAGGAGTAAGAGAATGGCTAAGAATTTTTTATTAGAAATTGGTTTAGAAGAAATGCCGGCACATGTAGTTTTGCCAAGTATGAATCAATTAAAAGAAAAGTGTGAAAAGTTTTTAAATGAACAACATCTAGAATTTCAAACAATTAAAGCCTATTCTACCCCTCGACGTTTGGCTTTAGTTGTAGAAGGACTAGCAGAAAAACAAGCAGATATTCATGAAGAAGTAAAAGGACCTGCGAAGAAAATAGCTTTAGATAATGAAGGAAACTGGAGCAAAGCAGCACAAGGTTTTGTTCGTGGACAAGGCTTAACAACGGACGATATTACCTTTAAAGAATTAAAAGGTGTAGAATATGTTTATGTCGAAAAACATATTGCAGGTAAACCAACCACAGAAGTCTTAAAAGAATTACCACAAGTGATTCAAAGTTTGACTTTCCCAGTGACGATGCATTGGAATAAATATGATTTTGAATATATTCGCCCAATTCATTGGTTAGTCGCTTTGTTTGGTGAAGAAGTGGTTGATTTCAGTATTTTAGATGTTCAAACGGGTCGTAAAAGTCGTGGTCATCGTTTCTTAGGTCATGAAACAACCTTTAATCATGCGGATGAATATCTAGAAAAATTGGCTGCTGAATTTGTGATTGCGGATCAAGTGCAACGTCAAGCAATGATTGAAGAACAAATCGCACAAATCGCTCAAGAAAATAATTATCAAGTGAATCTTGATCCTGAATTATTAGAAGAAGTAGTCAACCTTGTCGAATACCCAACAGCTTTTGTGGGTGATTTTGATGAAAAATATTTAGCTGTACCAAAAGAAGTCTTAATTACTTCAATGAAAGAACATCAACGCTACTTTGATGTAATGAATCAAGCTGGCGAATTATTACCTCACTTTATCTCCGTTCGTAACGGAAATAGTGAACATCTAGAAAATGTGATCAAAGGAAATCAAAAAGTATTAACTGCCCGTTTAGAAGACGCGGAATTCTTCTATGCTGAAGACCAAAAATTAACCATTGATTTCTGTGTCAATAAACTAAAAAATGTAGCGTTCCATGAAAAGATTGGTAGCATCTATGAAAAAATGCAACGTGTAACTAAAATTAGTGAACTTTTAGCGAAAACATATGGTTTAGATGCTCAACAAACAGCTGATTTAGCCCGCGCGAGTCAAATTTATAAGTTTGATTTAGTGACCAATATGGTTGGCGAATTCCCTGAACTACAAGGAATCATGGGTGAAAAATATGCTTTATTACAAGGTGAAAATAAAGCTGTCAGCCAAGCGATTCGTGAACACTACTTACCAATTTCAAGTACTGGTGAAATTCCTGAAACTCAAGTGGGGGCTTTATTAGCCATTGCCGATAAGTTGGATTCTATCGTGACTTTCTTTGCGGCTGGTATGGTGCCAAGTGGTTCCAATGATCCATATGCATTGCGTCGCCAAGCTTACGGTATTGTACGTATTGTATTAGAAAATCAAATGAGCTTCCCATTAGCAAGTCTTTTATCAGAGGTGAAAGCTTTATTAAATCCAATGGTTGAAACATATGGATTTGATTTAAATAATATCGATGTTGAAGTATTAGATTTCTTTGCGGCACGTATGAAACAATACTTATCATTAGCAGAAATTCGCTATGATATTATTGATGCAGCCTTACAAGCAACCCAAGAAGATTTAGCTGCTCAATATTTAACTGCGCAGTTGATTCAAGAACATAGTCAAACAGAAAGCTTTAAACCAGCGATGGAAGCTTTGACTCGTGTAGTGAACTTAGCGAAAAAAGCAGATACCATTGTGGAAGTGGATGAAGCATTGTTTGAAAGTGATGTTGAACGTGAATTTGCAAATCAAGTGCAAACAACCTTGGCAAGTCTTTCAGATGATTTGAAAGAAAATTATCAAGCTTTAGTAGCACTCGAACCAGTGATTGTGAAGTACTTTGAAGATACCATGATTATGGCTGAAGATGAAGCACTTCGCAATAATCGTTTGAGTTTATTAAAACAATTAGCACAATCCATTGAGAAATTAGCAAAATTAGATGTCTTAGTGACAAAATAAAGATAATAGGCTAGCTTGCAATCTCGCAAACTAGCCTATTTTTTCTTATATTTCATACATTTCGCCAAATGGTAAAACAATTCCTTTAGCATTCGTTAATAAATCAATAAATTTTTGTGGATCTTGTTTAATCACTGGAAAAGTATTGTAGTGGATCGGTAAGACCGTTTTGGCTTGAATACGTTTGGCGCATCTTGCGGCTTGTTTTGGTCCCATGGTGTAATTATCGCCTATAGGTAAGCAAGCAAAATCAATCTCATAATCTTCCCCTAATAAATCCATTTCCATAAATTCGGCGGTATCACCTGCATGATAGAAAGTTTTCCCATCTGCTTCGATGATGATGCCAGCCGGGTTACCAAGATAATGGACTTGTCCTTCGTATCCTAAACTAGAAGTATGTAGCGCATGCGTCATTGTGACACGACCAAACGGAAAATCAAAACCACCGCCAATATTCATGCCGTGTACTTTCTGCCCTAAATTAGCAAAGAAGTTGGCGATTTCCGCGACTGCAATAATTGTCGGTTGTTGATGCTTGATTAAATCAAAGACACCGGCGACATGATCTGCGTGACCATGCGTTAAAATAATATAATCAACTTTTAAATGATTGGCTTGCCACATTTCTGGTAGATTGGCATCAATATAAGGATCAATGATGATTTTAGTGCCATCTACTAATTCTAAATAAATCGTGGAATGTCCTAAATGTGCAATTTTCATTTTCTTCACCTCAAAGTGTTTTTCTTTTATTATATTCCCAAATTACTTTATTTCGCAAATTTGACTTAAATATACTGCATGATAAACAAGAGAACAGGAATGAAAAATAAATAGACAAAAACGGATAAACTCATCGTGGTTGCCGCAAAAATTTCATCTGCATGATAACTTCTAGCTAAAATAGGGACTGAGTTTTGAACGGGCATACTTGATTGCACCATAAAGACTAGCATCATTAAATGTGGGACAGGTATGAATTGAGCCAACACATAAACAATGATTGGTGAAAGAATAAATCGTCCAAACAAGACCAATAAGGCTTCTTTAGTCAGCCTTAAGTTAGCAATTCCTTGATAATACAACATGATACCAATTGCTAACATCGAAAGCGGGGTAGTTAAATTTCCTAAATGATTGCCCAATGTTTGAAGGCTATTAGGAACTGACCAATTGAGAAATACCCAAAAAATCCCAATCATAAAACCAAGTAAAGCAGGAGTAAATAGTTTTTTTAGGAAAATGAGCGGATGAAAGGACAGGGTGGCTTGATCGCGAATCGCACTATCCTTGGCAATTTCGAAAACGCCAATTGTCCAGAAAAAACTCGTATTGACAATGTAGTAGAGCAAGACATAGGGAACAGCTTTTTCACCAAAGATAGCCAAATTAATCGGCAAGCCAATAAAAATCGTATTCGAGCAAGTAAACATGGTTGAAAAAGTACCGTGATGTTTTTTAGGTAACTTGAATAAGTGAATGATTGCTTTACTAATAAAAAAAGTGAAAAACATCGAAACAATTGGAATAAGTGTACCTGAAATTAAGGTTAGAAATTCTTCTTTGGTAAAGTTTGCGGTAATATTTAAAAACATACTGCAAGGAAGTCCTAAGTTTAAAACCATTTTCGAAAAGGTATCTGCTGTCTCGTTGCTAAACCATTGACGATAAGAGAAAAAATAACCTAAAAACATTAAGACAAAAATCACTAGGATATTAAGATAAGATTGTAACATCGAAAGCCTCCTTTGCTATGATTTTAGCACGGATGGGTGGAAAGAAAAACAATAGATATAAAAAAACTGCCAGTAAAAATTCTTACTGACAGTATATTGATTATTTACGGCGATTTTGTTTACCAGCATTGCGACCACCATTTTTATTCGCTTTAGGTGATTGATTTTTCACTGGTGGGCGATAAGTACTAGCTGCTTTAGTTGAAGCTTTCTTTTCGCCATCTAAACTATAATCTTTCGAAACGACAATTTTTGGTGGATGTAATTTCATTTCTTCAGCAATTTTAGCTTTCAAACGTGGACGCATAATGATATTGGTAATGACTGTTTGGATGCAGGCAACAACCCCACCAACTGCCCAATAAAGTGCGACCCCAGCAGGTGAACTGAAGGAGAAGAAAATCATCATAATAGGTGACATGTACATCATCATTTGCATCTGTTTCTTTTGATCTTCTGGAATATTAAACATGCTTAAATAACTTTGTAATAGATATAACGCACCTGTAATAATAACCAAAGCAAAACTTGTTTTTCCAAGATTGATGCCATAGAATGTTGCACTTGAAATACCCGGAGTATAACGAGCAGTTGCAAAAAGGGCAGCGAAAATAGGCATTTGAATTAAGATTGGCAGACATCCTGCACCAAAGCTTCCAAACATGCTTGTGCCATTTTCGGAATAAATTCGTTGCATATCACGTTGAGCTTTTTGTTGTTGCTCAATGGTCGTTGCTTCTTTCATTTTTGCTTGGATAATATCAAGCTGAGGTTTTAAAAATTGCATTTTTTCAGATTGAACCATCATTTTATGGGATTGATAAATATTTAAAGGTAAAATAATCAATCGAACAATGATAGTGATAAAGATAATCGCCCAACCATAGTTCCAATGCCAATTATCAACCATGTATTGGATGCAGTTACCTAATGGGACAACTAAAAAGCGATAAATCCAGCCATTAGGATCTGGGTTTCCGTGTTTGTCCATTTTCACACAACCAGATAAGAAAAAGATGAGTGAAAGTAAACTCGCACTATAAAGGTATTTTTTTAATTTCATTTGTTTCTTCCTTTGCAATTAATTTACACAAGAAATACTATACTAAATTTAGACTTGAATTTCAATTGTACAAGTGAGAAATTCCTCAATAGGTCACTTTAAATTTTGTATAATCTGGAATGGTTGGATCTTTTTCAATTTGAAATTTATCTACTCTACCATAGGGTGCTGGAGAAGCTTTGACTCTTTCAATGAAGAGTGACATATCTTGATAATTACCAACGGCTTCAATGGTTACTGATCCGTCCATTTCATTTTTGACGGTACCATTGATTCCTAATTCATCCGCTAAAATTTTGGTCATGTAGCGAAATCCAACCCCTTGGACCACACCAGCGACATTCATCCGATATTTTACGACTGCTTGTGACATTGAATCACCTTCTTTAATTTTTTCAATTCTATTATATCAAAAAAATGCTAGAAAACTATGGTATAATATGGAACAGAACTTAATAATTTGAGGTGGACAATGAAGGAAATCTTATCAACCAAAAATGAATTAATAAAAAAAGTGGCTAAATTACATCGTCGTAAAGAACGTCAAAAAGAACATTTATATATTATGGAAGGTTTTCATTTGATTGAGGAGGCCTATCAAAATGGTGCAAAGATGAAATATATTTTTGTCACCCATAAAGCTTATCAACAATATCTCGCATTTTTTGAACCGTTAAGCGAACAGGTTATTCTTGTGAGTGAAGAAATTATCGACAAACTCTCTGATTTACCTACGCCTCAAGGAATCATTGCCGTTGTAGAAATGAGCAAAACTGACTTAGATATACATCAAGGAAAGTGGTTATTGCTTGATTATGTGCAAGATCCAGGTAATGTAGGGACCATGATCAGAACAGCCGATGCCGCAGGATTTGATGGTGTCATATTAGGTGAAGGATGTGCCGATGTATATGCTACGAAGACACTACGCAGCATGCAAGGGAGTCAATTTCATTTAAAAGTTATCCAAGCTGATTTGTCCCAAGTGATTCAGCAATTAAAAGCAGCGCAGGTGAAAGTTTACGCTACTGAATTAAATAAAGAAGCTAAACAATATCAAGAGTTACCTTATCATGAAAATGTGGCGATTATCATGGGAAATGAGGGGCAAGGGGTTCGTTCAGAAATTTTAAAATTAGCGGATGAAAGTGTCTATATTCCTATTTATGGTCAAGCGGAATCATTGAATGTTGGTGTTGCTGCAGGAATTATGATGTATGGCTTGATTCGGAAAAAGTAAATAAAATCTTAAGAACGCTGAAAATCGATTTCAATTAGGTTGTTTAGTGGTATACTTTTCTCAGATTTTATTTAAGGTGGCAAGAATGAATGACAAATAAATGGAAGTATGATTTAGAGTATTTATCTTATGTTGGTGATTTATTGGCAACAGAAGAAGTACAAAAATTAGCTGAATTCACGCAACATTTTCACTCTACTAGATTAGATCATTCCATTAGCGTATCCTATTATAGTTATAAGATCACTAAGAAGTTTGGTTGGAATGCCAAGGCAACTGCTAGAGCGGGTGTGTTACATGATTTATTCTTTTATGATTGGCGTACAACTAAATTTGATGAGGGAACGCATGCTTATATGCATCCTAGAATCGCTGTAAAAAATGCTGAAAAAATCACTGAATTATCAGATTTAGAAAAAGATATTATCATTAAGCATATGTGGGGAGCAACCATTGCACCGCCTAGATATAAAGAAGGATATGTTGTGACGATGGTAGACAAATATTGTGCGGTAAAAGAAGCATTGTTCCCTTTGATTCAAAAATTAAAATTTAGAACACGACGTCAAAGTGTGAGTGCTTAAACCATACTGTTTGACATTGAAAAGCTTGGCATGCCAGGCTTTTTTTATTGCAGTCACTTTCTATCCCTAGAAATATATGTTCAGCTTGCGTATAATAAAATTAACTAGTACGAATTGGAGGAATGGATATGAAAAAATGGCTGATATTATTGTTAGGTTTATTTATTTTAGGTGGGTGTGGGAAGTCTAGCCAGCCTCTTTCTGAAAAACAGGCGGCTAAGCTTTTTGTAGAAAGTGTCATTTATAATCAATCACAAAAATCATTTGAAGAAAATTTTGTTGATGGAAGTGCTATTGTAAAAGAAATGGAACACTCAAAAGATGGGGAATTCTCCAAAGCTTTGGTGGCACAAATGAGTCAGGCTGCGGCGATGTCTAATGAGCAAGCTGAAAAATTAACTGATTCTTTAAAACAGGCGTTGAAGACAAAAACTTCCTACAAGATTAAAAATATTAAGTCTCAAAAAGATAATCATTATCGGGTGACTTATGAAATTTATGGGGTTGATTTTATTGGGGCAGTAGGCAAAGCTTTAAAAGTTAGTTTTGAGAAAATTGCCAATGATCCAACATATGCGGATAATGAAGAAAAAGCTCAGGAACTTTTATTTAACGCAATGAATGAAGAAATTAAAAAGGCGCAAAAAATAAAAGATCCAGTTGAAGTAAAAATAGACTTGGTTCAAAAAGATGGCAAGTGGGATATCCCATCTTCACAAGAAAAAAATATTCAGTCTTTAATCACAGCCTTTTGGGTAGGCTTTAGTGATGAAAAGGATGTAGCCACAGCTTTAAGCCAGGCTGTTGCAGACTTATATTAAAAAATAGAAACGAATATCTAAGCAAGATTAACACTTGAGATATTCGTTTCTTTTATTGTTCCATCTTAAAATAGGCTTTGAAAGAATTGCTTTGTATGCATCCACGCGTTTTGTGCGATATTTTTTACTTGGCGCAACCACAAGACAAAGAAATTTTCTTTTTCTACAGCATTTGCAGTTACTATTTTAATTTGACTTTCTGGTGTTTGGGAGTCTGGTAAGTAGCCGTAGTTGTCAGTTGGATTATTAATTATTAAGGTACCGATTTCTCTATGCATTTGTACGGGTGCTTGAATGGATTGAACTTCTAATTGTTCTTCATATTTAAGCTGAGTGCTATCAAATTGTACGGGTACCCATAATTTATATGGATCATTAACTTTTAAACTTACAGAAGCTTGTTTCCCATCTATAACAGCCAGCTTTGATTGAATCGCATTCGTTAAATCTGTAGCTGATAAAGTGATTTCTTGCCATTGATTTAAGGCGTAATCCATTAATTTGCTTGTTTCGACAAAACGAGCATTACTATCGTTGGCTTGATTATTGGCATGTAGGACCACGGTGATGACTTCGCGGCTATTTTGTCGAATAACGCCAACAAAGCAGGCACCGGCTAAATCGGTCGTTCCGGTTTTTAAGCCGATAACTCCTTCTTTTTGAAGTGGTAAACCTGGCAATAATTGATTCCAGTTTTGCATGATACTAGGTTGTGCGGTGTTTTCGCCGAAGCTTTCTTGCACGGTACTTGTAATATTCAGTACCTCAGGATAGTCTTCAATAAAATGTTTGGCAATGATAGCTACATCTTGAGCCGACATTTCATTTTCTTCATCATCACCGGTACCAGGATATCTAAAATCTCCGAGGTCGCGATTATTTAAACCAGAAACTGAAATGATTTTTGCATCTGTTATGCCTAAACTTTCCGCCTTTTGTCGCATCAGATTGACAAATTGCTCTTGGCTGCCGGCGACTTTTTCCCCTAAGGCCATAACCGCGGCATTGGCTGATTGAATTAAACTAGCATGGATGAGCGATTCAACAGTATAAGCTTGATTGGCTACCAGTGCGACATTGGACAAATCAGGTTTGGTACTTAATTCAGCTAGCTGAGGGGAAATAACTACTTGGTCTAGCAAATCTAATTCTTCATTTTTGATTTTGTCATATACAACATATATGCTTAGGACCTTGGTAATAGAGGCAATCGGCATAGGTGTTGTACTATCTTGTGCATAGAAGATTTTTCCTGTATCAGCATCTACAGCAATTGCCGCTTTGGCATCGATGGAGAAATTATTTTGTGTTTCATCGGCCCAAAGAGGAGCTGTTGAAAAGAAGCAGAACAATAGTGTCATTGCGATGAAATAAAGTGGTTTGATGGCTTTTTTCAAAGGATACCCTCCTTAAATTTTCTAAAGTTGAGTGTATCAAACAAAAAGATTTTTATCAAGAGCATCAAAGGCTTAGAAAACATACTTTCTTGTGTTATAATTTAGCTATCAAATGATTTAGGAGGAAGAAATGGAGATAAATCAACTGCCTGAGACTTGGCAAGCAAGATGGCAATCTGAAAAGTTTCAAACACCAACCAAAATTCAAGAAAAAGTATTTGAACCCATTAAAGAAGGACAATCAATTGTAGGCGTTTCACCGACTGGATCAGGCAAAACCATCGCCTACTTACTACCGACAATGTTAAATATTTCTGCTAATCAAGGCGTACAACTTGTTGTGATTACTGCGACTCAGGAATTAGCTATGCAAGTAACAGAGGTAGCACGTCCTTGGGCAAAAGATTTAGGCTTAAAAGTACAAAGTTTGATTGGTGGAGCAAATATCAAACGTCAAATTGAAAAGTTAAAGCAAAGACCAGAAATTGTTGTTGGCACTGCAGGTCGTATCAATGAATTAAATCAACAAAAGAAATTAAAATTACATCAAGTCAAAACATTGATACTAGATGAAGCTGACCAACTATTGAAAAGCAATCAAGAAAGTGCTTTATTAAGTCCCATCTTAAAAGCAATGGATAATCAAGTACAAGTACTCGCATTTTCAGCAAGTGGCACGCAACTTCCAGAACAATTTCAGCAAATGTACCGATTAAAATTGACTTTAATTGATGTTACAAGTGAAGATACAAGTAAAGGTGAAATCACGCACGGTTATGTTATTTGGTCAAAACGTAATCGCTTAGACTTTTTACGTCGTTTAGGTAATATTGATCAGCTTTCAGCCTTAGTTTTTTTCAATCGTTTAAGTGAATTAGGGGTTATGGAAGATAAGCTTTTATATCATCATATCCCAGTTGCTTCTTTAGCTTCTGATCAGAGTGCCCAATTACGCAAAATTGCCCTTCATGCTTTTTCAAATCATCAAGCTAAATTATTATTGTGCACGGATATTGCTACTCGGGGGCTAGATATTGATGACTTATCTTTAGTTGTAAATATGGATTTTGTTTATGATGAAAAAACCTATTTACATCGTTCAGGACGTGTAGGACGCATGGGGAGAAAGGGTCTAGTGTTAACGCTATTAGAAGAACGTGAAGTAAAAGAATTTCAGAAATTTTTAGCTAAACAGCATTTAGTAGCAAAAGAGTACTTTTTATATGCTGGCCAATTAAGCAATCATAAAAAATAAAAAAAAGCTGCTTTAGATTTCTCTCAAAAGCAGCTTTTTAACGTCCACGGGCGGAATTGAACCGCCGACCTTACGCTTAGGAGGCGTGCGCTCTATCCTACTGAGCTACGCGGACTAATTTTAACCAATCGTTATTTTACAATCATTAAGACAGATTTGCAAGCGACATTTTTGAAAAAATGTATCAAATGTTTGATATTATAACGGAGCCTGAGTAGCTAATAATAAATGAACAACATACATTTTCAACTAAAATAAGCAGAAAAATTCGGTATAAAATTAAAAAATGTCTAAGTTAACTTGGAAAAGTGTAAAATTTTTCAAAAAAATCCTATCATTTTAGTCTAAAGTGTGTTACTATGTAGAGGTAGTTTTTGTAACGGTGATTTATGGTAGTTCGTTTCAATATAAATAAACATCTTCCACAAGTTTCCCAAAACAATGAATTGCAATATTAATGGATGTGTTAGATACACAAGGAGGATTTTATTTATGCAAACAGGTACAGTGAAATGGTTTAATGCTGAAAAAGGTTTTGGCTTCATTACAGGTGAAGATGGTAAAGATGTATTTGTACATTTTTCAGCTATCCAAAGTGATGGCTACAAAACTTTAGAAGAAGGTCAAAGTGTTACTTTTGATGTTGAAGAAGGACAACGTGGCCCTCAAGCAACAAATGTTGTGAAAGCTTAATCGTTAATAATAATGGCCAAGATCTACTAGCAAACTTGTTAGTAGGTCTTTTTTATTTTGTTTTTATTGCGAAAATTCGTTATACTGTTTCTTGGAAAAATAGAAATTAAATGGAAAGAAGGTGCTGAATTGTCAACGATTTATGCTGTTGTTGATTTAGAAACTACGGGGACAGATGTATTGAAAGATCAAATTATTCAATTCGCTTGTACCTTGGTTCAGGATAATCAGATTTTACATACTTTTTCAACCGACATTAATCCAGGTTTTGCTGTTCCAAAAAATATTCAGCATTTAACCGGATTAACCAATCGTCGTTTAGTAAAAGCACCTTATTTTGAAGATGTTGCCTTGATGATTGAAAATATTTTGCAAGATACAGTTTTTGTTGCACACAATGTTCACTTTGATTATCAGTTTTTGTCAAATACATTTGTGAAATATGGATATGAAGCGTTAACGATACCGGCGATAGATACTGTGGATTTAGCACAAATCTTTTTACCAGTGCAGTCAAGTTATCGTTTGAATGATCTAGTGACAAACCTAGGTATTAGCCATGAAAATCCTCATCAAGCAGATAGTGATGCAAAGGTAACAGCAGAATTATTTTTATATCTAGGACAAATAATTGAAGATTTACCTATCAAGACTTTGACACAAATTTGTCAAAGATGCGATTTACTAAGTATGCAGACGGGAGACTTTATAAAGAAATGTCAGGAATTAAGGCAGTTACAGGGAAAATTAGCTACTAAGACAGATGATTTAGAATTGGTAGAAGATATTTGGGTGAAAAAATCTCGCGTTCATCCTACAAAAAGTCATCATTTAGCTAGTTATCCAAAAACAAAGAAGGCTAAAGAAAAAATTCTTGGTAAAAGCTTGAGTAATGAACAAGCTAAATTAATGAATCTCATCTATCAGAATCGCTATTCCTTAAAAAAAGAACAATTAGCAGAAGAAGTTACCATTGACGTTAATCGCGAGTTGTCACATCCAGAAAATATTTTCTTGCCACTTAGTTACTTTACTCCAGATGATTTTCCAGTTATTTTAGGTTATGAATCGGATATCTGGTGGCAAAATTGGCAAAAGGTGACAAGCGAATCTATATATAGCCGATTACACTATATTCATTACTATCCTGATGATCAATATATTGATTTACATCAATTTTCCCAGATGTTAAGTCAAATCCCTGACCAAAAATTCACTTCTATTTTACAAATGATGATTTTAGTTTGGTTAACGCAGACGGATACTGGATCATTAGTTGAATTAGGACTTTATCAACAGTCACACAGTTTTTTTCAACAAGTGAATTGTCAATCAGTAGACTTAAATCCTGATTCATATTATTTAAAACGCCGTGCACTGGAAATGCAATGCGCGCAGGTCGTTTTATTTCGTCAAAAAGATGTTTTGCTCGCTAATTTTGATGAAGTGTTTCAAGATTTTGCTTATCGTCAAGTGATATTCGAAGAGGTGCAATATTTGTTGCCATTACAAAAATTTAATCATCGACGTGTAGATATCCAAAACTTGCAAAAATTAATCAATCAAGTGTTAAAAGCAAAAAAACATCCAGCAATAGCCAGTATCTTATCATTAATAAACGACTTTCAAAGGCAAGTGTTTGATCAATGGGTATCACTTGTGTCTGTCAAACTTATTAATGAAAGTGAATTTGTAGCCTTGCCTCAAAGTTTTCAGCGTCAAATCAATCAATTGCTGAATTATTATGAGGAATTTATTGCATACATTTCATCTTCAAATAATCAAGAAATTGACCATGAGATTATAAACATTGTACAGCAGTTTCAATTATTACTTGCGTGGTTTGGAGATTTTCAAGAAACAACCGTGCATACCTGGTTTTTAGAAAAAAATCATTTACTTTTTATTCGTTATGACTTCACAAATATGATAGATACGATTTCTACAGATGCAGCCAAAATCTTTATTGGAAATCATCTAAGCTTGCCGTACCAAAAAAATTATTTTGCAGAAAAATTGTCTTTAAACAATGTCAAAGTAAAGCAACTAAAAGAAAAAGAGCGTACTTTTTTGCCACGGATTGAAGTGGTCCAAAAAGGGATATCCATTCCAGAAGTAACCAATGAAGAATTTAGTCAGTATATTGCGAAAATTTTGATGCATGAAATTTTGAATCAACAAGGGTCGACGTTAGTACTTTTTAGTTCAAAAGAGGTTTTGCGTTATGTATATGAAGACTTGAGTGAAACGATAAATCAAGCAGGTATTGAGTTGTTTGCACTGGGTCAGAATACCAGCTTGTCAAAGATAAAAAAACGTTATGAAGAAAATGATAATCAATTTGTGTTTTTATTAAATCAATATCTAGATGATTCGTTTTTAGCTGATTTTCAATTTAAACGTGTAATATTGACCCGTTTACCTTTCCATAATCCTAGCGAGCCATTAACACTTGCTTATCAAAAGTATTTGGAAAATCTAGATATCGATGCGTTTCAACGTGAGGCTTTACCGACAGCTGGTATTCGTTTAGCGAGATGTTTAGATTTAGTAGCAAATCAACCCGAGGCGAAACTGCTGATATTAGATAAGCGGCTGATTTCGACAACTTACGGAAAGAAGCTACAAAAAATCTTACCGAAACCTTGGGAGTATGAGGCAAAGACTTAAAAATTAGTAAATTCCTATTTTTTTGTAAAACTTACGCAAAGAATCTGCTATAATAAAAACATTAGAATTAAAAGCCAGGTTAGGGGTGGGTAAAATTTGCATGATGAAGATGCACGTGAAAAACGTATCAATCAAATATTGATGATAGGTATATATATTATGCTGGGAGTTATCTTATTTACGAGCATATTTTACTTGAAAGCAACCAAGACCTATCGACACGCCAGAAATGAAGCAATCCAAATTGCAACACAGTATGGTAAATTAGATCAAGTTGATGACTTTTATTGGTTCAATCGTAAAAAAACTTATTTCTCAGTGGGTGGAAAAGATGCAAAAGGTGACGAAAAATATGTCATCATTGCGCAAAAAGGTGGCAAAGTACAAGTGGTGAATCAAAAAGATGGTTATAATGAAGATGAAATTCGCCAAGTCTTTGCAAAAGTCCATCCAAATCAAACGATATTAAAAGCCACTCTTGGTTTTTACAACAAACACATTGTATGGGAAATCGTTTCTAAACAAAATCAGTATTATTTTTTTGACTTTAAATCTGGTCAAGCAATTGAAAATATTTAAGGTTAATGAATTGTTGAAGACAGAATATAAAAAGGATGAGGAAAATGAAATTATCAACAAAGGTTCAAAATTTAGCGCCGTCAGTAACTTTGCAAGCGGCAGCAAGAGCAAAAGAATTAAAAGCACAAGGTCTAGATGTTCTAAGTTTAACAGTTGGTCAGCCTGATTTTGTCACACCTAAAAATATTGAAGAGGCTGCCATTGCTGCGATTCAATCAGGTGAGGCTAGTTTTTACACACAATCAGCAGGTATTCCTGAACTACGGCAAGCAATCGTCACTTACATGAAGGAAAACTATGGCTTGGATTATACAGTCAATCAAACAATTGTAACCGATGGCGCAAAGTTTGCATTATACTTACTTTTCCAAACGATTTTGGATGAAGGGGATGAAGTCATTATTCCGGTTCCTTATTGGGTAAGTTATGCGGAACAAGTACGTTTGGCTTCTGGTGTCCCTGTTTTTGCCAAGACGGATGAAGAAAAAGGCTTTAAAGTTACTGTTGAGCACTTGGATGAAGTCTTGACTAAACGTACAAAAGCGATTATCATTAATTCGCCTTCTAATCCAACTGGAATGATTTATTCAAAAGAAGAATTATTAGCGATTGGACAATGGGCGGTTAAAAATAAAGTATTAATTGTTGCAGACGATATCTATGGCCGCTTGATTTATGGTGATAATCAATTCACTTCCATGGCGATGTTGACACCAGAAATCCGTCAAAATACCATTGTGATTAATGGGGTATCGAAAACATATGCCATGACGGGTTGGCGTATTGGTTTTGCTGTAGGGGATGAAGAAATCATACAAGGAATGATTCGACTAGCTAGTCAATCAACAAGTAATCCAACAGCGGTTAGTCAATATGCTGCTGTTGAGGCTTTAACTGGCAGTCAAGCGTTCGTAGAAGAGATGCGTTTGGTTTTTGAAGAAAGATTAAACCGTTTATATCCATTATTGTGTGAAATTCCAGGCTTTAAAGTCCAAAAACCACAAGCAGCCTTTTATTTCTTCGTTAATATCAGTGAAACTCTACAAAAATGTGGTTATCAAGAAGCTACTAGTTTTGTAGAAGATTTATTAAACGAAGCCCATGTTGCGGTTGTGACGGGGGCTGGATTTGGAATGGATCAATATATTCGGATTAGTTATGCAACAGACTGGGATACATTAGAAAAAAGTGCACAACGTATCAAAGCATTTGTTGAAAGTAAAATGTAATAGATGCGTTAATATATAATTGTTAGTATAGATTGGAGAGACTCTCGTGAAACAAATTCAAATTGTTGATTCAAAAGAGCACGTTGGGGAAGTTGTTAAGATTGGTGCTTGGGTAGCTAATAAACGCTCAAGTGGTAAAATTGCTTTCTTACAACTTAGAGACGGAACTGCTTATTTTCAAGGAGTAGTAGTTAAAAGTGAAGTGCCTGAAGAAGTATTTCAATTAGCAAAAGGACTAAATCAGGAAACTTCTGTCTGGGTTATTGGTGAAATTAGAGAAGATTCTCGTTCTAAATTTGGTTATGAAATAGGGATTACAGATATTGAAGTGATTGGAGAAAGCCATGAATATCCAATTACACCGAAAGAACACGGAACTGACTTTTTAATGGATCACCGTCATTTATGGCTTCGTTCTTCTAGACAACATGCCATTATGCAAATCCGTAACGAAATTATTCGTGCTTCTTATGAATTTTTCAATAATCATGGTTTTGTGAAAGTAGACCCACCAATTTTAACAGGTTCTGCACCTGAAGGAACGACAGACTTGTTTGAAACCAACTACTTTGATCATAAAGCCTATCTATCTCAATCAGGTCAGCTATATATGGAAGCTGCAGCAATGGCGATGGGAAAAGTCTTCTCATTTGGCCCAACTTTCCGTGCTGAAAAATCAAAAACACGTCGTCATTTGATTGAATTCTGGATGATTGAACCAGAAATGGCCTTTATGCATCAAGAAGAAAGTTTAGAGATTCAAGAACAATATGTCGCATACTTAGTACAAAATGTTTTAGATCATTGTGACTATGCTTTACATGTTTTAGGTCGTGATCGTAGCGTATTAGAAAAATATACCAAACTACCATATGCACGTATTAGCTATGATGAAGCGATTGAACGATTACAAGCAAATGGGTTTGATGACATCAAGTGGGGCGATGATTTTGGTTCACCACATGAAACCTTTATCGCAAATTCATTTGAACAACCAGTATTTATCATGAACTACCCTAAAGCAATTAAACCATTCTATATGAAACCACATCCAACTCGTGATGATGTTGTTGTGTGTGCCGATTTAATTGCGCCAGAAGGTTATGGTGAAATTATTGGTGGTTCAGAAAGAGCGACGGATTACGATTACTTGTTAGAACAAATTCGTCAAGCGGGCTTGAATGAAGACGAATATTCATGGTATCTAGATTTACGTAAATATGGAACCGTGCCACATTCAGGCTTTGGTTTAGGTTTAGAACGTACAGTTACTTGGATTGCCGGGATTGATCATGTGCGTGAAGCTATTCCATTCCCTCGTTTATTAAATCGTATTTATCCATAAATGACCACTTACCGACTTACACGATGTAGGTCGGTTTTTTTGAGTCATGAATACGGAAAAATTAAAACTTTCTAAATTATGATTGCCTTTTCTTTATTCATTCGCTACAATAGTCTGGTACGAATAAAATGGAGTTTTGATATGACTTATACAAAAAAAATAAAGCAATATCTAGAAGAAAAAAATCTTTGGGAAGTTTTTTCTTATCTTTTCTTTGGTGGATGTACCTTTGTTGTCAACTTTATTACCTATTTCTTATTCAAAGATTTATTACATTTTAACTATATTATTGCTAATTTAATTGCTTGGATACTTTCAGTACTTTTTGCCTATATTACGAATAAGCTATATGTTTTTGAATCTAGAGGAAAAACCTTAGCACAAAATTTAAAAGAATTATTTTTATTTTTTGCTGCACGTATTCTAACGTTAGGCTTTGATATGGGGTCATTATCTTTTTGTTTAGAAGTGTTAAAGACAAGTGATTTTATTGCAAAATTTGTTTCTCAGTTTATTGTGATTTTATCAAATTATATCTTTAGTAAACTGATTATTTTTAAAAAATCAAAATAGGTTTTAAAATCAAAATCTATCGTGTATAATAAAACAAGTTAAGTATATGAAGGAGGCGTAGATTTGAATTCAACAAATCAACCAGAAAAGCCGACGTCTAACAATCCATCTACGAATCATAAAAATCGCTCGCAGATGAGTAGAACTTCTGCAACTGCTCGTGCGAAACAGAAAAAGGAACGACGAATGAATCGACGAAATACAGAAGATCGCATCGTAAATAAAATAGTTACGATTGTTGTTGTTGTATTAGTCTTGATTATTTCTATTTTAGGATTTACTATTTTTCGCTATGTTCAATCCAGTCTTAATCCACTAGATCCACAAAATAATAAAAAGATAGAAATTACTATTCCAACTGGTTCCTCCAATAAGCAAATTGGAGAAATTTTAGAAAAAGGTCATATTATTAAGAGTGGACTAGTTTTTAATTACTATACTAAGTTTAACAATTTAACTGGTTTTCAAGCTGGAACTTATAAATTAAGTCCAAGTATGACGCTTGATGGGATTAGTAAGAAGTTACAAGGTGGCAATGGTTTAAGTGTGGCCGATGTGAAGTTGACGATTCCTGAAGGTTTTACAATTGAACAAATAGCAGATAAGTTGGCGGATAAAACCAAATTAGATAAAAAAGAATTTCTCGCTTTGATGAAAGATGATCAGTTCTTCCAAGAGATGCAAGCCAAATATCCTAAATTATTAGAATCTGCGGCAAATGCTACGGATGTTCGCTATCGTTTAGAGGGCTATTTATTCCCAGCAACTTATGATTATCTCAATAAAATGACCTTGAAAGATTTAGTGACACAAATGATTGCCAAGACAGATGCGGTCATGCAAAATTATTATGATACTATTGCGGCAAAAAATATGACGGTTCAACAAGTGCTAACCTTAGCTTCTTTAGTTGAAAAAGAAGGAGTTAGTGATGTGGATCGTAAAAATATTGCCCAAGTATTTTATAATCGTCTAGCACAAAATATGCCATTACAATCAGATATTTCTGTGCTTTATGCATTGAACGAAACGAAAGAAACTGTTACAATTAAGGACACTCAAACTGATTCACCATATAATTTATATTTGAATACAGGATATGGACCTGGACCATTTAATAATCCAGGAGAAAAGGCCATTCAAGCAGTCTTAAATCCAATTCAAAATGATTATCTATACTTTGTGGCCGATGTGAAAACAGGCCAAGTATATTTTGCTAAAACATTAGAAGAACACAATGCTTTAGTGGAAAAATATGTGAATCAATAATATCCAATGATGTATGATAAAGGAGAATTATAGATGGTAGAAAAAGTATATCCAATGACACAAGAAGGAAAAGAAAAATTAGAACGTGAATTAGAAGAATTAAAAACTGTAAAACGCGGTGAAATTATTGAACGTATTAAAATTGCGCGTAGTTTTGGTGACTTATCTGAAAACTCTGAGTATGAATCTGCTAAAGATGAACAAGCTTTTGTGGAAGGTCGAATCACCACATTAGAAAACATGATTCGTTTTGCACAGATTATTGATAACGATAATGTTGCTCAAGATGAAGTTTCAATTGGTAAAACGGTTGTCTTTAAAGAGTTGCCTGATGGAGAAGAAGAAGAGTACACTATTGTCGGAAGTGCTGAATCTGATCCTTTTGCTGGTAAAATTTCTAATGATTCACCTATTGCACAAGCTTTAATTGGTAAAAAAGTGAATGATGAAGTAAATATTTCAACACCAGGTGGCGACTTCTTGGTTAAAATTGTTTCTGTGAAATAGTAATGATTAAAGGGTACTATCGCTAGTCGATGGTACCTTTCTATATTATAAGGAGGGCTGCAGTTGAAACTTAGTGCCTGGCGTTTTTTCTTTATTGTCAATATTTTACTATTGATTCTTTCTATCTGGCAAATTGTGGAAGATTCTGGTTTGACTGTAATCTTAATTTTAGGAACTTTAAGCTTATTTTTACACTACCTACGTCGTAAAAAAGGAAAAAATACAAATTTGCTATTATGGTTGGGGATTGTTCTCATTTTTATCAGCCTGATTAATAGTTATGCTTTTTGGTTAATGTTAGTCTTTATTGTCTTATTTATCGGGATTAAAGGCTTTGAAATCATTGACCTGGATTATGGGAATCTATTGTTTTGGCGTAAAAAAAATATCATTATGGTCCAAACAAAAGAACCAAGTGAAGAAAAGGAATTTATCAGTAAAAAAAGCTACATTGGGACTCAAATGATTGGTAATGAAGTTTTTGAATTTGATGACATTAATTTAACGATTTTTGCCGGTGATTCAATTATTGATTTAGGAAATACGATTTTACCTAAGGGCAAAAATGTCATCGTATTACGCAAAGGCTTTGGTCGTACTCGGATTTTAGTACCGCATGGCATCCAAATTGATATTTTACATGAGGCATTCCGTGGTGAATTTCATTTCCAACAATATCATTATTCGCTAAATGCTGAAGAAGTAAAAATCCATGATATGAAATATGCTGAAAGTGAACGAAAGATTAAAATTATTTCTAATGTAATTATGGGTGATTTAGAGGTGATTCGCGTATGAATAAATCTAAAATTCTTCGCTGGGTTGCTTACCTTTCATTAACTTTCTTTTGGAGCTTCATTTTTGTTCTATTTGCTTATTTTTTTGCTCAAGGGAATAAGCAATGGATGTTAAGGATATTGTCTGCAAAGATATTATTTGTGCCTATTATTGTTTATATTGCTTTATTAGCCATTCTATTAGCAATCGCAATGTGTTTAATTTATTTTTTCAAGCAAAAAGGTTTATTAGACCCAATTGAACAACAAGTCAAAAAAATAAAGGAAGCACGTGTAGATGAATTTCAGTCGTTAGCTTTTAATAAGTTAACTAAAGTTGAAAATTATCATCAAAAAGAGATACTTGAGGGATTGAATGAAATCCAAAAGCAAATCCAGGCAATGACACTGGATTTACAGACAGAGCATCAAAAACAAGAATTGCTTGATGGCGAAAGTAAAGAGGAGATTCTTGAAAATGAACGTCATCGCTTAGCTAGAGAACTTCATGATTCTGTTTCTCAACAATTATTTGCTGCTATGATGATTATGTCTGCACTAAATGAAACAATTGAACAAGGAGCAAATACCACAGATTTTTCCAAACAAATCCAAATGGTAGCAAAGATATTATCAATGGCTCAGTCTGAGATGCGTGCTTTGTTATTACATTTAAGGCCGATTAATTTGGAAGGACGTAGCTTAAAACAAGGGATTGAACAATTATTAGTCGAGCTACAATCAAAAGTTGAATTGAAGATAATCTATGATGTGGAAGAAGTATCCATTCAACCATCTATTGAAAATGAGTTGTTCCGTGTAGTCCAAGAATTATTATCAAATACACTACGTCATGCTAAAGCTTCTGAACTTGAACTTTATTTAAATCAATCAGCGAAACAATTGGTTTTAAGGATACAAGATGATGGCGTTGGATTTGATACTTCCAAGAAAAAAGCAGGAAGTTACGGCTTGTTAAATGTGAAGGAGCGTATTTCAAGTGTGGGTGGTACGGTAAAAATTATTAGTATTTTAAATCAAGGTACAAGTATTGAAATAAAAATACCTTTAATTGATAATGGGGTGATGAAATGATAAAAGTATTATTAGTTGATGATCATGAGATGGTTCGTTTAGGTGTTTCTACGTATTTAAGTATTCAACCAGATATTGAAGTTGTCGGGGAAGCAAGCGATGGTCAAGAGGGGGTAGAAAAAGCCTTATCACTTCGTCCAGATGTTATTCTAATGGATTTAGTCATGGATAATATGGATGGTATTACCGCAACTAAAGAAATTTTAGCTCAGTGGCCTCAAGCAAAAATTCTCATCGTTACGAGCTATATAGATGATGAAAAAGTATTTCCAGCGATTCAAGCCGGAGCGAGTGGCTATTTATTAAAAACTTCTTCAGCGCAGGAAATTGCCGAAGCGGTTCGTAAAACGATTGTCGGCGAAAGGGTGATTGAAGAAGAAGTCAGTGAAAAAATTCAAAACCAAGATTATGCCAATCAATATTTTTTATATGAAGAGTTAACGAATCGGGAACGCGAAGTATTAGATTTGATTGCACAAGGTAAAAGTAATCAAGAAATCGCAGAAATACTGTTTATTACATTGAAAACTGTTAAAACACATGTGTCGAATATTTTGGCCAAATTGGGTGTGGAAGATCGCACACAAGCGGCAATCTATGCATTTAAACATGGATTGGTAAAGTAAGAAAGAAGGTATCATAAAGGTGAAACAAAATTATGCAATCATTGGGTTAGGTCGTTTTGGTGGCAGTATTTGTCGTACTTTGGTAGAATCAGGTCAAGAAGTTTTAGCCATCGATTCCAATGAAGAACGTGTGAATGAATATATGAATATCGCAACGCATGCAGTTGTAGGAAATGCGCAAGATGAAAGTACGTTGCGTTCTTTAGGGATTCGTAATTTTGACCATGTCATAGTTGCAATTGGTGAGGATATCCAAGCTAGTATTTTAGTGACATTAATGGTTAAAGAAATGGGCGTTCCCAATGTTTTGGCTAAAGCACAAAATGAATATCACGCTAAAGTACTAGAACGTGTGGGAGCTGATCGCGTGGTCCATCCTGAACGTGATATGGGGGTAAGAATTGCTCATAACTTAGTCTCAAGAAATATTTTAGACTTTATCGAGCTATCTGATGAGTTTTCATTGGCAGAAATTAAAGTATCTAATCCAAAATTCTTTAATAAATCCCTTATCGAAGTGAATTTCCGTCAACGATTTGGCTTAACGGTTGTTGCGATTCGTCGTGCAGATGGTCAAGTGGTTGTTTCGCCACCTGCTAATGAGATTGTCTGCGAAAATGATAATTTATTAGTAATTGGTAGTACTGTAAACGTTGATAATCTTGATGAAAAACTTAATGATTAGGAGGTTTTTTGGATGGAATTAACGATTTCACCAAAAGCACATGCATGGTTTAAAAAGGAGATCATCTTAAACCCAGGACAAGGTATCCGCTTTTTTGGAAAAGTATATGGGAGTACCCCGGTTCATGAAGGGTTTTCTGTTGGAATGAGTGTTGATACACCAAATCGTCCTTTGGTTCACGTCACTGTGGAGGATTTCAATTATTTCATTGAAGAAGATGATCAATGGTTTTTTGAAGGCTATCAGTTAGTCGTGAATTATGATGAAAAATTAGATGAGCCATCCTACGAGTTTATCAATTAAAAAAATAGTTTCTATTCCTCTTTTTTAGAAGAATAGAAACTATTTTTATTTCAACTTCATTTTGGTTTCATCGTAAGCGTCCAATAACAAGGTGTATCGCATCTATCTAGTCCTCCAGTTATACTGTATTCAAACAGAAGATTGGAGGTTTTTTATGATGAAACAACCCATTGTCCCTCTAG
>NZ_JBQKFH010000016.1:0-46097 GCF_052119425.1 Enterococcus cecorum
GCTTATTTGCCATGGTCAGAAACTGTACAAGCAAATTGTAAATAAAAAAAAGAATCTCCAGCGTCGAGTGACTTTGGAGATTTTCAATATACCTCGTTATTGGGCGCTTACAAACATTTAATTGAGAATGGAAGATATATTGTTAAAATCTATATAAATTAAGCTTTGACATAGTTTCATAATAACATTAAATCTGTGAAAAAGTATTGATTGATAATAAATAAAGGTGTATGATGGAAAACGGATACATAATAAATGATATTAAATGAGGTGTTGTTGATGAGACGTGAAGTCCTTTTTCCTAAACTAAGTACTAAAACAGACCAAGGGGTAATTACAGAATGGTTACAGCCTGTTGATTCTCAAGTAAAAAAAGGAGAAGTACTTTATGAAGTTGAAACAGAAAAAGCGGTTCATGAAGTAGAAGCACCCTTTGATGGAAAAGTACTTGAAGTTAAGGTTGCTCCTGGTGATGAAGTCTTTGTTGATGATGTGTTAGCAGTTTTTGAAGTGGAGTGAATGCAATGGAACAACGAGTAAAACCAAAAATTCGTTTTAATCAAGAAGCAGTTGGTCAAATGAATGGTATGCTTCATGATTTGAAATTAAATACCGTTTGTGCAGAGGCGACTTGTCCTAATTTAGGCGAGTGCTTTAGTAGTGGTACAGCGACTTTTATGATTTTGGGTAAGCATTGTTCACGTAATTGTCGTTTTTGTGATGTGAGCTTTGGCCATATGGAAGAAGTGGATGAATTAGAACCAGAACATTTAGCACAAGCAACCAAACAAATGGGATTAAAACATGTGGTTATTACCAGTGTGGCACGTGATGATTTAACAGATGGTGGAGCGAGTCAATTTGTTAAATGTATTGAAGCTGTCCGGAAATATAATCCAGACACGACAGTTGAAGTCTTGATTCCTGATTTTCAAGGGGACCATGCAAGTTTAGATATGGTGATTGCGGCAAAACCTGAAATTATTAATCATAATATCGAAACTGTTGAACGAATTTCACCAAAAATTAGACACCGCGCAACTTATGAACGCTCATTAGAAGTTTTAGCCTATATTAAAGAGCAAGATCCTGAAATTTTTACAAAAACAGGAATTATGCTTGGTTTAGGTGAGACACAAGAAGAAGTAGCTCAAGCGATGGATGATTGTTTAAATGCGGATGTAGATTTCTTTACAATTGGGCAATATTTACAACCTTCTCCTAAGCATTTCAAGCTACATGAATATGTTTCAATGCATCAGTTTGGTGTCTACCGTCGCATGGGAATGAAAAAAGGGTTCAAATTCGTTGCCAGCTCGCCACAAGTTAGAAGTTCTTATAAAGCACACGAAGCATTAGCCGCTGGTGGAGCGAGCAAATGATTTTTATTGATGCCAATTATCAAGAAGCTGCCCAATATTTTGCCTTAGAAGAATTTTTATGTACGCAAAAGCAATTTGATGACGGTGTTTTTATGTTGTGGCAAACCCGTCCGACCGTAATGTTAGGAAACTTTCAAAATAGTTTTAATGAAATCCGTTTAGCTGAGATTGAAAAAAATCATGTCGACCTAGTGCGTCGTAATACTGGCGGTGGCACGATTTATACAGATGAAGGTAGTCTACAATATACTTTTGTTGTGAAGTCAGCAAGTGAAATGATTGATTTTAAAACCTATATGGATAAAATTATTGAAGCTTTGCATGTATTAGGGGTTGAAGTTGCATATAATAGTCGCAATGATTTAGCCATTAATGGGAAGAAAATTTCAGGAAATGCGCAATGTAATAAAGGGGAATATACCATTCACCATGGTTCGCTTTTATATGATATGGATTTTTCGAAAATGGCAAAGTATCTGAATCCACCAAAATATAAAATCGAATCAAAGGGTATTAAATCGGTGCGCGATCGTACAGGAAATATCAGTGATTGCCTATCTAAAAAATGGGATATTGCGACATTTAGGCAAAAATTAATTAATGAAATATTGAAAAAAGATTACCAGCCTTACCAATTGACTGTAAAAGAAGAACTGATAGTTGAACAGTTGGCCCAAGATAAATTTAGAAGTTGGGATTGGACCTTTGGAAAGAATCCTGCTTTTACGATGGTTAAAGCGAAAAAATTTCCAGCGGGTTTCCTGGAAGTTTCATTAAATATTCAGCATGGGATTATCCAAAATTGTGCATTTCATGGTGATTTCTTTAGTTATGGTGATTTGAATCATTTAGAGCAAGCTTTAGCAAATCAAACCTTTACCTACGAAACTGTCAAACAAATTTTGATTGAACAAAAAGCGGATCAACTCTTTTATCAAATAACCATTGAAGAAATATTAGCTTGTATATTTGAATAGCAAAAAGGCGCAAGTTGTTTTTATTCTTGCGCCTTTTTGTTCATTATATTATTCAACAGTTACTGATTTTGCTAAGTTACGAGGTTTATCTACATCGTATCCACGTTGAATGGTTGCGTTATAAGCTAATAACTGTGTAGGTACCACTGAAACTAAGCTAGTTAAGAATGGATGAACAGTTGGTAAAATGATTTGATCCGTTGGTTTAGCTAATTTTTCAGTTACAATCACTAAACTCTTAGCTCCACGACTTTCAACTTCTTTAATATTCCCGCGTGTATGTGAACCTGTTACTTCTTCAGTAATAATCGCCATTACTGGTGTACCTTCTTCGATTAAAGCAATTGTACCGTGTTTTAATTCACCAGCTGCAAAACCTTCAGCTTGCACATAGGAGATTTCTTTTAACTTTAAGGCTGCTTCCATTGAAACATAGTAGTCATTAGAACGTCCGATATAAAAGGCGTTACGTGTTGTTGCTAAAAACTCATCTGCTAAGTCTTTGATATGTTGTTTATCATTGATTAAACTATCCATCGCACTAGCAACAATTGATAATTCGTGGAATACATCAAAATCTTTGGCTGCTTGAAGTTGTTTATATTCGCCGACAGCTTTTGCTAAGATAGCCATCACAGCGATTTGCCCAGTATAAGCTTTTGTTGAAGCTACGGCAATTTCAGGTCCAGCATATAATAATAAAGTATATTTCGCTTCACGAGATAAAGTTGAGCCTGCCACGTTGGTAATCGTTAAAGCTGGGTGACCTAGTTTATTTGTGGTCACTAAGACTTGACGACTATCTGCTGTTTCACCACTTTGACTTAAATAAATAAAGAATGGTTTTTCAGATAATAATGGCATATCATAAGCAAATTCACTAGATAAATGAACTTCAACCGGGATATTGGTAAGTTTTTCAATTAATGATTTTGCACTCCAGCCGGCGTTATTACTTGTCCCGCAGGCAACGATATAGATACGGTCACTTTGCGCAAATTCTTTCACTAGGTTTTCATCAATATTTACTTGATGGTTTTCACCTTGGTATTCTTGTACAAGACGACGCATAACAGTTGGTTGTTCGTCGATTTCTTTTAACATATAGAAAGGATAAGTTCCTTTTTCAATATCTGTAATATCGACTTGGGTCTTAAAACTATCACGTACTACTTTTTGCCCATCTTGTTTTTCAATTGCTACTGAATCAGCAGTAACAGTAACCATTTCGCCGTCTTCAATTTCTACAAAAGTGTCTGTTTGGTCTAAAACAGCTAAAGCATCTGAACAGATTACATTAAAGCCATCGCCTAAACCAATTAATAAGGGACTTTTGTTTTTGGCAACGTAAATGGTTTCGCGGTCATTTTTATCGATTAAACCAAAAGCATAAGATCCTTTAATAATCCCTAAAGCTTTACGGAACGCTTCTTTAGTCGTTAAGTTGTCGCGGTTCTTTAATTCTTCCACTAGATGTACAGCAATTTCTGTATCGGTTTGACCTAAGAAAGTATGCTCGCTTAAGTAAGTTTGATGAATTTCTTCAAAGTTTTCGATAACGCCATTGTGTACAAGAACTAATTGACCAGATTGAGAAGTGTGAGGGTGGGCGTTGGCTTCAGTTGGCTCACCATGTGTTGCCCAACGTGTATGACCAATTCCGATATTCCCTGTCACTTCAGGTGTTAGTTTATCTTCTAAGTTTTTAATACGTCCTGGTGATTTTACAAGATAATCATGAGTTTCATCGCAAACAAATAAGCCGGCTGAATCATAACCACGATATTCTAAGCGATGTAAACCATTTAAGATGACGCGTTCTGCTTGATTTTTTCCTACAATTCCTACAATACCACACATAATTTAGAAACCTACCTTTGATTTTTTATTTATAATAAATTGGTATAGATGATTTTTGTTTTGTTTAGCTATTAACAAAAGCTAATGCAATCATAATTCAATCGAAAAAAATTGTCAACACTTTTTTAAATATTAAAATTGGTATAGATGTATGTGAGCTTTATTTTGTCTTATAATCAATCTGTGGTACAATAAGAAAAAACGCTTTAGATAAATAGCGAGAAAGGGAAAAATTGATGAAGACGATACGATTAAGAGATTTAAAAGAACGAATCAATCAATTATCTATCAAATATCAACTGACAGAGGATACACCGATATTTCTAGATACTGGCTGGGATAGTTTGCAAGAAATTGAAGCGGAGTTGATTCAAGTTGAAAGTATAGAACCATTTGAAATCGAGGATATAATCAGTGGTGAAAAATTTTCAGGTTTTAAGCAAGCTGTAGATACTGATCAAAAAGCAGTAATCATTAAACAAGAATTATAGAGGTGACTTATGAATAAAAGAAGATGGATTGCAGTATTAATTGCGATAGGTGTAGCATTGATTAGTTTAACTGGCATTGCAATCAATAGTGTCAATGACAGTCAAGAGGAAGCATTATCAAGTTTATTATCTAGTCAGGAAAGTTTAAAGGAAAGTATTATTACGCCAGGTGATAGTAGTCAAAAAATTGCTAAAATTACCATTGACGGGGTAATTGCTGATACACAAGATAATAATCTGTTCTCTAGTAGTGGCTATAATCATCAACAAACCTTAGAAATGGTTAAAAAGATTGATAATGATGATACTGTAAAAGCTGTACTATTAGAAGTGAACTCTCCAGGCGGTGGTGTGTATGAAAGTAGCGAATTAGCAAAAGCCTTGCAAAAATTACAAGCGCACCATAAACCAATCTATGTCAATATGAAAAATATGGCAGCAAGTGGCGGTTATTATATCTCAGCTGCGGCGGATAAGATTTATGCCAGTGAAGAGACAGTGACCGGTTCCATCGGGGTAATCATGTCCGGAATGAATTATGCCTCACTTTTGGATAAATTAGGGGTAAAAGATCAAACTTATAAGAGTGGTGCCTTAAAAGATATGGGTTCGTCAACCCGTGCCACCACACCTGAAGAAGCAAAAGTCATGCAAGAACACGTTGATCGTGCCTATAATCGCTTTGTTGATGTAGTAAGTAAAGGTCGTAAAATGGATATCGAAACGGTGAAAAAACTAGCGGATGGTCGTATTTATGATGGTTTACAAGCAAAGGAAAATGGCTTGGTCGATGAAATTGGTTTTGAAGAAGATTGCCTAGCTGATTTACAAAATAAATATGATTTAAAAGACGCGCAAGTCATTGAATATACAACCAATACGCCCAATTTCCTTGCTAGTTGGTTAAACCAAGCTAAAACGAATTTACTTAAGCCACAAGCGAGTACGGAAGACACAGTGAAGGCGATTGTTCAAGTGATTGGTACACCGCAAGCTCCTAAAGCGATGTATTATTATGGAGGGTAGGTGATACGATGTTTTTTAGTCAAACCAAAACCTTAAAAAACGTAGCTACTAACAAGAAACCAAAACATCCAAATCAGTATCCAGCTGATTACTATGCTGGATTTTGGATTCGTTTTTGGGCTTTCTTAGTAGATGTTTTTTTGATTGCTTGTATAAAAGGGTTAATCTTTACTTGGTTGGCGCGTTTCAATTTGCCGATGGAGAATCCTTATGTCAATTTTATAGGTGGTTCATGTATTTATCTTGCTTACTTCATTTTGTTAACTAAATACAATGATGGTCAGACGATTGGAAAAATGATCTTTGGCATTAAGGTGGTTAGTTTTACTGAAAAAGAGCTAACTTGGAGTACAATCTTAATCCGTGAAGGGGCAATGCGTTTTATTTTTAGTGTGAATCCCCTTTTCTTGTTAGGGTATCTTGTCTGCGCCTTTACACCGGATAAAACGCATATCGGCGACTTTTTTGCTCAGACCGGTGTCGTTACTTTAAAAATGATTCGGCAACCTAAAAAATATCATTTAGCCAAACAGGTGAAGTATGAACAAACAAATATTTAATCAAGATGAAGCTTTATTTGCAGCCTTTGAAGAAGCCAAACAAACGCGCAACTTCTTGCTTGCAGAACAGTTGGCACAAAAAATCTATCAAAAATATCCTTCATTAGATAATCATTATCGCCTAGTTGATTTATATCTCATGCAAGATTTTCAACAAAAAGCCTATGAAGTAGCATTGGAAGAACAAGACAATTATGAACGTTCAGCAAAGTATTTACCTCAATTTACGCAACTGACTATTATGAATTATGCATTCTTATATGCTCGGCGATTATTGTTACGCAACAATTTTCCAGATGATGCGTTAGATAGTCTGAACAAACAATTAACAAGTGCGGAAGAATTTTATGCAAGTATCTATGTCCATAAATTGCAAGAAAAATTTGTGCAATGGCAAGCGGCTCTTACAAATGTTCGGCCAATTTTTAACGATGAGTTTCAACTTTTGATTAGTCAATTGCCACTTGCTATTTTTCAAACAATTATCCAAGAGTTATTGCCCAACGCGCAGAATCCATTTCTGATTGCTAAAACATGTGAGCTTATGAATCAACTTGAGCTGTCGATGGATATCTATTTAAAAGATGTATTTACTGAGGAAAATATAAAGATAGCAAGCTCTGCGTTAACAGCACCGAATGAACAGCCTTTTATAAAAACATGTGAGCAAATCTTAGCACAAAGCTTGGCCAATGAAGATGCTGCACTGTATGAGATGTTACACGAGCATATGATGCAACAATTGACGTTGACTTATCCGTTTACACCACCTATTTCTGCAAAGGACTATATACGCTTGACCATTCAGCTTTATCAAACAGGGCAGATATCTAAAAAAGAAGATATGGCAACTATCAAGCAATTCCAAGTCACTCAGGAAAAATACCAAAAAATCATTCAAAACTTGCTTTAATCTCGAAAAATATTGAAAAAAACACGGAACTAAGATGAAAATGGTTTACAATTTTGCGTGGTTAGTGTAATATTTAAAGGTATGCATGAATCATATTCATCAAAAATGTAAAGATAAAATCGGAGGGAAATATATGACTGCAACATTTGAAAAAACAGCCACTAATGAAGGTGTGCTAACGTTTTCAATTCCTCAAGAAGAAATTCAACAAGGATTAACAATCGCATTTAACAAAGTAAAAGGGAATCTAAATGTACCTGGATTCCGTAAAGGAAAAGTGACTCGCCAAGTATTTAACCGTATGTTTGGTGAAGAAGCGCTTTATGAAGATGCTTTAAATGCTGTTTTACCAAAAGCTTACGATGCTGCTGTGGCTGAAGCTGGTTTAGACGTTGTTGCGCAACCAAAAATCGATGTAAAAAGCATGGAAAAAGGTCAAGATTGGGTAATCACTGCTGAAGTAACAGTAAAACCTGAAGTAAAATTAGGTGAATACAAAAACTTAACAGTTGCTAAACAAGAACGTGAAGTAACTGATGCTGACGTTGAAGAACGTTTAAATCAAAAACGTAATCAACAAGCTGAATTAGTAGTTGTTGAAGAACCAGCTAAAGAAGGTGACACAGTAGTTATCGACTTTGAAGGATTCAAAGACGGTGTTGCTTTTGAAGGCGGAAAAGGTGAAAACTACTCACTTGAATTAGGTTCAGGTTCATTCATTCCTGGTTTTGAAGATCAATTAGTTGGTGCTAAAGCTGGTGATGATGTGGAAGTGAAAGTAACATTCCCTGAAGATTACCAAGCTGAAGATTTAGCTGGCAAAGAAGCTATCTTCAAAGTAAAAGTACACGAAGTTAAAGAAAAAGAATTACCAGAATTAGATGACGAATTTGCTAAGGATGTCGACGATGAAGTTGAAACTTTAGACGAATTAAAAGCTAAAATCCGTGAAGAATTAACTACAACTAAAGCAAGCCAAGCGCAAGAAGCTGTTCATGATGAAGCATTACGTAAAGCTGTAGAAAATGCAGAAGTGGTTGAGTTACCACACGTTATGGTTCATGATGAAGTACATCGTGCAATGGATGAATTCTTAAACAATATGCAACGTCAAGGAATCTCTCCAGAAATGTACTATCAATTAACTAACTCTACTGAAGCTGACCTTCACAAACAATTCGAACAAGATGCTGAATTACGTGTGAAAACAAATCTTGTAATCGAAGCAATCGTGAAAGCTGAAAACTTAGAAGCTACAGAAGAAGAAATTGAAAAAGAAATCGCTGAATTAGCAGAAACTTACAATATGCCTGTAGATCAAGTAAAACGTTTATTAACTACTGATATGCTTTCACACGATATTACTATGAAGAAAGCTATTGATTTAGTAACTTCTACAGCTGTTGAAGCTTAATCATAAGACTCGTTAGGCGGAAAATACGGTAAGAGGGTTTATCAGTATTTTTCCGCCTTCTTCATGTGAATTTTAAGATTTATTTAAAACAGGTTTCTTTCATTCGCTTTTTTAAGTATATCAAGCATAATAGGATTATCTTTATTATTTGGGGGATCAAATGGTACAATCAGTTATCGATACGTTAAAACATGTCTTAAGTCCGGAAATCATTATCTTTATTATCTCGCTTTTACCAATTTTAGAATTACGTGGGGGCTTAATTGCAGCCTCATTACTTGGTGTTCCTTGGTTAAAAGCAAGTATAATTTGTGTAATCGCTAATTTTATTCCTATTCCTTTTATCATTTTATTTATTGAAAAGATTTTAGATTATCTTTCAGTAAAAGGTCCGATTAAAAAGTTTGCCAAAGCGATTACTGAAAAAGGACGACGTAAAGGAAAAGAGTTAACCGAAAAATATCCAAATAGTGTGTTGTTAGGGATTTACTTATTTGTTGCGATTCCTCTGCCAGGTACAGGTGCATGGACAGGTGCATTAATTGCTGCTCTTTTAGGTTTATCTCCTAAAAAATGTATTTTACCTATTGGCCTAGGAATTTTAACGGCTTGCTGTATTATGCTTAGTCTGACTTATCTATTGCCAGGAGTGTTTGGATTCTAATTTAAATATCGATAAATGGCTAAATGCTTTGAAATATAAGTACTCTTACTTTTTATTTCAAAGCATTTATGATAATATTTTTATATAGCCATTTAATGCTACATAGTTTTTAAAAGGGGTGTTGTAAATCCATGAGCGATAACCAACATAGTCACGATACGGTTCGTTGTTCATTTTGCGGAAAATCACAAGCAGAAGTACGCAAGATTGTAGCCGGACCAGGAGTATATATATGTAACGAGTGTGTCGAGTTATGTAAAGATATTATTGACGAAGATTTTTATGAAGAAGTGGTACGTGAATTTACGGATGTACCTAAACCAAAGGAAATCTTGGAAGTATTAAATGAGTATGTGATTGGCCAAGATTTTGCCAAACGTGCTTTATCGGTTGCTGTATACAATCATTATAAACGAATCAATGCGATGGAAAGTTATGATGATGAAGTGGAATTACAAAAGAGTAATATCTGTTTAATTGGACCAACTGGATCAGGTAAGACTTTCTTAGCGCAAACTTTAGCACGTACTATCGATGTGCCATTTGCAATTGCTGATGCGACAAGTCTAACAGAAGCTGGATACGTCGGTGAAGATGTAGAAAATATCTTGCTAAAATTATTACAAGCAGCTGACTTTAATGTTGAACGTGCCCAACGTGGGATTATCTATATTGATGAAATTGATAAAATTGCCAGAAAGAGTGAAAATGTCTCAATTACTCGTGATGTTTCTGGTGAAGGGGTACAACAAGCCTTGCTTAAAATTTTAGAGGGGACAGTTGCTTCTGTTCCTCCTCAAGGCGGTCGTAAACATCCCCATCAAGAAATGATTCAAATTGATACGACGAATATTTTGTTTATCGTTGGTGGTGCTTTTGATGGAATTGAAACAATTGTTAAAAATCGTATGGGTGAAAAGACGATTGGATTTGGTACTTCAAACAAGAAATTAAATGAAAATGAAAGTATCATGCAACATATTATTCCAGAAGATTTGCTGAAATTTGGTTTGATTCCAGAATTTATCGGACGTTTACCAGTTATGACAGCATTGGAAAAACTTACGGTGGATGATTTGGTTCGTATCTTAACTGAGCCAAAAAATGCCTTAGTGAAGCAATATCAAAAATTACTTGCACTGGATCATACAGAATTAGAATTCGAACATGAAGCGCTAGAAGCCATTGCCCAAAAAGCGATTGAACGTAATACAGGTGCGCGTGGCTTGCGTTCGATTATTGAAGGCATTATGCTTGATGTCATGTTTGAGATTCCTTCTGATGACACCATTGAAAAAGTGATTATCACCAAAGAAGCTGCTCTAGAAGAAGGAAAACCGAAAATCATTTATTCTGAACAAAAAGCTGGATAAATGGGCAATATGAGGTTGGCAAAATTGTCAGCCTCTATTTTTTAGAAATCTATTTTAGAAAGGGATGAAGGGATGAAAGTTCATTCAGCTGAAATTGTTATTAGTGCAGTGGCGCCCAAACAATATCCGGATACCAACCTGCCAGAAATCGCTTTGGCAGGACGTTCCAACGTGGGGAAGAGTTCATTTATTAATACGCTAATTGACCGCAAAAACTTAGCAAGAACTTCCTCTAAACCAGGGAAAACCCAGACGCTTAATTTTTATTTGATTGAAAATTGCTTGCATTTTGTCGATGTGCCAGGCTATGGGTATGCAAAAGTCTCAAAAACTGAACGAGCAAAATGGGGAAAAATGATTGAGACCTACTTAACACAACGAGAACAGTTAAGAGCGGTGGTATCATTAGTTGATATGCGTCATGAGCCAACACAAGATGATATTCAAATGTATCAATTTTTGAAGTATTATGAAATTCCAGTTATTGTAGTTGCGACAAAGGCCGATAAAATTCCTCGTGGCAAATGGAATAAACACGAAAGCATGATTAAAAAAGCGCTGGAATTTGAAAAAGAGGATACCTTTATTGTTTTTTCATCAGTGACGAAACAAGGGAAAGAAGAAGCTTGGCAGGCAATCGAAGCTTTGAGCGGTTTAAGTGAATAAGCAATTTAGAGTGTGGGAAATCCATGCTCTTTTTTTATTCGTCTCGATTTTCTTTCCCAATCGCTCCTTTCATTGCATTTCAAATGGTTTAATGGTTTGATTTATTCAACGAAATAATAAGGGGCAGAGCGTATGGACAAACAAACAGAGCTATATAGAATATAGCAAGATTTAGCGGATTTAGTTGCGGCTATTGGGGATGAAATACGTCAAGAGCTGATTTAAGCAATGTTTGAATTTCCTTGTGAGCAAGAAGGTGGTGCAATTACCGAAAAAACACATTTAAGTCGCCTACCGTATCAAATATTTAAAACGAGGAAGCCAATCCAATTTAGGCTTCCTCGTTTCGTTTATTTGTCTGCTTTTTCTTTTTTCTCAGTTTTAGGTTTAGGATTTAAGAAGCGTTCGATATCGACTTCTTCCTTCTTTTCTTTTAAATCATTTGGAAAAACAATAAATTCTTCTAACTTCTTTTCTAAAAAATCATCTTTTTGAAATTTTAAGCCCATTTTTCTCACCTCGACTCATTTCCTTTATTGTATCAAACCTTTTTGCAAAGTGCATCATTTTTTCCATAAAGTAATACGTAAAATCAAGGCATAAATTAGACAAAGAACAAGACTGATGCCGATAATCACTAACCAAGCATACGGTGAATCCTTAATCGGTAAAGTCACATTCATTCCAAAAAATCCAGTTACCGTAGCACTAATCGCTAAAAAGATGGAGAGCACAGTTAAAACGGCCATATGATCGTTTAAATTATTATTCAAAATATTATCATACGTACTATATAATTGTTGGATGATTTCGGAATTTAATTGTGTCATACTGGATAGTTGTTTGGCTTCGATTAAGGAATCAACATATTGTTCGCGTTCAATCTCATCAAATTGTTTATAGATGATTTGTCCTTTGATTTGCTCTAGTAAAATCGTATTTTGATTCGTTGCGGCGACAAGATAAATCATACCAGTCGCAATATCAGAAAGTGTTAATAAATCAGGCTTTGTAATCTTCTCGCGTAATTTGCGACTAACTTCCTCTTGTTTTTTGTCTAGAGCTTCAATATAAGGAAAATAAGATTCTGAAATTAAAAATAGACCGACAAATAAAAATTTCAGCACACTTATTTGATTGTTATAGGCTAAATACTTTTTCATCAAATCAATGATATATGCATTATCATCATTGTAAATGGTAAATAACTGCTGATTCTTTGCGATAAAAGTGATAGGAATTGTTTCATAGTGATTTTCTTCTTTGGTGCGTTTCAACACATTATAAATAATCGTAAAAGTATTGGTATCTGTTTGGTATTCCGTATGTGCACGTTCATATCGGTCGAGGGCATAGGTAATGGTTTCTTCATCTAAGCCTAGTGTTTGATAATCTGTCGTGTCATTTGTTAAAAAATCAGTGTGTAGGATAATCCAATGATAGTTTTTGCCAAATTCAATTGTTTCAATCATGGTTCTCACCTCGCATTTGAAAATTTCCTTCAATAATTTATCACTAGAATGCGACTTTGACAACTATTCATAAAAAAATTTTATTATTTATTTGACTGAAATTGAACTAGAATTGCTTGTTTTTGGAAGATTTCTGACTTAAAACCGTTTCCAATGTGATTATTTTTGAAGTTTTCTGCTCGAATGTGATTGATTTATTGAAATGAGTATGATACTATACATTCGTGGGAGGTGAGTGTAAATGCTTACAGATGAACGCCAACAAAGGATTCTATCCACTTTGGAAGAAAATGACATCATCACTATCGCTGAATTAATTGAACCTTTAGAAGCCTCTGAGTCAACTATTCGTCGTGATTTACAACATTTGGAGAATCAAGGACTCTTAATTCGGATACATGGTGGAGCAAAGAAAAAGCAACAATTGAATTTTGAAGCTAACATGATGGAAAAAGAAGCAAAATTCCATGATGAGAAACTAGCGATTGGACGTTATGCTGCGAATTTAATTAAACCAAAAGATGTCATTTATTTGGATGCTGGAACTTCTACGATGGCGATGATTCCTTTCATTGAGCCAGATTTAGGAATCAAAGTCGTCACGAATTCGGTTAAGCATGCAGCCTTGCTAGTTGAAAAAAATATCGAAACAGTCATTTTAGGTGGCACGATTAAATTATCGACTAATGCCATCACCGGATTTTCTACAGCAACCCAGTTACAGCAATTTCGTTTTAACAAAGCTTTCATGGGGATGAATGGGGCGCATCTAGAAAATGGCTTTACGACACCCGATCCAGAAGAAGCGATGATTAAGAAACTCGCAATTGCCCAAAGTCAGATGTCTTTTGTCTTACTGGATGGTTCGAAGTTTCAGCAAACAGCTTTTACGCATGTTGCTGATCTAGCTCAAGCAGAAATCATCACAAGTAAGGCACCAAAAGAAATTATGAAAAAAATGCAGTTGCAAACAAGAATTACGGAGGTTTCATCATGATTTACACAATGACTTTAAATCCATCCATTGACTATATCGTTCGTGTTGATGCACTAGAAATAGGTAGTGTGAACCGTATGAATAGCGATGCGAAATTCCCAGGTGGTAAAGGAATCAATGTATCACGTATTTTAAAACGTATTGATGCGAAGAGTACCGCTCTAGGTTTCTTAGGTGGATTTACTGGTAAATTTATCGAGGACTGCTTAAATGAAGAAGAGATTTCAACAGATTTCACAGCCATTCAATCAGATACTCGAATTAATATCAAATTGAAGGCAGGTGAAGAGACTGAAATCAATGGTCAGGGTCCTGTTTTAACTGATGAAGAAATTAGTCAACTAAAAGCTTCTTTAGCCAAAGTCCAAAAAGGGGATATCGTCGTATTAGCTGGTAGTTTACCTGCGGGATTGGCTCAAGGATTTTATCAAGAACTTATTGAAATTATTAAAGATAAAGAAGCTGATTTCGTCATTGATACGACAGGTGCAGACCTTTTAGCCGCACTTCCTAAAAAACCATTATTAGTGAAGCCAAACAATCATGAATTAGCTGAATTATACAATACAACATTCAGCGGATTGGATGACATCATTACTTATGGTAAGAAAATGTTAGCTGATGGTGCCCAAAACGTAATTATTTCAATGGCTGGCGATGGCGCTTTATTATTTACCCAACAAGGTGTCTATCAAACCAATGTCTTAAAACGTGAATTGAAAAACTCTGTAGGTGCAGGAGATTCAATGATTGCAGGTTTTATCGGCGAATATTCTAAAACGCAAGATCCCGTTGAAAGTTTCAGATGGGGCGTTGCTTGCGGAAGTGCTACTGCTTTTTCAGATGATTTAGCAACCGGTGAATTTATTCGAGAATTATTGCCTGAAGTAAAAATTACAAAATTATAATCTATAAAAATCAGGGGGATTAAAATGAAAATTACAGATTTATTGATTAAAGATGCAATGATCATGGATTTAAAAGCAACGACAAAACAAGCTGCGATTGATGAAATGGTCGAAAAATTATACCAAGTTGGCCGTATCTCTGATGTCAAGACTTTTAAAGATGGTATCTTAGCTCGTGAAGCCCAAACATCTACGGGTCTAGGCGATGGAATTGCAATGCCTCATGCGAAAAATACAGCGGTTAAAGAAGCAACTGTATTGTTTGCTAAAAGCCAAGCGGGTGTTGATTATGAAGCATTAGATGGTCAACCAACTTATCTATTCTTTATGATTGCGGCGCCAGATGGAGCAAATGACACACACTTACAAGCATTAGCCGCACTTTCACGTAAGCTAGTCGATGCTGATTTTGTTGCAAGTTTAAAACAAGCTTCTACACCAGATGAAGTACGTGCTTTATTTGTGGAAGAATCAGAAGAAAAACATGAAGCAAAAGCAAGCGGTGATCGTCCATTTATCGTTGCGGTGACAGCTTGTCCTACAGGTATCGCTCATACATACATGGCAGAAGATAAATTAAAGCAAACTGCTGAAAAAATGGGTGTTGATATCAAAGTTGAAACAAATGGTGCTTCTGGGGTTGCGAACCGTTTGACTGCTGATGAAATTGCTCGTGCGAAAGGGGTCATCATTGCAGCCGATAAATCAGTTGAAATGCCTCGTTTTGCTGGTAAACGTGTTTTAAGCCGTCCAGTAGCTGATGGTATCAAAAAATCAGAAGAATTAATTCAAATTATTTTAGATGAAAAAGCTGAAGTTTATCAATCAAATGGTGAAGGTGCTGTTGAAACTGCCAGTGATTCAAAACAAGGCTTAGGTGCTGCATTTTATAAACACTTAATGGCCGGTGTATCACAAATGCTTCCGTTCGTTATCGGCGGCGGTATTATGATTGCGATTGCCTTCTTACTTGATAACATCATGGGTGTGCCAAAAGATCAATTAAGTAATTTAGGTACTTATCATGAAATTTCATCTCTATTTAAAAATATTGGGGGCGTGGCATTTGGTTTCATGCTACCAATCTTAGCTGGATATATCGCATTTTCTATTGCTGAAAAACCAGGTTTAGTCGCAGGTTTCGTTGCTGGTTCAATCGCTTCAAGTGGTTTAGCTTGGGGTAAGGTACCATTTGCTGCTGGTGGTGAAAAAACCTTAGCTCTAGCAGGTGTGCCTTCTGGATTCTTAGGTGCATTAGTCGGTGGTTTCTTAGCTGGTGGTGTAATCTTAGTCTTAAGAAAACTATTAGCAGGTCTACCTCGTTCATTGGATGGTATTAAATCTATCCTATTATATCCATTATTTGGTGTATGTATCACTGGATTCTTAATGTTGTTTGTAAACATTCCAATGGCTGCTATCAACACAAGCTTAAACAACTTCCTTGAAGGTTTGTCAGGTGGTTCAGCTGTCTTGATGGGACTTGTCTTAGGTGGTATGATGGCTATCGATATGGGTGGTCCTTTCAACAAAGCGGCCTATGTCTTTGGTACTGGTACCTTAGCTGCTTCTGTGGCTACAGGTGGTTCAGTGATTATGGCGGCTGTTATGGCCGGTGGTATGGTTCCTCCAATTGCCGTATTTATCGCAACCTTATTATTCAAAGACAAATTTACAAAACAAGAACAAGAAGCTGGTTTATCAAATATCGTTATGGGTCTTTCATTCATTACAGAAGGTGCGATTCCGTTTGCGGCTGCTGACCCAATTCGCGCGATTCCAAGTTTCATGGCTGGTTCTGCAGTTGCCGGTGCTTTAGTTGGGTTGACTGGTATTAAACTAATGGCCCCACACGGTGGTATCTTCGTAATCTTGTTAGTATCTAAACCATTATTATACTTAGCGTTTATCTTAATCGGTGCAATCGTTTCAGGTTTATTATTCGGTGCATTGAAAAAGAAAGTCGACTAATGAATGTTTAGCCAAAAAATTTAAATATATTTCACCTTATGCCTAGCCTTTCCCTGCGCTAGGCATTTTTTTATTAACTGGTTTAGGTTGAGATGCTAATTTAAAGATAACAAAAATTAGGAGATGGAAAATGAAATTAATTGATAAAAAGGTTGTTGGGTTGCAAGTATTTTTATTTTTGTGTATGGGAAGTTTTGAAATTCTAACGCCATATGCAGAAGGGGTGATTATTAACCAATTCATTCATAAAGAGGCTAGCTTATTAATAAGGTCTATCGTGATTTTAGCGCTTCTTTTTTTAGCGCAGATGACTGTTTCTTTCTTTCAGTCAAAGATGAATTATTTTAAGATATCTCAATTAGTTATTGAGAAACAAAATCAATTCGCACAATCATATATTTCAAGGAAAACACTATTGATTTTGAAATATGATCAAAATTATTTACATCAGCGAGTAAGTGAAGATATTGAAAAAGTACTACAATTTGTATATATTTCGCTTCCGCAATTTATTTGTGGGCTAGCTTATTTGGCGATTACTCTGATTTTAATGAGTCGTATTAGTCTATACTTTTTAGCGATTTTTGTTGGATTGCTTATACTATATTTAGTCATTTATTATAAGGTTCAACCAAAAATGAATACGACTTTGTATGATGTAATGGATCAAGGAAATCGATTGTATGCATTACGGAATCAATTTTTTCAACGAATTTTAGAAATAAAAAGTAAAGGAAGTCAACAGCTAGAATTTCTTCGTTTGCATCATCAACAGCAATCATTGTCGAATTCTATGCTTAAACATTACTGGCTAAAATATTTTTTATCAACGGCCCAATTAGCGATTACACTTATTGCACAACTAGGATTTTTTGTGATTGGAGCTGGACTGATTTTTGCTGGTAGTTTATCTGTGGGCTTTTTTGTTGCAATCATGCAATATTTTATGAAGATGCTGTCCTATCTTGAGCAGATTATATCGTTCCAATTCATTTATCAAGAATACAAAATTGCTAAAGGTCGAATGAATGAAATACAAAACTTACCTGAAGATGATAAAGGACAGCAAGAGTTAAGTCAAATTGAGCAGATTCAATTATCTGATGTGAATATTATGATAAAAGAAGGGATGCTTTATAAACAACCGTTGACTTTAAATTTTGTTCCAGGTAATATTTATCAATTAGTTGGCGAAAATGGTGTGGGAAAATCGACGCTATTGTATACGTTGATAGGTGTTTATCAAGATATCTTTCAAGGACGTATAAGTTATAATGGATATTCAATCAGTGAAGTAAATACAACATTACTTCGTGAAAAGGAAATATCTATGATGCTTCAAAATGAGCAAAATCAGGAGATTACTGTGGGAGAATTTCTAACAATGTATTTGTCGATGGAAGATCTTGAAAAAATATTATGCGAACCTGAATATCAATCATTATTACTTGCTGCACAATTTTCAATACGGGATTTACTTTCAGTTAGATTAAGTGAACTTTCAGGGGGGCAAAGACAGCTTTTACAATTCTTAGTTGCAGTAACTAAACCAGGTACATCTTTACTTATTTTAGATGAACCGTTTTCGAATATGCATGACACTTTGGATAAATCTATAGCTAAAATACTTAATAAAATTAAAGTGAATAAGATAATATTATTAGTAACACATAAAACTACTGTTGAAATAGATTTACAAAAATTGTCGATATAGGTAGTTTAAAAAAAATTATATAATTATTTTGAGAGAGTTATTGCAGACTCTCTTTTTATCTTGTTTTTAACCTAGAGACAAAGTCTGCAAATGAATAGCATTATGAAAATATGAAAGTAATAGGTGAGTATGTAAACTTTGTCAACTATATTAAACAGAGCAACAAGGAGAAAAATGAAACTAAAATTATAAAACAATGAGATTGTCTGAAGGGTTATTTTGTTAAATATGTAGTAAATTTATAACTTTTGTATTAAACAAAAATAGATAGTCGTAATCATAAGAAATAGATTTCCGGTATAATATCTTTATAATACATGTATTTTTATTAATGGTTATTTTTTGGTAGTTTTTTAAAATAATAAGTTAGTTATTTTAAGAAGATTATCTTTTTGTTTAGAAATTTATTGTTTAAAATGATAATATTAGAAAATAGAAAAACAAAGTAAAATTTTCCGAAATAATGTTTTAAATTTAGTTATTTAATGAGAAAATACCTAATAAGCAAAATATCTAGATCAAGAGAATTAAAGGTGTCAGATGGTTTAAGCGAGATGCACATTATTAAAGCTCTTGGTTAAATTGAAAAAATTTGTATTAGGGGGAAGCGATGAGAAAAAGAATCTACAAACGAGAAAAATTCATAGACTCTGCTTATCGAATGGTAATACGATATGGATTTGAAAATTTAACTGTCAAACGTCTTGCAACTTATATGCAAATCTCTACACAACCAATTTACAATCAGTTCAAAAATTTTCAAGAATTAAAAGATGAAGTTGTCTATTATCTATTTCATGAGGCTATTAAAAGTACAGAAAAAAAGTTTAATGATGATCGTCATTTAGTATATTTTCCAATCAAAATAGTCAAATATTATTGTGAAAATCCGCAAAAATATTATTTAAGTTGGCAAGATACTATGGGCAATCCTAAATTAATGTATCAGTTGTATGAAACATTTTTTTTAAAATATTTATTTATAGGCGAGTATTTTAATGACAAAGTTGAATTTGAAAAGAAAGAAATATTTTCAAAATTAGCAATTTCGATGCTAGGATTAATTGAAAAAGCTAAAATAGATGAATACTTAACCGAGAAAAACATAGAGGCTATCTGGAAAGATATAGTGAAAAAGTATTGTTAAAACTTTAATATTGTTTTAGTGAAAAATTATATACTAATAATAACCGTTTATTTTGATAAAGTATCACAAGAGTCTGTAGGTAGGAATTTTTAAAATCTTTACCTAAATCTAATAAATACTAAAAATATGGACTTAATGAAATCAGTTCAAAAGTAAAGTCTAAATATTGTTTGAGAAAGTTGGAAAAAAGCTCAGTATCTGGATTCTGACTTTTTCTCGTTATAAAATAATATTTGAATATATTAACAGATTATAGTGAGAGATAATGAAAATGCTGAATTTATAATATTTATCAAATAATTGGAGTTTTGATAACGATAATATGATATTGTAATATCTAATAAAATGTGTTTTAATATAATCTAAGGTTAACCTAATTTTAATAAAAAAGGAGATTATATGGATAAACAGAAAATATTGCATCCCAAAAATATTGGGGCATATACGTTAATTTTAAGTACTACTTTCTTGTTAAATGCTGTAAGCGCTCAGAATGTCGTCGCTGATGAGAATTCGAGTACTGCAACAATTATACAACCACTTAAAGCAGAAAATGCCAATGATTTAAGTAAAGAAATTTCTACGACAGTCAATCATGTAGAAGAAAAAAATACAGACACTTCGCATGAAAAGACAGAAAATTCAGTCGCTTCGATTGATGAACAAAATTCAACCACGAATGAAGTAGTTATAAAAGATTTGTCTGAAGCGAATAAGTCTGTATCAGCAGCAACAAATATTGAAGATACGAATATTGATACAATAGCTAAGCAGACACAAGAAGCTGAAACAATTACATCGACACAAACTACAACTGATATTGAAAATGAAAAAGAAGAATTCGCAAATAATCAAGCAGCTGAAGTTAATATAGAAAAAAATGAGAGTGAGCAATTATCATCTGCTACGCCGCAAAATATTGATAGTAATACCATTATCTCTGTGCCAAAAACCTGGGAGTCTGGCTATAAAGGAGAAGGCATGGTTGTTGCGATTATTGATTCAGGGATTGATGTCGATCATGATGTGCTGCATATAACCAATCCTGATACAGCTAAATACAACAAAGAAACTTTCGAAGCAACGAAAAAGGCTGCAGGGATTGAGTATGGGGAATGGTTTAATGATAAGGTGATTTTTGGTTATAATTATGTCGATGTCAATACTGATATGAAAGAAGAAGACAAACATTCTCACGGGATGCACGTCACAAGCATCGCAACCGGAAATCCAACTCAACCAGTTGCGAATCAGTTAATCTATGGGGTTGCTCCTGAAGCACAAGTCATGTTTATGCGTGTTTTTTCAGATATTAATCCAACAACTAGTTCTGCAATCTATGTCAAAGCGATTGAAGACGCAGTGAAATTAGGGGCGGATAGTATTAACTTAAGCTTAGGCGGAGCAAGTGGTTCTGTTGTTAACATGGATGAAAGTGTTGTTCAAGCGATTGAAGCTGCAAGAAATGCTGGGGTATCTGTAGTTATTGCAGCTGGTAATGACGCAGTATTTGGCTCGGATTATGACTTGCCATCGGCTGAAAATCCTGATTACGGGTTAGTTGGCAGTCCATCTACGGCAAAAGAGGCGATTTCAGTTGCTTCATACAATAATACGACTATTGCTAGCAAGGTTATCAATATTATCGGTTTAGAAAATGATGAAAATCTGAATTTCGGTAAAAGTTCTTTTGACAATCCAGAAAAGAGTGAAGTTAGTTTTGAAGAGGGAAAAGCTTATGACTATGTCTATGCAAATTTAGGTAAAGCAGAAGACTTTGAAGGGAAGGATTTTTCTGGAAAACTCGCACTGATAAAACGTGGAGAGATTACCTTTTCTGAAAAAGTAGCCAATGCCACACAAGCAGGGGCTATTGGAGCAGTGATTTTTAATAGCCGACCAAATGAAACCAATATTAGCATGGCCTTAGATGAAACAGCAGTCGGGATTCCAGCTATTTTCATCCCGAATGAATTTGGTGAAGCTTTAGCGAAAAATCAGTATCAAATCCAGTTTAATAATGAATCTGTTTTTGACGAAAATCCAAATGCAGGTTCTATGTCTGATTTTTCAAGTTGGGGTTTATCTGCTGACGGTGAATTAAAACCTGATTTAGCGGCTCCTGGGGGTGGCATCTATGCTGCTATCAATGATAATGATTATGCCAATATGAATGGGACAAGTATGGCTTCTCCGCATGTAGCGGGTGCTGCTGTATTAGTGAAACAATATCTAAAAGAACAATATCCAAATAAAACACCACAAGAATTAGAAGATTTGGTTAAACATTTATTGATGAGTACGGCAAAACCTCATTATAATAAAGAATCTCAAGCTTATACTTCTCCGCGTCAACAAGGAGCGGGTATTATTGATGTAAATGCGGCAACTTCAACTGGCTTGTACGTGACAGGCAAAGATGGTTATGGTAGTTTGACACTTGGCAATGTTGGGGATACGTTTGATTTTGAGGTAGTTGTGCACAATATTTCAAATGAAGACCGCAAGTTAAATTATCATATTTATCTAGATACGGATGCTGTCGAGGAGGGAAAAATAACTTTAACACCACGACAGTTAAGTGAATCATCAGTTAGCGGGTTGACAGTTAAAGCCAACAGTAGCGAGGTTGTAAAGATTCAAATTGATGCGTCATCGTTTACGCCAGAATTAAATGAACTCATGAAAAATGGCTACTATCTAGAGGGGTTTGTTCGTTTTACTGATAGTGTCGATGATGGCGATGTAATCAGTATTCCATATGTTGGTTTCCATGGTGAATTCCAAAACTTACCAGTTATTGAAGAACCTGTTTATTCTTTGATTGCTGATGGCAAAGGTGGTTTTTATTTTGAAATAGATTCGGATAAACCTGAAAAATTAGCGGGTTCTGATAATTTTTCAGGTTTAGTAACTGGAAGTGTTGATAAAGTTTACTCAACCGGAAAAACTACTGATTTTGAACTAAAAGCGTTAGGCACGTTTAAGGATGAAAATGGTGATTTTGTACTAAAACTGGATGAAAATGGGCAACCACATTTAGCTATTTCGCCGAATGATGATGGTAATCAAGATTCACTTGCTTTTAAAGGGGTATTTTTAAGAAACTATACAAACTTAAAAGCTAGTGTATATCGTGCAGATGATATTAATCGAGAACATGTTTTATGGCAAAGCGATGGACAAGATGGTAATAAAAACTTCTTCAGTGGCAATGAGAAAAGACCTAAATCAAGCATCATTTTTAATACAGAATGGCAAGGTTTTGATCAATCAGGTAATCCACTTGAAGATGGAGAATATCGCTATGTGCTTACGTATCGTTCTGAAGTACCAGGTGCAAAAGAACAGTCAGTTGATTTTAAAGTGATTATTGATCGTCAGGCACCAGTGATTACGACTGCAACTTATGATAAGGATCAATTCATCTTTAAAGCACGTCGCGCAATTGAAAATGGGTTAGCCGGTATTTTTAGAGAACAAGTCTTTTATCTGGTTCCCGATGAAAATGGTTTGACCACAAATATTAATCTGAAAGTAAATGGTGATACAACAGTTTCTGACCATCGTATATATGTAGCCCAAAATGAGGATGGTTCTTTCACCTTACCACTTGATTTAGCTGATTTATCACAATTTAAATATGTGGTAGAAGACTATGCTGGAAATAAAGCTTCAGCAAATGTGGCGGATTTAATTAGTATTGGGAATACGAATGGTTTAGTAACGGTTGAAGCTGTAGATCAAGAAACTAAACAACCGGTGGATATTGCATATGCTTATGCGGTAAAAGATCAAAGCGGAAAACATTTAGCCGATATTCCTCGTTATGTTGATGGTAATAACGTGTTAATTTTACCATTTGGCGACTATCAATTTGATTTATTCTTATATGATACAGATTGGGCAACTTTATCAGGCAATCAATCAGTTAAGATAAATATTGACGAAACAAATAGTACAGCTAAAGTGCAATTTTTCGTACATTTAAAAGAAAAAGCTAATGTATTAGTAGATGTTAATCGTGAAATTCCGGATACAGACACACTTATTTTAGTCAATGATTCAGGACTAGAAATTCGTATTCCGCAAGCTAAGTATGCTAAAAGTGATTTTGGAAAAATCGTACCTGTAGGCAAATATATCATTAAAGCTGAATTGCCAGAAGGATATGAATTTTTAGAAGATCCATCATTTGAAGTGAAAAACAATACTTACAACATCAAAACACTTACATTGATTAATAAGACAGAGTTGTTAGATTTAGTCAAACAAGTGGCTGATGTACAAGACCAAGCAAAATTTTATAATGCAAGTAAAGATAAACAGGATTATTTCAAGCAAGCACTTCTAGCGGCACAACAATTGGTCAATGACAAGCAACAACAAGAAGTTATTGATCAAAAAGTAGCAAGTTTGAAAGAAACGTTTGCTGCATTAGATGGTAGGGATACCGATTTAGCAACGTTAACAGCTGAATTAGCAGAATATCCAAAATTAGTACAACAAGCGAACTATTACAATGCTGATCCATTAAAACAAGTTGCTTACGATGCGCTTGTACGATCTGCTAAATTATTAAGTTCAAAAGAAAAAGCGACACAAGCAGAGGTCAATCAGTTGTTAGACAAGTTAAGTGAAGCTAGAACTGCTTTAGATGGTCAGCCAACGAATGTCAATCAACTTTCACAAATATTTACTCAAGCTCAAAAACTAAAAGAACAAGTGCAATATCAAAATGCCAGTGCAGATGTCAAAGTAGCTTTTGATCAAACATTTAAAGAGGTGGAAGATACACTTAATACGCCTGATGTCGTGCAAGTCGTTGTTGATCGATATGTACAGTTATTGTCGAGTGCAATGGCTGCATTAGATGGTAAACAAAGTGTCATCCCAACGCCTGAAAAAACAGAAACAGGTATCCAAACAGAATCCACACCAGAAGTGACGGAAACCGCGATATCAACAAATCCAGTAGTTGAAGGAAGTAAAGAGACTAATTCAACAACAGTAGACGTACAAACTGATCCACTAAGTGCGAAATCAGAAGTTAAGGATATTGAGAAAAAGTCTGAAGTGAAAAACACCGTGTTACATTCGTCAGACAATCAAGCTGAGATGTCAAATTCAAATAAAACAAAAAGCAATAAACACCCACTAGGCTCGGATAAAGAAGAAAATATTACAAAAGTTGCTAAGCAAAAGACTAAGGCTTCTTCACAAGCTGAATTACCACAATCAGGTACAAAACAAAGCTCAATATTACTTGGTTTGTTGAGTCTATTCGTTGCAAGTATTACACTTCTTTCAGGTAAAGCCTTAAAAACAAAAGAATAACAATAGAGATAAGAGAGAGGGAGTTCATCCATCTCTCTTATTTTTTTAGAAACGCTTTCTTGTTTTGGTTTAAGGTGATAAAATTTATTTATGAATATAATTGTTAGAGTATTGATTTTAGCCCTGTAGAAAGGTTGTGCGGAAAGTGAAATATGTAGTGGCTACATATATCGGAAAAGATAGTTTAAGTTTTATACATGGCCATCAGTATTTGGTTGTTGGCTATGATTCAGAAGCTAATTTGCTTTCAATTGTGGATGAAAGTCGAGAAAATTATTTATATTTGCCTAATTTATTTGAATTTGTTGGAGACTATCGCAAGTTACCTAATGAAGTGCCCAATGTTTATCTAAATGATGATAATGAGCTAGAGTTAATCGAATATGAAATGATACCACATGATGATATTGTACTTGATGAGGATATACCTATAGATTTGATGGGGATGGAAGGAGTAGAGTATCGTACAATCATATTAATGAAAAAATAAATTGTGTAGTCTAAGAGAAACGATGTTGAATCAAGCCTTTTAACACTAGTAGTGGCAGCAAAAAAATTTGATATGGGAGATAGTAAAAATGAAAAGTGCACTGTTAGAATTATATTGTGAAAGTATAGATAAATTTGAAGAGTTTACTACAATAATTGAAAATAGTACGGTGAGTTTATCTTTAATTGGAGAAAATCTAAATATTCAAATTGATAGTGATTTAGATGATAGAGAGATAGAAAATCTACTTTTAAATTTGTATTCAATGATATTTCTTTATTTAGGATATTTCCCTAAAATTATTACATTTGAAATAGAGAACACGGTTATTGATATTAGCAATTTATCAGGAAAATATACTACTTCAAAGCAGTTTGAAAAAAAGTATTATCAAATAATAACTATCAATTCTAATAGTATAACTCAAGATATATATAATCAATTTGTTAGTAAAACTTCAAATAATTATGCAATTAATTCTATGCAAGCGGTTATTAGCGAAGATTATGAGCATGTTATGTCTGACCATAAATTACTAATAACTTTACACTGTGTAGATGGTATTTATGAAAATAAAGGTAACGATCGTTTTGTAAAAAAACTAATTGAAATCATGAAAGTTACTAATGATAAATTGCAAAATGATGATTTGATGCAGAGTTTATTCTCTTTGTTCGGTTGTGGTAATATTGATGAAATGGCCAAAAGGCTAAAAGATACCAGACATTGGTATAGTCATTTGATGAACACAAGCGATAAAAAATTTGAAAAAACCTTTAAAGATATGTTAGAGTTTCACTATGGGTTTCAGTTCTTATACTATGTTCAAAGAATTTATATTATCGATAGTTTGGACTGTAAAATTGATGTCGACTGTATAAAGAAATTTATCAATAAATTAATAATTGCATTTTTTAGAGATAAAACTCGTTAAATATAAAAATTATAATTGCTTTAATGAATAGATGAAATATAGAGTAATTGTAAAAATCACAAAGAATGAAGTACATCGATTAATATCTATAGTTAGTTTCTCTACATATACAAGTGGAGATAAGTTCATAATGAATGCTGAATGATATTAGTAAACAATTTTCTTAATACACTATTGTCTATATATAGGTATATGTAAATTGTATTTTTGAGATAGCAATGTAGAAAAATGCAAAAAAATTAACAAACCGTTTGAGAAATAAATTATTAAAAGTCACTAGTCAGTTATCGATTGAAGGGAAAAATGTATTCATAAATTAACATAATAACAAATATAGTAAGATTACAAATTTTTTGAATCGATTCCTATTGAAGTTTCGGATAATTTAAATGTTGAAACAATGCAGTACGATTATTATAATAATGATAACAATATGTATGACAATTTAGATTATCGTGACTTACAAGATCAATTTGACTTGCTAGGTGTCACAAAGAATAATTGGGATTAATTGAGGTGAAAAAATTTGGTAGATGTGGAATCACCCATTATTTATGATTTAGCATATAACGAAAAAGCATTAAAAGAATTTAAAGAAAATTTTATAGAAGCACAAGATAGTAAATTTTTGCTGAACTATCCAACGGTTTATATTGTTAATGATAAAGATGATGACCAAAGTTATACAGTTTATGTGGGTGAAACAAATGATATTATCCGACGTACTTTGGAACATTTAAATGCGGATGACCAGGTGCGCGATGATTGGAAAGAATTAAAACAATCACGCACGTCTCAAATGTATGTGATTGGTCATAAACATTTCAATAAATCATTGACACTAGATATTGAAAATAGACTTATGCATTACTTATTAAGTGTTGAGGGAATTAAACATGTCAATAATCGTCGGACCAATCCACAAAGTGAATACTATACGTCTGATGAGCTTGAAGTCATCTTTTCTAAAATTTGGCGCAAACTTCGACAAAAAAATAAAGAATTATTTCCATTAGAGCGGGTGATTAAAGATTCTGCGATTTTTAAAGCATCACCCTATCATAAATTAACACAAGAACAGTTAGCGGCTAAAGATTTGATTATTCAAAAGATTGAATCTACACTTACACAAAACCAAGTCGGCCAATTAATTTTAGTCAATGGACAAGCCGGTACAGGGAAAACTGTATTGATGAGTAGCTTATTCTGTGATTTGCTAGAACTTTCCAATTTAGAGGAGTACCCATTGTTTACAAATCGCAGTATATATTTGTTAGTGAATCACGATCAACAATTAAAGGTCTATGAACAAATTGTCAAAAAGCTTGGATATTCGTTAAAAGAAGATATTCCAATCGTTTCTAAACCAACAAGTTTTATTACTCGGACTTCACCTGATGATCCGGTAGATGTGGTGGTGATTGATGAAGCACATTTACTTTGGACACAGGGGAAACAGGCATATCGAGGGAAAAATCAATTGGTAGATATTTTGAATCGCGCGCGTACAGTGGTCGTTGTTTTTGATGAAAACCAGATATTGTCCCGTGAGCAACATTGGGAAGAAAATGAAATTTCCTACATGAAACATGATGCCATTCAACATGGAAGATATATTGAGTTACAAAATCAAATGCGGATTAATGCAAGTAAAGAAACGGTTAATTGGATACGTCATTTTACTGATTATAGGGAAATTTTACCAATCCCTGACGATGCCAACTATGATTTGAAAGTTTTTGAAAATCCAGCTGAAATGTTTGCGGCTATAAAACAAAAAGCAGAAAATCAAGAGCACGGTTTGTCTCGTATGCTAGCTACTTTTGATTGGGATTACATTGATAAAAAGAAACCTGTTGATAGTGTGTATTGGAATGTGTCAGTTGGTGAATTTCACATGCCATGGAATCTACAATTACCAACTACAAAGGAACAAAAGCGTCGTAATAAATCATTAGCTTGGGCGGAGCAAGAACAAACGATTGATGAAGTGGGTTCAACATTTACGATTCAAGGTTTTGACTTGAATTATGCTGGAGTGATTATTGGCCCATCTGTGAAATATCGTGACGGTAAGATTGTTTTCGACCGTGAAGCGAGCAAAAATAAAAAAGCCATCCAACGTAGAGAGCTAAAAAATGGTAAAAAAGTCTATCTTTCAGATACTTTATTGAAAAATGAGTTGAATGTTTTGTTGACACGTGGAGTAAATGGGTTGTATCTTTTTGCGGTAGACCCAGCTTTACAAGAAAAATTATTAGAAATGCAAAAGTTAAGAATGAATAAATAATTGTTATACACCTTACTGATTTTTTGATATAAAGTAAGGTGGTAATTTTTTAAAATCTTGCACCCAAAAGTATATAGTTTTGGGTGCAAACTTCATGTCTTTACTATTATTCCCAGCCCACTGAAAATTCGTGGGCTTTTTTTGGTGTTTGCATTTAATAGAACGTGTATTCGTGGTATAATGAAAAGGATTGAAACTAAATGAAAAGGATGTTGTCAATGTCAGTAAATAGCCCGTTACTTAATGGAATGAATCCACGTCAGAGCCAAGCCGTGACGACTACTCAAGGCCCACTATTATTAATGGCTGGTGCAGGAAGTGGGAAGACACGGGTGTTGACTCATCGCGTGGCTTATTTAATTGAAGAATGTTATGTAAATCCTTGGAATATTTTAGCGATTACCTTTACCAATAAGGCCGCTCGTGAAATGAAAGAACGTATTCATCAGTTATTAGGAGATGTAGCTGAAAGTGTTTGGATTTCAACATTCCACTCGATGTGTGTACGTATTTTACGCCGAGAAGTTGAAACGATAGGCTATTCGCGTAATTTTACGATTTTAGATAGTTCAGAACAGCTTGCCTTGATGAAGCGAATTGTTAAAGAGTTAAACCTAGATCCGAAAAAACATGAGCCGCGTGGGATTCTTGCAGCGATTAGTAACGCGAAAAATGCCATGCAAACAGCAGATGATTATGCAAGTTTAGCAGGGGCTGATTATTTCAAACAGACGGTGGCTAAGTGTTATGCCCGTTATCAAGATGTATTGCGCGAAAATCAATGTATGGACTTTGATGATTTGATTATGAATACCATTGAGTTGTTCCGCCAATCACCAGATACGCTACGTCACTATCAAAATAAATTCCAATATATTCATGTCGATGAGTATCAAGATACCAACCATGCACAATATCTATTGGTGAATATGTTAGCGCGTGGCTTTCAAAATATTTGTGTCGTTGGGGATGCAGACCAAAGTATTTATGGTTGGCGTGGGGCTGATATGCAAAATATTTTGGACTTCGAAAAAGACTATCCCGATGCCCAAGTGATTTTACTAGAACAAAATTATCGCTCAACGAAAAATATTCTAAAAGCGGCTAATCAAGTCATCGAAAACAATGTGAACCGTAAAAAGAAAAATCTTTGGACCGAAAATGAAACTGGTGAGAAAATCCAATATTACCGTGGTGATAATGAACGTCATGAAGCCCAGTTTATCGTCAAAGAAATCAATGACCATATCCAAAGGCAAGGGAAAAACTATGGCGACTTTGCGATATTATATCGAACCAATGCACAGTCACGTGTAGTCGAAGAAATGTTATTAAAATCAAGCATTCCTTATAAAATGGTCGGCGGTCAAAAATTCTATGAGCGTAAAGAAATTCGTGATATTTTAGCTTACTTGGCGATGATTGCTAACCCACAAGATTCGATTAGCTTTGCGCGTGTGGTGAATGTGCCAAAACGAGGAATTGGTGCGACATCAGTGGAAAAATTCCGAGACTTTGCGCAATTACATGGGATGTCCATGCTAGAGGCTTGCGAAAGTGTGGCTCTATCCAATGTTTCTGGAAAAGCAGCAAAAGAATTAGCGAAGTTTGGCGAAATGATGGATGGCTTTGCGAAGATGCAATCGTACTTATCGATTACCGAACTCACGGAAGAAATTTTAGCGAAAACTGGTTATCTAGAAGCTTTGAAAAATGAAAATACAATTGAAGCCAATGCTAGAATTGACAACTTAAATGAATTCTTAACCGTTACGCAAGCATTTGATCAACAATTTGCACAATCACCAGAATACGAAAATGTAGAAGATGATGAGAAATTAAGTTTATTCTTAAATGATTTGGCTTTAGTGTCAGATATTGATAGTTTAGAAGAAGAGACAAGTCAAGTGACACTCATGACACTTCATGCGGCAAAAGGGTTAGAATTTCCGATTGTCTTTTTAGTGGGGATGGAAGAAGGATTATTCCCATTATTACGTGCCAATGATGATGAAGCCGATATGGAAGAAGAACGTCGCTTAGCCTATGTAGGAATTACCCGAGCGGAAGAAGAGTTGTATATTACCAATGCAATTTCACGAACGATTTATGGTCGTACCCAGTTTAATCGACCTTCACGCTTTGTCGATGAGATTGAGGAAGATTTACTTGAGCCAATCGGTACCTATGCCAAACGTCAATTACAATCAGGCGACGAGTTTAAAGCCTCCTTTGGTCAAGGAATGTCGGCTGCTGATTTTATGAAGAGTCGTCAAAACCAAAGTAGTGCCAACTCAAGCAGCACTTATGGTAATCGTACTTATAGCGATCGTACTTATGGTCAAACACAAAATCGAAGTTATCAAAAACCACAGTACCAAACAATTGTGAAGATGACCTTTCCAAATACGGCCACACCAAAAGCCAATATTTCTTGGCAAGCTGGTGATAAGGTCAATCATAAAAAATGGGGTGTAGGAACTGTGGTGAAGGTACATGAAAATAATGGGGATTATGAATTAGATATTGCCTTTACTGGTCAAGGAATTAAACGACTTTTAGCTAGTTTTGCCCCAATTGAAAAAATATAAGAATGGAAGAAAATCATGGAAAAAGAACAAGCATTAGAAAAAATCAAAAACTTGCAAAAAACGTTAAATGAATATGCTTATTTTTACTATGTCAAAGACCAACCCAAAATTTCTGATAGCCAATACGACAAGCTTTATCAAGAACTTGTTCAATTAGAAACCCAATATCCTGAAAGTATTACGCCCGATTCGCCTACTCAGCGTGTTGGCGGCGTAATCTTAGATGGATTTGAAAAAGCAGTGCATGAGGTGCCGCTTTATAGCTTAAACGATGCTTTTAGTCAGGGCGAACTTGAAGCCTTTGATGCACGGGTGGCAAAAGCGCTAGGCCATCACAATTATAGTTACGAATGTGAATTAAAAATTGATGGTTTGTCGGTTTCCTTGCGCTATGAAAATGGCCGCTTTGTACGTGGAGCTACTCGCGGGGATGGCAGTGTAGGTGAAAATATTACCGAAAACTTGAAAACGGTTCGCTCCATTCCGATGACTTTACCAGAACCTATCTCAATTGAAGTCCGTGGCGAATGTTATATGCCAAAAGAAAGCTTTATGAAACTAAATCAAGCACGAGAACAAGAAGGTTTAGAAACATTTGCAAATCCACGAAATGCTGCGGCTGGAAGTCTTCGTCAATTGGATACCAAAGTAACTGCCCAACGGAATTTAAGTACTTTTTTATATACAGTAGCGGAATTTGGTCCCTTAGAAGTCGCCACGCAAGAAGAAGCCTTGCAAGCTTTGGATCGTTTAGGCTTTAAGATTAATCCGAACCGTCGTATCTGCCAAAATGTCGATGAAATTTGGGAGTATGTTACGGAATATCATGAAAAGCGAGCAGACTTACCTTATGAAATTGATGGGATTGTCATTAAGGTCAATGATTTAAATCTACAAGATGAATTAGGCTTTACTGTTAAAGCTCCACGTTGGGCCATTGCTTATAAATTTCCACCTGAAGAAGCTGAGACAGTGATTCGTGAAATTGAGTGGACGGTGGGACGTACTGGGGTTGTGACACCAACTGCAGTGATGGATCCAGTGGTAGTTGCAGGGACTACTGTCAGTCGTGCGAGTCTGCATAATATGGATTATATCGAGGCAAAAGATTTACGCTTAAACGACCATGTAATTATTTATAAAGCGGGCGATATCATTCCAGAAGTCGACCATGCCATTGTCGAAAAACGTGAGGCAGCAAGTACCCCTTATCCTAAACCGACGCATTGTCCAGTCTGTGGCAGTGAATTGGTCCATTTAGAAGAGGAAGTGGCACTGCGCTGTATCAATCCTAAATGTAGTGCTCAAATGAAAGAAGGTTTGAGTCATTTTGTTTCTAGACAGGCGATGAATATCGATGGCTTGGGTCCGAAAGTTATTGAGCAAATGTATGAAAAAGAATTGGTGAAAGATGTCGCGGATTTATATTATTTAACCCAAGAACAATTATTAACTTTAGATAAAGTCAAAGAAAAATCAGCCAATAATTTACTAAATGCAATTGAAGCAAGTAAGGCAAATTCTGCAGAGCGTTTATTATTTGGCTTAGGCATCCGACATGTTGGGGCTAAAGCTGCAAAAATCTTGTTAGAGCACTATGAAACCATTGAAAACTTAAGCCAAGCTAAAGCCGAAGATATCTTAAGTTTGCATACCATGGGTGAAACGATTGCCAATAGCTTAACGACTTACTTTGCCAATGATGAAGTCCATGAATTATTAGCAGAATTAAAAGCAGCGGGCGTGAACTTGCGCTATCTAGGTGTTACCCAAGCACAGTTAGCCGGTGTCGAGTCACCATTTAAAGATAAAACGATTGTCTTAACCGGTAAATTAACCACTTATACGCGCGATGAAGCAAAGGCCAAAATTGAAAGCTTAGGGGGTAAAGTCACGGGTTCGGTATCGAAAAAAACAGATTTAGTGATTGCCGGGGCGGATGCTGGCAGTAAATTAACCAAAGCCCAAAGTTTAGGAATTGAAGTTTGGAGCGAAGAGCAAATGGTTGAAGCACTCGCAGACTAAAAGAGTGAAGAAATGGTGCTATTTTACAAAATATTTTCAGAAAATGTGACTTTTTTGAAAAAATGTTTAAAAAGATTTCTGAATTAACTAGGATGATTTTCAATTAAATGTTACAATATCCAAGTATAGATAGAAAATGAACGGAACTAACATAAGGTCTGTGAAAATAGGAGGAAGATTATGGCGATTAGTGAAGAACAAGTAAAACATGTCGCTAAGTTGGCGAAACTAGCCTTTCCAGATGAAGAATTACATGAATTTACGACTCAATTAGGGAAGATTATCGATATGGTTGAGTTATTAGAAGAAGTGGATACTACGGGTGTTCCTTTTACTTCTAACGTCATCGAAACTGTCAATGTGATGCGTGAAGATGTGGCGCAACCAGGTTTTGACCGTGAAGAATTATTACGAAATGTACCTGAAAGTGAAAATGGCTTTATCAAGGTGCCAGCAATTATTGATAACGGGGAGGCCGGTGCATAATGACTAAATTATATGATCAATCATTAGAACAATTACATGCCTTATTAGTCTCAAAAGAAATTTCAGCGCAAGATTTAACCCAAGCAACTTTTGACCGTATTAAAGAAACGGAAGACACCATGGGTTCATTCATTACTTTAAACGAAGAAAAAGCCTTAGAAATGGCCAAAGCGTTAGACGAAAAAGGCATCAGCGAAGGCAATGTTTTAGCAGGCCTTCCAATTGGGATTAAAGATAATATTGTAACGAAAGATTTGCGCACAACTGCGGCTTCAAAAATTCTTTATAACTTCGATCCAATTTATGATGCGACTGTCATGGAAAAAGTATATCAAGCAGATATGATTCCTGTGGGTAAATTAAACATGGATGAATTTGCGATGGGTGGTAGTACCGAAACTTCTCATTTCAAGAAAACAACCAATGCTTGGGATCACACCAAAGTTCCTGGAGGTTCTTCAGGTGGTTCTGCAGCTAGTGTCGCAGCCGGTCAAGTTCCTGTTTCTTTAGGTTCTGATACAGGTGGTTCTATCCGTCAACCAGCAGCTTTTAATGGGATTGTCGGTATGAAACCAACTTATGGCCGCGTGTCTCGTTTTGGTTTGATTGCCTTTGCGTCATCTCTAGACCAAATTGGACCATTGACTCGTAACGTTAAAGATAATGCCTTAACTTTAAATGCGATTAGTGGTTATGATCCAAAAGATGGCACTTCTGCTGGGGTTTCTGTGCCTGACTTTACAGCGAAAATTGGTCAGTCTGTCAAAGGCATGAAGATTGCTTTACCAAAAGAATACTTAGGGGAAGGAATCCAACCAGGTGTCAAAGAAGCCATCTTAAAAGCAGCTGATACTTTCCGTGCATTAGGTGCGACGGTAGAAGAAGTAAGCTTACCACACTCAAAATATGGGGTAGCTGTTTACTATATTATTGCCTCCTCAGAAGCAAGTTCAAACTTACAACGTTTTGATGGTATTCGTTATGGTTACCGTTCTGAAAATATCTCAAACTTAGAAGATGTCTATGTTAACTCAAGAAGTGAAGGTTTTGGTACAGAAGTCAAACGCCGTATCATGTTAGGTACTTTCTCACTTTCAGCAGGTTATTACGATGCATACTTCAAAAAAGCCGGACAAGTCCGTACATTAATCAAACAAGATTTTGATAATGTTTTTGCCAATTACGATTTAATCATTGGTCCAGCTTCACCTACCGTTGCTTATGGTTTGGGTGAAAATATCAATGACCCAATTACCATGTATTTAAGTGACGTCCTAACCATTCCTGTGAACTTAGCGGGTCTACCTGGTATGTCAGTGCCATGTGGCTTTAGTGAAGGATTACCAGTCGGCTTACAAATTATTGGTAAACATTTCGATGAAGCTACCATGTATCAAGCAGCGGCAGCATTCGAACAAGCAACTGACTTCCATACGAAAAAACCAGTCATTTTAGGAGGCGCGAACTAATGAATTTTGAAACAGTCATCGGGCTTGAAGTCCACGTTGAATTAAAAACGGACTCTAAAATTTTCTCACCTGCTCCAGCGCATTTCGGGGCAGAACCAAATAGCAATACTAATGTCATCGACTGGGGTTATCCAGGTGTGTTACCAGTAATGAATAAACGTGCTTTGGAATTTGGGATGAAAGCTGCTTTAGCGTTGAACTGTGAAATTAGTCAACATACACACTTTGACCGCAAAAACTATTTCTATCCTGATAATCCAAAAGCTTACCAAATTTCTCAGTTCGACCAACCAATCGGCCATGATGGATGGATTGAAATCGAAGTCGAAGGGAAAAAGAAAAAAATCCGCATTGAACGCGTTCATTTGGAAGAAGATGCTGGGAAAAACATGCATGGTAACGAAGGGTATTCTTATGTTGATTTAAACCGTCAAGGCACACCATTAATTGAAATTGTGTCTGAAGCGGATATGCGTTCACCAGAAGAAGCTTATGCCTATCTTGAAGCCTTGCGTTCAATTATCCAATTCACTGAAGTATCTGATGTGAAGATGGAAGAAGGTTCGATGCGTTGTGATGCCAATATCTCATTACGTCCTTATGGTCAAGAAGCATTTGGTACCAAGACAGAATTGAAGAACTTAAACTCTATGACCTTTGTTAAAAAAGGTTTAGCTTATGAAGAAAAACGCCAAGCTAAAGTCTTATTATCAGGTGGCGAAATCAAACAAGAAACCCGTCGCTTTGATGAAAAGACGAACACAACAATCTTGATGCGTGTCAAAGAAGGTTCGTCTGATTATCGTTATTTCCCAGAGCCAGATATTCCTCGTTTTGAAATTGACGATGCATGGATTGAACGTGTGCGCCAAAGCTTACCAGAAATGCCAGCTAAACGCCGTGAACGTTACATCAATGAATTAGAATTACCAGAATATGATGCGATGGTCTTAACGCAAACGAAAGAAATGTCTGATTTCTTTGACGCAACGATTGAAAATGGGGCTGATGCGAAATTAGCTTCTAACTGGTTAATGGGTGAAGTATCTGCTTACTTAAATAGTGAAAAACTAGAATTAAATCAAAGCAAACTAACGCCAGAAAGCTTAGCCGGCATGATTCAATTAATTGTGGATGGCACGATTTCTTCTAAGATTGCGAAGAAAGTCTTCCAAGAGTTAATGAAAAATGGTGGCGATCCTAAGGTTATTGTGAAAGAAAAAGGGTTGATTCAATTATCTGATCCAGCACAATTATTACCAATCATCAACGAAGTATTAGATAATAATGCACAATCTATTGAAGACTTCAAGAATGGTAAAGATCGTGCCGTTGGTTTCTTAGTTGGTCAAATTATGAAAGCAACGAAAGGTCAAGCCAACCCAGGTGTGGTTAACCAATTATTAAAACAAGAATTAGGTAAACGTTAGAGGAAAAGTTATGAAAAGAGCACGTGTGATATATAATCCAACTTCCGGAAAAGAAACTCTAAAACGCAATTTAGCGGATATTTTAGAATGTTTAGAGCAAGCGGGATATGAAGCAAGTGCCTATGCAACCACTCCAGAGCCAGACTCTGCAAAAAACGAGGCCAGACGCGCAGGTGAGTCTGGCTTCGATTTAGTGGTCGCTGCTGGTGGCGATGGTACAATTAATGAAGTGGTCAATGGGATTGCTCCTTTGGAAAATCGTCCGAAAATGGCAATTATCCCTGCAGGTACGACCAATGATTACGCCCGAGCTTTAAAAATCCCTCGAGGCAACATCAAGGCCGCAGCTGAAGTGATTATCAAAAACCAAACAGTCAAAATGGATATCGGTCAAACAGATCGTGACTATTTTATCAATATTGCAGCAGGAGGGCACTTAACCGAGTTAACGTATGAGGTACCTTCTGAATTAAAGAGTATTTTTGGTTATTTGGCTTATTTAGTCAAAGGGGCCGAACTCTTACCGCAAATAAAACCTATTAAAATGCATTTAGAATATGATGGTGGCGAATACCAAGGCGATGCGTCGATGTTTTTCTTAGCCTTAACCAATTCAGTCGGTGGCTTTGAACAAATCGTCCCAGATGCTAAGCTAGATGATGGTAATTTTACCTTGATTATCGTTAAAACCGCTAACATTTTAGAAATTCTGCATTTAATCGGTTTGGTCTTAAATGGGGGAAAACATGTCGATGACCCACGAATCATTTATGCCAAAACAAGTTATTTAAAGGTACATACACCTGAAGATGGCAAACAATTGATGATTAATTTAGATGGGGAATATGGTGGCGATGCGCCGATGACCTTTAAAAATCTAAAAAATCATATCGAATTCTTTGCCAACCTTGATGATATTCCTGATGAAGCCGTGATTGGTGAAGAGGAAGACTATGAAGAAATTAGTCAAGACTTTATCAAGGAAGTTGAAAAATTAAACGACGAAGATATCGATGGCGACAATAAAATAGGATAAATATAGCACTCTTTCAAGTATGCACGACCTAGGCATATTTGGAAGAGTTTTTTTATTTGAATTTTTGAATTGGCTTTAAATGAATTGTCATAGTGGATGTTTTTTTTTAGTTTTAAAAATGGTAAAATAAAGACATAATATTAGTAATAGAACTGAAGGATGTAATTATGCAAACAACAAAAAATAAGCCTAAACGTACTGAATCAAGATACCATGAAATTGCTTTAATGGTAGCACAAAGGATTGTCGATGGAAAATATCCACTTGGCGAAAAAATCCGATCACGCACGACGATTGCTTCAAACTTTGGGGTCTCACCAGAAACTGCCCGTAAAGCGGTGAATTTATTGGCAGACTTGGAGATTGTCGAAGTGATTCATGGGAGCGGTGTTTATGTACGCTCAAAGGAAAAAGCCAGTGCCTTCATTGCCCGCTCACAAAATCTTAAACAATTAACACAAACCAAACAAGAATTACGAGAAAGTATTAAGCGTCAACAAGAAGAATTACAAACGACTCTTGAATTAATCGGTAAATTGGAAACAGAATCACGCCGCACACAGGATAGTTTGACTTTAGTACCGTTTGAATTGATTGTCACAGATGCTTTTAAAGAATTAGGACAAACAGTCGGACAGTTAAATCTATGGCATCGTACCAAAGCGACCATTATGGCTGTCAAACGTGGCGAGGAAATGATTTTATCCCCGGGACCAGTATTAACGATTGAAGTGGGGGATATCGTTTATTATATTGGTGATGATCAAGCAAAACAAATGATGGAGTTATTATTTACTGGAGAAACTGGAAAAGAGGGATAAGCATGAAAAAAAGTGTGTTAATTGGGTTCGTGCTCGCTCTATTAGTGACAAGCTTAGGTCTAGCTGGCTGTCAACAAAATAAAAAGACCGAAAGCAAAACAACCACCAGTAGCAAAGTCATCAAAAAGAAAAGCACCAGTCAATCTAAAGACAAGAAGAAAAAGACCAAGACATCTTCAAGTACGACTGAGTCAACCACGAAACAAACAAGTGCAACCAAAGAGCAAACGACACAATCTAAAACAACGACCAGTCAAGCACCACAAGCTGAGAAAACAAAAACATCGACACCAGCTCAACCGACAATTTTAGATTCCTTGGTTGGTAAAAATTTTAGTTTTTCTAGTGGTACAGGTGGTTGGGGTTCATCACTTTCTATTGGACCAAATGGCACGTTTTCAGGTGACTATCATGATTCTGATATGGGCTCAACTGGACCGGGCTATCCAGGTGGTACGATTTCTGAAAGTAAGGTTTCTGGACAATTTACAAGACCCCATCAAGTCAGTCCAACGCTTTATGAAGTCGACATAGAAAACTTACAATATGAAAAACCAGTGGGCAGCTCAGAAATAAAAGAGAATAGAAAGTACGAATATTCCGAAGCCTATGGAATTAGTAAGAATCATCGCATGGCAATCTATCTTCCTGGTACACCAATATCTTAAATGCCTGAAGAGTTGCGGTTGTATTCTTATGGCTTGATTCCTGAAGATAGCCAAACATTACCAGTCTATGTCATTCAGGGAGATATGGAAGGTTTCTTTATTGAGTATCATTAATATGAAGGAGATTTTATGAAAACTTATCCAGTAACAAAAAATCAAGATTTAACAGTTGATATCATTGACTTAACGCATGAAGGAATGGGCATTGCTAAAGTAGAGGGTTATCCTTTATTTATCGAAAATGCTCTACCCGGCGAAACAGTGGAAATACATGTGCTAAAAGTAGGCAATAAATTTGGCTTTGCGAAGGTGAAAAACTTTATCAAAAAGTCAGCACACCGTGTCGAAAATGCCGATGAAAAACTGATTCGTACCGGTATTGCCCCACTTGCCCATCTCAGTTATGACCAACAACTGATTTTCAAACAAGAACAAGTCGCCAATGTAATGAAAAAAGTGGCGAAAATGCCAGAAGTACCCGTACTACCAACAATCGGTATGACTGATCCAACTGGCTATCGAAATAAAGCCCAAATTCCAGTTCGTCGTGTGGACAATCAATTACAAACTGGTTTTTATCGTAAAAATAGTCATGACCTTGTGCCAATTGAGCATTTTTACATTCAAGATCCAGCCATTGATGCAGCAATTATCCAGATTCGTGATATTTTACGCCGATTCAATGTCAAACCATATAACGAAGAAACAAACGAAGGCTTTTTAAGACACCTCATCATTCGCAAAGGTCACTATACCGATGAAATGATGGTTGTCTTTGTGACGCGCAAAGAAAAATTCTTCCAGGTCGATCAAATTCTTGCTCAAATCACCCAAGCATTACCAAATGTTGTGACTGTTGTGCAAAATATTAATGAAGACAAAACTAATGTCATTTTGGGTAAACAAGAAAAAGTGTTGTTTGGCCCAGGGTATATTACCGATCAATTACTAGGCAAGACTTATCACATTTCTGCCAAATCATTCTATCAAGTCAACACACTTCAGGCCGAAAAACTCTACCAAACTGCCTATGACTTTGCGCAATTATCACCTGAAGATATCATTATTGATGCTTACTCAGGAATTGGCACCATTGGCTTATCAGTGGCGGACAAGGTTAAACACGTCTATGGGATGGAAGTTGTGGAGGAAGCCGTGCAAGATGCGATTGCCAATGCACAACTCAATGGCTTTACCAATACCACTTATGTTACAGGTAGTGCTGAAAAAGTCATGGCACAATGGGTAAAAGAGGGCATCCACCCAGATGTGATTTTCGTTGACCCACCACGTAAAGGCTTAACCCCAAGCTTTATCGAGGCCAGCTGCCAAATGAATCCAGAAAAAATCGTCTATGTATCCTGCAACCCAGCTACCATGGCGCGTGATTTGGTCCACTTCGCAGCACTAGGTTACCAAGCACAACAAGTCCAACTCGTGGACCTCTTCCCAATGACGAACCATGTGGAATGTGTGGTGTGGATGACGAGAAAAGATAAATAAGGGCTTAAAAGTGCGTTTTTACGGTATGTTCTGAGATTAGCCATTGGTTCATACGAGCGCATATCTGTTATATTAAAATATATCTACTCATTTGAAAATGGTCGAAAGGTTTAGGTTTTGGATTAGATATTATGTAAGGAGTTAAAGGAATGGATGATAAAACTGTTTTTGACATGGGGGATGATGAAAACATCCGATATGTTTAAAAGAATTATGTAATAAAAAGAATATAAGCGTTTCGGAACTTGCAAGGCGGATAGGTCAGACTCCACTGAACTTTGGTAAGAAACCTAAACGAGATACAGTTACTCTTGAGGAGTTGACACAGATAGCTGATTTGATGAAGGTTAACTTTGAGCAATCATTTATCTTCGCGGATGGAGAACAGATAAAAACAAGCAATGAGTGAGGCAAATCATGACATACGAAAAGAAAAGTATTAGAGCAATAATAGAAGATGTAAATAGTAGAAGAGTCTACCTCCCTGCTATTCAAAGAAAATATGTGTGGGGAGATTCACAGATTACAAGATTAATGGATTCTATCATGCTTGGATATCCTATTGGAACTTTTCTATTTTGGAAAGTTAAGAAGACTATAGTGAACCAAAAAGAGTATTCAATGTATGAATTTATAAAAGATTATCATGACCGAGATATGTATAAGAATCCGGCTGCACCACAGCCGTTCCTGGTTGGTAGTGGAGATGAAACAATCTGGGCAGTTTTGGATGGCCAACAGAGATTGACTTCTCTATACATAGCTTTGCAAGGAAGTATAAGCAGAAAAATTCCAAACAAAAGATGGAAGAATGATGATGCATTTCCGAAGAAAGAGCTGTACTTTGATTTGCACAGTGAAAAAACTGATGATGAGGACATTTCTTATGAGTTCAGATTTTTAACATCAGAAGAGGCTGCAAAGAATAAGGACGGTAAGCTTTGGTATTTGGTAAAAGATATCCTTAAGTATCCAGCTGAAGATTTATTAACAGAGGTCATCATTCCAAATAGCTGGGTAACCGACAAAGTTGCAACAAAGAATATTTCTCTTTTGCATACAAGACTGGTTACTGATGAAATCATCAACTACTTTGAAGTACAAAAAGATTCGATAGACAGCGTATTGGATATTTTCATTAGAGTAAATTCTGGTGGAACCGTTCTTTCAAAGAGTGACTTGTTATTCTCTACTATTGTTTCTCATTGGGATAAGGCAAGGGATGAAATTGATAAGTTACTTTCTGAAATAAATAAGAAAGGCGAAGGATTCAAATTCTCTAATGACTTTATAATGCGTACCTGTTTGTATCTATTAGATATGTCCGTAGCATTAAAAGTAGAAACATTCAAAAAAGACAGTGTACTAAAAATCAGAGCAAACTGGGACTCAATCCGAAAAGCTATCAAGGATACAGTTGATTTGTTAAATGAGTTCGGATTTAATTCGGAGAACATGATTTCTTATGTGGCTGTCTCTCCTATGGTTTACTACAGATACAAAGGTGGTAATTTTGATTCGAGCAGTAAAGCTGAATTAAGAAAATATATTGTAATCGCACAGGTAAGACAGATTTTTGGTACTGCGTCAAACTCTGCACTGACAAGCATAAGAGAAGCATTGAAGGCAGCACCATCTAATTCATTTAGTATGAAAAATCTAAATGGGGTTAGATTCACAGGTGACAGAACTCTTAGATATACTGCGGATGAGATTGATGCAATGTTTGACACATATGAGATCGGTGCCTATACATTTATGTTGTTATCCCTTCTGTATCCAAATTTGAAATATAGTCAGAAGGGATTCCATCAAGATCATATGCATCCGCATACAGGATTTGAAGAAGGTAAGATTAAAAACTTAGTGTTGCCGGACGGAACAGTGATTGATGATGATACTAAAGAAGATTGGCGTAGAAGAAGGAATACACTAGCAAACCTTCAATTGTTGGAAGGTAGAGAGAATGAATCCAAAAATGCAACACCACTTGTCGATTGGTTGAAGGTTACTGAGAATAGTGAAAATGCGAAGTACCTTCCTAGTGAGATTTCATACGAACTTTCTAATTTTGAAGAGTTTATGGAGAAACGCCAGGAATTGATGAGTAAAGCATTAAAGGATATTCTTTTATAGAGATTCGCGAAATTTACAAGGACACTTATAAGGAGGTAAATCATGACTGATACAAAGAAAAAAGATAGATGTGGAAAAATGAGATGGCTTGTGATTGGAAGTGCATTGACTTTAGTCGGCTATATCATTGTTCCACCGCTTATCAAAAAGTATGGAAACAATGTTTATAAGAAATCATTAGATACAGATGATATTGATTTCGATGATATGGGACCAGATATTGTTCCATTTGAGGAAGAAACTAAGGAGGAAGAATAGTGGCAGGAATAGATGCAGAAAAGATTGCACAAGAAGCAATCAATGCAATAGCAGAGAAAATCAAGAACCTAAACACACTTAATATAATAGTTGCTGGTAAAACTGGTGTCGGTAAGAGTACATTGATCAATTCTGTATTCAAGGAGAAACTTGCTGACACTGGAATGGGTAAGCCAGTAACATCGCATATGCGAAAAATCACAAAAAAAGGTGTACCACTTGCAATCTATGATACGAGAGGGTTTGAACTCGGAAAAGAAGTTCAGGCAGAAGTAAAGCAAGAGGTAATGGATACAATCAGTAAAGGGCTTGCTACTCAAGATATAAATAAAGCTATTCACTGTATTTGGTATTGTATCAATACTGCCTCAAATAGAATTGAGCCAGAAGAAATTGAGTGGTTAAGAGAACTCTCAATGGAGAACCAAATCACACAAGTTCCGATTATCGTTGTGCTTACACAATCATTTTCAAAGAAAAAAGCACAGGAAATGAGACGAGTGTTATTGAATGAAAACTTGGATATTATCCAGATAATCCCTGTGCTTGCAGAAGATTATGAGATTGAAGATTTAGGTGTTGCTAAAGCATACGGATTAGATGTGTTAATCAAGGTAATGGGAGAGGCTCTCCCAGATGAGTTGATGGACACGCTTCAGCATGTTCAGATTGCATGTTTAGAAGAAAAAAAGCGCCGTGCACAGGCAGCAGTAGCAACAGCATCAGTTGCAGCGGCAGGTGAAGGAGCTGCACCTATTCCATTTTCTGACTGTGCATTACTTATACCTACTCAAGTAGGTATGATAGCTTCAATTACAGTAATATTTGGCTTTGATGTAAATAAGAGCGTTATCACTGCACTGTTGTCATCGTCAATTGGTGCGGGCGGTGCAACTTTGTTAGGAAAGACTGTAGTTACTAACTTGTTGAAATTCATACCAGGAGCAGGAACTGTGGTTGGTGGTGTAATATCAGCAGGAACAGCTGGAGTTATTACAGCGGCACTTGGTGAGGCATACATAGGAATTATGGAATTGGTTTTCAAAGGAGATATGAGCATTGATGATCTTGGTAGTAAAAAGGGAAAAGAAACAATGTCAACTCTCTTTAAGGCACAATTGAAATTACAGAAATAAAACAGAAATGAGTTATTGCCCTGTTCGATGAATAGAGCAACTCAGGGTTCTCACAGGCTCGATCTCACGGGTATTTTAGAAAAAAAGTGCGTTCTACCATTCCCTTCTACAAAAGGGGTTGAGTATGTTTTTCGTTGAACAACCAAGCCATTTTGAGTGCGTGGTGTGGATGTCAAACAGTGTACACATGTAGATGAATCTTTTGGATGATCCATGAAAGTTAAAAAGTTGATATCAGGAAAACATCTTTTTAAATGGAGGTGCACACGAGTTGGAAATAGAATATGAAAAGTGGAGTGATAGATAATTAGAATTTGCTATTTTTTGTATAGAAAATGTAGCTGCACGGTTAAACGTTGATTCACGGAAAATTTATGATGCCTTAACAGAATAATCAGATATTTTGAAAGAATATATTATTCCAGAATATGCGGTGTTGCACACTCAAAGTAAAGAGTATATTGTGGATGATATCATTGATGTGATGAAGGAAAAAGGTGTGAAGCTATGAATGCAAATCCTATTCATTTACAGAAAAAATACGCGCGTGTAGTATCACTTTTTGCAAAACAGAATAAAATCACTCTGGAGAAAGCACTGGATATTTTTATCATTCAGTGCTTTATGAGCTAATGAGTGAAGGTGTATCTGATATGTATTGTATGGGTGATGAATACCTAATGCAGGAACTAGAGGAAGAACAAAAACTTTAAAATAACCAATAATGTAATTATTTACTGAATCAGAAGGATAGTCATAGAAAAAATAAATATCAGATTACGATATATGTAGCAGAATAATTGTAATATGTTTCGAATAAATCATATAATTTCAAAAATGGTGGTTTTTATGGATAAATTTTCAAAAAAAGAGTTTGCTTTCATTAGGAGAGTTTTATATATACGCATTAATTGATCCGCGAAGTAATGCTATTTTTTATATCGGTAAGGGTACAAAAAATAAAGTATTCGAACATGAGAAAGAAAGCTTGACTAGTCCTGATAGTGAAAAATTAAAACGTAAGCGCCCAATAACGAGGTATATTGAAAATCTCCAAAGTCACTCGACTCTGGAGATTCTTTTTTTTATTTACAATTTGCTTGTACAGTTTCTGACCATGGCAAATAAGCTTCTAGAACTGCTTTTTTTGCGAAAGACTCCTCATTAGGCAATTTCTCCAAAAGATAGGTGAGATATTTCTCCGAGTCTAAGCCATTTCGTTTGGCAGTTTCTAAAAGTGATAGGATGATTGCACTAGACTTGGCTCCTTCAAAGCTTTGAGAGAAAAGCCAATTCTTACGTCCCATGACTAGCCCTTTAATTGCACGCTCAGCTAGATTATTGGATAATGCTAAGGAACCATCCGCTAAAACTGTTTTGAATGTTTCCTCATATTTCAACGCATAGGTGATCGCACGGCCTAACTTCGATCCTGGGAGCACCGATTGATTGCGACACCAATCAAAGAACGTTGTCATTAATGGCGCTAATCTTTCTTTGCGCTTGCACAATCTTTCAGCTGAAGGCAGCTCAGCCCAAGAGGCTTCTAGTGAAAACATCTGGTCACAATAGGCTAATCCCTTGCGCCCCAATGACTGCTTATCTGCCTGTTTCGGCGTTGCTTCAAAAAATTTTCGGCGTACATGTGCCCAACAACCTACTAACTTTGCTTTAGGTAGTTGGCGATACGCTGACCACATATCACAGTGAACATAGCCATCATATTCGCCGAGAAATTCTTGAACAGCTAAGCCACTTCTGCGTTGATCATGATGATAGAGCGTGATTGGCTGTGCTGCTTGTTTTCCTGACAGGAATGTCCAGTAATAAGTCAAGGGAGTCTCATTTTCTAAAACTCTATAAGCTGTTTCATCCGCATGAAGAAGGTCTTGTGTTAATAATTTTTCGTGTAGTAGCTCATAGAGCGGTTCGAAATAATACTGACTAGACTT